>CAYYHI010000041.1:0-20303 GCA_964471745.1 uncultured bacterium | reverse complement strand
CTGGCGGGAGGTAGTTAAGCTGTCGGATGAAGCATTGAAGTTGGATCTGTCTCCGGAAGTTGCGGATCGTAAGGCAAAAGATATCAAACGGTTGAAGAAGCTGCGTAGAGAAGGGCTTAAGAAACTTGGCGAGTAATTGGATTTATCGTGACGTCATGTGTCCCCACATGACGTTTGAAACAGCACTCTACCGCCACGTGAAGACACGTGGCAGCACGCTTAATTTGAGAACACATGGCAGCACGATTATCGCCGGATTAGGGTAAATTTATTAATTTTTGTTTATTCAACCCCTTCGGGTTTGTGATTGGATTTGCATTATCTTCCACCGGCTGACGCAGGTGGCTATTCACGGATTAACCCTTTCAGGGTTTATTCGGTAAGTCACTATTTAAGTTTGGATGCAATAGCCTACACGAAGCAGCAAAGGACGCCACCATTAAAACAGACAGACATAAAAGACAGATTTACACGGAAATATCTCGTCATGTTCCGTCAGAGCTTATAGAGATTGCAGTCGAGGGTGGATATGAAATATATGCCGTCGGAGGCTGTATTCGCGATCTGCTGATCGGGCGGAATGTCGGCGACGTTGATATTGCGGTTGTCGGTGATGCGGTTAAACTGGCGCGTAGAATCTCCGGTCATTTAAAGTCCGGGAAGGTTGAGGTTTATTCGCGTTTCGGGACAGCGCTGTTGAGATATAACGACAGAAACTATGAATTTGCGACCGCTCGAGCCGAGAGCTATCTTCCCGACTCCAGGAAACCGGCGACAGTCGAACCGGTGTCAATCGACAAGGACCTTAAACGACGTGATTTTACAGTCAACGCGCTGGCGTTCGGTTTGACGGGACCGAAAAACGGGGAACTGATCGACCTGTTTGATGGTCTCACCGACCTGGAAGACCACATCCTACGCACTCCGCTTGAGCCAGAGGTAACCTTCAGTGATGATCCGCTGAGGATGCTGCGCGGCATCCGCTTCGCAGCAGAGTTGAGCTTTAATATCGAGCGCGATACCTGGCTTGGTATCCGTAACAACCTGACACGCCTTGAGATAGTCGCTATAGAACGAATCGGCGAGGAGATATGGAAGATGCTGTCCGGCGCAGATCCGGTCAGAGCCATGCAGTTGCTGATCGACAGCAGTCTCATGGATGTTATAATACCGGAAGTAACCGCGATGAGCGGTGTGGAGCAGGTCGAAAAGCATCACCACAAGGACGTCCTAAAACATTCGCTCAGGGTTATGCAGAATGTTGTGGAGAACAGCCCGGATCCTGTGGTTCGATTTGCCGGACTGCTCCACGATATCGGCAAACCGCAAACCAAGAAGTTTCTTCCTGACCTGGGCTGGACGTTCCATGGTCATGAGGTTATCGGAGAGCGGATAACCAGGCGAATCGGTCGTCGACTGCGGCTCGGCAAGGAAAACACAAACCGCCTATCGAAGTTTGTACGGCTACACATGCGACCGGTCAACCTGACGTCCGAGGGCGTCACCGACAGCGCCATCCGCCGGCTGATGTTCGAAGCCGGTGATAATCTCGACGACCAGTTGATACTGTGCCGTGCCGACATCACCACCGCCAATCCGAAGTTAGTTCACCGCTACCTGGCAAACTTCAATGAAATGGCGCATCGTATGGAGGACGTAGAAGCCCGCGATAAGATGCGTTCATTTCAGTCGCCTGTTCGCGGTGAAGAGATAATAAAGATCTGCGGCGTCGAGCCAGGTCCGGTAGTCGGCGCGCTCAAGGGCAGGATCGAGGATGCCATACTTGACGGAACAATCCCGTATGATTATGATGCTGCCAGGGAATACCTGCTTTCGATTAAGGATAGTGTGATAAATGCCAACGTTGAAGAGCTCAGACTTGAGATACGTGGTCGTTCCAGAAGCCGCAGCAAAATAGACCGTGATTTCACGTTTCCGACTGATGAACGAGACGAAAAACAATAATAATTCAGGAACAATTAGCGAACACCTCAGGGAGTTGCCGGTCCGCCTCATCGGCATAGTGCTGGCTCCCCGACGTACATTATCGCACGTGATCGATGAGAATGGTTACTGGCTGCCCATACTGTTCGTCATCGTTGCTCTCACCGGTTTGAAACTGACTATGCTGCCGGAAGTGTACGAATATTACTCAACCACTGAATTCCATGATTGGTACAAGGATGTGCGCGGCGTAGGCGATGAGATTGCAATCAGGGACATCGAACGGATGATAAGCAGCGCTCCATTTCTGGTTTTCATAGAAGCTCCTCTTACCATCATCCTGGGGACCGCGGGTATAGCGATGCTTCTGCTCATAGTCGGAAGATTCGGATTTAGCCAGCGGACAGCTTACAGAAGGGTCTTTTCGATGGTCGCCTGGGCGTCTGTAATCAGCGGTTTTCCCATGCTCTTGAATATCCCGTTAAAGTTAATAAACCACAGATTGTTCCTGCCGACCAACCTGACGCTCATCCTCACACCTGAACTTGTCGGTGAGTTCTTCAGCAGTTTTATATCCATTGTTGATTTGTTCTTAGTGTGGCAGGTCTGGTTACTAAGCATTGGTTTAACGCTGCTTTATGAGATCAGCATTCAACGGGCAGTCAGCTCGATCGGGACGATGTTCGTCTGCTTTGGTATTTTGAATGCTCTGTTTGCATGAAAACACATGATATCCGGCAACTACATATACAAGGGCGACAACCTCGATATCCTGCGACAGCATGTGACTGACGAATCGGTAGACCTGATCTATCTCGATCCCCCCTTCAACAGCAACCGGGATTACGTCACACTGTCCGGGAACGCCAACAGCACAGTCCATACTGTCGGAACGAAGGCTTTCGATGACAGGTGGCAATGGAACGATTCTGTTGATAGAGTATATAAGGAGGTAATCGAAAGCAATAACGACCTTTTATCAGGATTACTGCATGCGCTGAAACAAATCGTCGGTGAAACCGGTCTAATGGCATATATGCTGATGCTTGCGCCGCGCCTGGTCGAGTTGCATCGTGTGTTGAAATCGAGCGGTTCGATCTATCTGCACTGCGACCAACATGCCAGCGCTTATATCAGGTTGCTTTTGGATGGGATATTCGGTCGGGATAATTTCCTCAACTGCATCGTCTGGTGCTATGGGCTTGGCGGCAGTTCACCCCGTTATTGGCCCCGCAAGCATGACGATATACTCTGGTACTCGAAGATTCCGAACGAACACTATTTCACGGCAGTGAAAATACCGGCGACGTCGCAAAAGATGAAAGGTCAACTCAAGAAAGCGCTCGACTTCTGGGAGATCCCGACGATTAACAACATGGCGCATGAAAGGGTTGGCTATCCCACTCAGAAACCGGAAGCATTGCTGGAGCGGATCATCCAGTCATCCAGCCGCTCCGGCGACGCGGTACTTGACCCGTTCTGCGGCAGCGGCACAACGTTGGTCGTGGCACAGAAGCTGGACAGGAGATGGATTGGGATCGATTGTTCCGATGAAGCGATTGAATTGGTTAAGGGCAGATTGGGGAAATCGTTTGGCAGTGGGATTTATCTGGAATTCTCATAGTAATCATGATGTAAAGCGTGTCAAATATGTAAACTGAAAGTCAAATCAACCACTTAACCTATTGATTTAATATAACAATTTTGCTATACTATAACGATGAGTGATATCAAGATCATCTTCTACATGGATGATAAAGGATATGCACCAGTATTTGAGTGGTTGCATACTTTACCTAAAAAGGTTAAAGCTAAAGGATTTGCCAGAATCTACCGGTTGCATGAGAAAGGACATAAACTTCACAGACCTGAAGCAGATTATCTTGGTAAAGGTATTTTCGAGCTTCGCTGGTCGTGGCAAAGAGTAAATTATCGCATTCTTTATTTCTTTCATGGTCTACAAGCTGTGGTTCTAACTCATGCATTAACAAAAAGGGATACCATTCCAGAGAGAGACATTAACTTGGCGATTCATAGAAAACAGGCTTATTCTCAATATCCAGATAAGCATACCTTCGTTAAGGAGTTTTAGTATGTCCACAATAAAAAAAACTACAGACGCAATCAAAATTATCGAACATAGCTTGTTAGACGACCCAGAATTGGCTGCAATGGTTGAGGAGGAGCGGAGAAAGCTTAAATTAGCTGAAAGAATCAGAGATGCCCGCCATAAAGCCGGTTTAACTCAGACACAAGTTGCCAGACGTATCGGCACTACTCAATCAGCCATCGCTCGTTTGGAATGCGGTGAGTATGAAAGATTATCTTTAAGTACCTTACTTAAAGTATCATTAGCCTTGAACTGCCGTATGCATTTTGAACTTGAGCCGGTAGGTTAAGACTGATTGTCAACTATCGAGCTGTGTTTCAGCTATATTGCTGATAAAATTTAAGTTAACCTCATATTATTAACAAGTGAGGCTGGAGATGAAAGTTCACTATACTAATACGATAGAAGTGGAAATGGATGCTGTTAAAACCTATAAACCGCAAACACAGCTCGGTAAGCGGTTAATTGAAATCCGGGCGCGAATAATCTCATCAGGAATTCCTCTACTTCCAGCTGATCAAATTGAGCGTGAAGTTGCATCATGCTCCAGTTGGAGACTCAGACTGACCAAATGATATGACAACCAGATACATCCCTTTAATCCTGTTGGCGGCTTTGTCCATTACTGGATATGCATCGTCCGTATCAGCGCAGGTGACGCTCGATCAGTGCATCCAGTGGGGATTGGAACGCAATCCATCGCTGCAGCGCACAACCCTCGAGAAGCAGCTTGACAAACCAGGGGCGATGGCAGCCTGGGGTCAGTTCCTGCCGTCGGTTTACGTGGGTTATGGCATCGACCAATCGAAATATTACAGTCCAACCTACGTCGATGCTGACGGCAAAGTTGTAACTCTCCCTTATATGGTAACCACACCGGATACGACAATTGTATACGAGGTGCCGGAAGGCAAGCGCCGCAATTCCAGTTATTTCGTCACCGTTGAAGAGATACTTTTTGACGGCGGACGCAATTATCTCAATCTGAAAAATAGCTCTTTAGTTAACAGGAGCAGGCACAGCAGCATTGAACACGAGCGGTTCGTTCTGCGATCTGAGATAACGAGGGCTTTCGCGCAAGCAATCGCTGCTCAGCGGAGGCTCGAACTCGCCGCGAAAGTCGTCGATCAACGGCGCTTGCAGCTCAGGCTTGCCGAAACCCGTTTTGAAACAGGTTCGGTGACGAAGCGGGACGTTCTGCAGGCTGAGGTCGATCTGGGAAGAGCGCTCAGCGACAGCCTGTCAACTGTTCTGGAACGGCGGCGGACTTTCGAGGAGCTCAACATCCTGGTCGATCTGCCGCTCGATACAAGCTATTCATTCGCGGAGCTTCCACAACCGTTCAAACCGGACTGGGACGCGGAAACGCTGACTGCGGATGCTGTGAAATTACGAGGCGATCTCAGATCCGCCGAGCTGGCTGTCATGACGACCCACAACGATCACTTGGCGGCAAAAGGCGACTATTTACCCTCATTGACAGCGTCCTATTTTAATTCGCGCTCCGAGAAGTCCGGCGCTGACGTAGCATACACGCTTAAGCCAAGCAACCGGTATTCGGAAGTGGGCTTGAACCTGCGATGGACGCTGTTCGACCGCTTTACACGATCGCTTAAGCTCCAGGAGGCAAAGGTTCGCAATCAACAGGCGAAATTAACAGCATTCGAGCTCGACCAAAACGTTCGCCACCAGGTAAGGGTTGCGTCCGATCAGATGATTTCACTGTATGAACAGGTTCAGGTAGCCGCGCAGAACAGCCGCTGGGCGGAGGAAACTCTCAAGTTCGAACAGGAAAGGTATCGGCTCGGCAGCGCAACGGTTATCGAGCTTGGCACCGCCCAGATCAGCTTTATCCAGGCGAAAAACGACCAGATTGACTTGGAAACCCAGTTCTACGTGGCGCTCGGGGAGCTCGAACTGGCGACGGGGAAGGTGTTGAGGTAATGCTTAATAAGTGTAATATCATAAATATAGATAACCAACTTCTCATTCCCGCGAAACAGTGTGTCAGAGAATAAGAGAATCAGCTGCTGTCACCTCTCCGCAGGTGACAGCAACACTATGATAGGGTTATAATTAGGCTGTCACCTGCGGAGAGGTGACAGCAGCTTTGAATCATTCTCGGATAGTCTGGAAAGCGGGAATAACGTTACATGAGATAGATATAAGCGTTTTTTTACTCAAACATTATTACTTCATTTGGAATTAAATCAACGTTGAATAATACACCCCTGATAAAACTCGACGGCGTTCACAAACGCTATCCGATGGGCTCGGTGATCGTACAAGCACTGAAAGGCGTCGATCTCGTCGTAAACGAAGGTGATTTCCTGGTGGTAGCCGGTCCATCCGGTTCGGGTAAATCCACGTTGATGAACATCATCGGACTGCTCGACAGACCGGACGAGGGGAGCTATTTCCTAAACGGCAAGGATGTCAGCGATCTAAGTGACGACGAACGTTCGCGCGTTCGCAGTCGGACAATCGGGTTTATCTTCCAGAATTTCAACCTCCTGCCACGTGTTACCGCGCTTCGTAACGTGATGCTTCCCCTCTCTTATCGTCCGTTGAAGGAATCGGAAAGGCTTGACAGAGCCGAGGGGGCATTGGATAAGGTCGGGCTTGGAGATCGAATGAATCACCTGCCCACGCAGCTCTCGGGTGGCGAACAGCAACGGGTCGCTGTTGCCAGGGCGCTGGCAAGCAGCCCTTCGGTGGTGCTGGCGGATGAACCGACCGGCAACCTGGATACGAAAACCGGTCAGGAGATCGTGGAGCTCCTGGTGCGTCTGTCAGAACAGGGGCAGACAGTGATAATGGTTACTCACGATCCCCGACTGCTCGAATATGCCGACCGTATTATCAGGATGCTGGATGGTGTCGCAAGTGAAGAATAGTGAACGAAGGTGACTGATGAATGAACAACACGCCGGACATGAAATTATTAAGGTTGCGCATAAGTTGTACGATAGCGGTTTCGTGGTGGCAACCGATGGAAATATCTCGGTTAAGATTGCTCCGGATAAATTTCTCTTCACACCCACTGGTATATGCAAGGGTGACCTGACCGAAGATGATCTCCTGGTCTGCGATGGCAGGGGACGAACTTCAGCGGAAGGTCGTTTGACCAGCGAGGCTCCGATGCATCTCGAAGCCTACCATCGGCGACCGGATATTAATGCGGTCATCCATGCGCATCCTCCCTATACGGTTGCCTTGAGTCTGGCGGGGATATCGTTTGAAAACAATCTACTTCCGGAAGCGATCATGACCCTGGGGCAGGTTCCGACCGCTCCCTTCGCCGTGCCCTCAACTCCTGAAGGAGCCGATGTTATCAAGGGTTTAATCGAGAACCACGATGTGATAATCCTCGACAGGCACGGCTCGCTGACCGTCGGGAAAACCCTGACCGAAGCCTACCACCGGCTGGAACGGCTTGAATTCTGTGCGAAGGTTACGTTCATCGCCCGGTTGATTGGTAAACCGCAAGCCTTGACCGATGAGCAGATCGAGCGGATAAAGGCGGTAGGGACAGGATTGAAGTAGTGAGGGTTTAATGTTACTGGTTTCCCCCTTTATATGAGACCGTAATTTAGCGATACCTTCCAGTAGTCATTCTGAACGAAGTGAAGAATCTGCAACTGGATATACATTTTGAGTTCAATTTTGAGATTCTTCACTTCGTTCAGAATGACATCGACAGAGAATCGCAATTATTTGAATTCAAAATGCTTATTAGATTGTCGCTGGATTAGGGTGAGAGTAAACTATTAAGCAAGTTAAAATAGTCAAAATTGTGTGTTATAAAGTTGACTTTTTGCAATTATTGAAGTATTCTAATAGATATTCAACGTTTTATTGCGACCGGTTGAAGTAACTGGACTTATCGAGGATTAAGAGGATGCTGAAGCGAATTTCATTTCTGATTGGTGCGCTGCTGCTACTGGTAAACACAACCCAAGCCGGAGTTGTGCATAAGATCAGGATCGACGGCGTTATCAACCCGATCAGTTCCGGGTTCATGATGGAAGCGGTAGACCTTGCCGAAGAGGATGAAGCCGAAGCGTTGATAATCGAGCTTGACACGCCCGGTGGACTGTTGGAAGCGACGCGTGATATAGTACAGCGATTCCTGGCGGCGGATGTTCCGATTATCGTCTATGTCTCACCTTCCGGCGCCAGAGCCGGTTCCGCCGGCGTTTTCATAACCCTCGCCGCACATATCGCAGTCATGGCGCCCGGGACGAATATCGGCGCGGCTCATCCCGTAACCATCGGAGGCGGTGGAATGCCGGGACAAGGACAGTCCGACTCGACCAGCCAGTCGGTTATGAGCGATAAGGTAACCAACGACGCTGTGGCGTTAATACGCTCCATCGCCGAACAGCGCGGGCGCAACATGGAATGGGCGGAGCTGGCTGTGCGGGAAAGCGCATCAATAATTGCTACCGATGCTCTGGAAAAGGGCGTGATAGACCTGATTGCCGCCGATGTCGATACCCTGCTGAGGTCCATCAACGGTCGCACGATTGAGCTGGCGAACCGTACGCATACTTTGCAGACGGCAACGGTCAGGATTAGGGAATTTCAGATGGACTGGCGGCAGAATCTGCTCAATCGGTTGAGCGACCCGAATATCGCCTATATATTTATGATGCTTGGAATTTACGGTCTTATATTCGAGTTATCAAATCCTGGTGCCATCTATCCGGGCGTAATCGGGGTGATCTGTCTGCTGTTGGCATTCTTCGCTTTTCAGACTTTACCGCTCAACCTTGTTGGTATTCTCCTGATTGTTTTCGGTATCATTTTGCTTTTACTGGAGATTAAAGTGACAAGCTACGGCATTCTTACGATAGGCGGCGCCGCATCGCTGCTGCTCGGATCGCTGATGTTGATCGATACGAGTATACCGGTATTGAAAATTTCTCTCAAGGTTATTATCCCTTCGGTGATAGCGACTGTTCTGTTCGCCATATTTGTAGTCGGTATGGGCTTGAGGGCGCAAGCCCGCAAGGTTGCCACCGGTCGTGAAGGGCTGATCGACGAAATCGGCGAAGCGCTGACCGATCTTGACCCGACCGGCGAAATACTGGTTGCCGGCGAGCACTGGAAAGCTAAAACCACCGCCAAAATCAAAAAAGGTCAGAGCGTTAAGGTCACCGGCGTAAACAGGATGCTGCTCAAGGTAGAACCTGCCGAATCAACCGACTAATGACCCTGCGCCAGCTGCCGGCACTCAAGGTCGTACTTTTTCTCGCACCCGGCATTCTAATCGCCAGGTGGAACAATTTTTCATTACCTCTACTTTTCACGATAACCGCCTTATCGCTGGCGATCTCCATTCTTCTGAACCGACGATCCATCGGACGGTGGCTGCTGCTCCTGACCCTGGTTTCATCAGGCGCGCTTATCTATCTCGCAAGTTTGCCGCCTGACGATTTCCCGCCGACCCGGATACAACTTACCGGTATTGTTATAGAACCTCCGATTGTTCGCGGGAGCAGTACCTACTTCCCGATGCGATGCTGTAAACCGGTGGATAAATCCGCACAGGATGCGAGGCTTCACGGCAAAATCTGGGTTACGCGGAATTCGACTGAGACTCAGTTGAAACCCGGGATGATGATCGGGATTACTGGCATTCTCCGTCCCAACAGACCGCAGCGCAATCCCGGTGATTTCAATACGAAAGCCTGGCGGGAACGCAACGGTTTCATAGGCGCTCTGCAATCAACCGAATTCGATAAACTGCAGATCATATCAAATCATCAATCACCGATATACCGTGCAAGAAATCAAATAATCCGAATCACAGAGCAGTACGGCGGTCAACATGCACCGCTGCTGAGAGCGCTGTTATTAGGAATCCGCCGGGACGTGGACCCAGATCTGGTGGAAAACCTCAGAATGACCGGGTTGTCGCACCTGCTGGCGTTGTCGGGTTTGCATGTGGGATTTTTGGTAGCGATATTGATTGCCCTGGGGTCGATTTTCCGCCTCTCAGTCGCTGGTCGGGCATCGCTGGCTGTGATCGGGATACTGCTGTTTCTAATTCTGGTTCCTCCGCGCAGTTGCACGCTGCGCGCAGCGATCATGGCGTCGGCGTTCCTCGCCGGACCGATACTGAAACGCTGGAGCCCACCTATAAATAGCCTGGCGTTCGCGGCGCTGGTTGTGCTTTGTCTTCGTCCGGGTGATCTGTTCGACGCCGGATTTCAGCTTTCATTCGCCGCGGCAGGCGGCATAATACTGTATCTTCCCACCCGAGATCGAGCAAAGGTATTCCTCGGATCTGTGAAAAGTAAATCCAGGCGGCTGTTATGGCTGTATGTTATCAATCCGTTCCTGGTTTCCTGCGCAGCGACGCTGTTTGTCCTGCCGTTGACGTCATATCATTTCGGGATGATGGCGTTCGGAGCTCCGGTTTTCAACATCATTGCCATTCCTCTCTTGGCGTTTATATTTGCCGGTGCGTGGTTTACAGTCGGATCTTCTTTTGTCTGGTCGGGATTGGCGTCACTCGCTGCCGACGGTGTTAACGGCGCTATCCTGTTGTTCAAATGGATTGTACATCTGTTTTCAGACTTCTCGCCGGTCTGGAACGGTCATCTATCGCCTATACTGATCCTGATTGTTATCTTGTCGCCTGTATGGCTTGTCATCAGCAGAAGGAAATATCCTGCAAAGCTGACGATTGCTTTCCTGCTTCTGTTGACCGTCATAGCCTACCAGGGATTTATCCCTTTCCCCGGTCGCTTCCAGGCGTGGTTTCTCGACGTCGGCAACGGAGATGCGCAGGTCTGGTTCTTTCCCGATGGTCGGACGGCGGTTATCGACGGCGGGAGCGTGGGATGGGGAAACCGGAGGAATTCGGTTACGGCGTTTCTCGATCATTATGATGTGAAGAAAGTGGACATACTGGTTGCATCCCATCCTGAAGCAGACCATATTGGCGGTTTGATCGGCGTCGTCGATGAATTCCCGGTAGATTTGGCGCTTGCCAGCTTGAAAGAGAACAATACTTTAACATACGCCCGGTTGTGTTCGGTATCAACAGCCAGAGAATTATCCTGGCACCATGTATTTACAAGTGATAGTATATACGGGCTTCATCCTGATTATCATCTAACCGTCCTTGGTCCCCCTCCAGGAGCGAAAAGCTGGTCGACGAACGACGCATCGGTGGTGATGAAACTGCAAGTCCCGGCAGGACGCGGGCAAAGCCTTCGACTGCTGACAACCGGCGATGTGGAACATCTGGGCGAGGCTGCACTGGTTAGGCTGGGTGGGCTTGAGGCAGAATTGTTGAAGTTGCCGCATCACGGCTCGAAGACATCCAGCTCGCCGGAATTCATCGCCGCGGTTAAGCCTCGAAAGACGGTTGTGACACGATCGGGAAGCTGGGATGCGATGAAGTCTCCATTGAGCACGGAAGTTATCGAGCAATTGAAATCCGAGGGTGTTGAGGTTCATCATACCGGAGAAGAGGGCGGCGTGTTATTCGAACCGGGTATCAAATCCGGCAGGGCTGAATGGCAGCGGATTGACTGGCGTAGTTCACCGTTCTGCAGGTGGTTTTTCGGGACGATTTAGTTCCTATTGAAAAAGTCCGAATTGCCCGTTGGCAGACGCCCTCGACTGCCAGAAAAATCAATTCATATCAAGAGCCTATCTGGCAGACGAGGGCGTCTGCCAGCGGGTTGATGACGATTTCAATGAGTTTTTCAACAATCACTATTTGCTCTATAGGTTTCAATCAAGTAGAACAGAATTTATAATGAAGTCTGACAAAGTTGAGAATATCGACTGGCTAAGATTCGAAAGAGAACTATGGCATAAAGGATTTAGCCGTGTAGCAGGTGTCGATGAAGCCGGACGGGGACCTCTCGCCGGACCGGTGGTTGCTGCAGCGGTCATCCTCCGACCGGGAACAGACCTTCCGGGCGTGATAGATTCCAAGCGGATGACTGAATTGCAGCGCGAAGAAGCATTTGAGTATATTCTTAAGAACAGCCAGGCGGCTGCAGTTAGTGCGGCTTCCGCTAAAATGATTGACAGAATTAACATTCTGAGAGCGACGATGTTATCGATGGAAAGGTCGGTCAACAGACTGAAGCAATGCGCAGATTTCGTGTTGGTGGACGGCAACCGTTTTCCGAAGGATATTATGGTTACGGGCGAGGCTGTTATTGGCGGCGACCGGCTCAGCAGGTCGATTGCTGCGGCGTCGGTGATAGCCAAAGTCACACGCGATCGGTTGATGAGAAAGCTTGACCGGCTCTATCCGCAGTTCGGTTTTGCGCACAACAAGGGTTACGGAACACGGGAACATATCAGGGCTATCCATAAGTACGGACCGACACCTCACCATCGATACTCTTTCAATCCGGTCAGGCAGTACAGGTTTTCACTTGAAGATGAACAGTAACGACGTTCAACAGACACCGCGCGAATTCGGAACCTCGGCGGAACAGGTGGCAGTTGCCTACCTCTTGCGCAGAGGATGGCGCATCCTCGATACGAATTATCACATCAGGCAGGGCGAGATCGATATCATCGGCAGAGATGGCGACCACCTTGTCTTTGTCGAAGTCAAGAGCTCACACCATCCGGGCGGCTGGTTTCCGGGAGACAGGATCGATGAGACCAAAAGAAAGCACATGCAGATTGCGGCTTCACACTATATTTCACAACACGAGATTCCGGCAGGCGGCGTTCGCTTCGATGCCATACTTATGACAGCGGTGAAAGGCGACGAATGGAAGATAGAGCATATTAAGGACGCTTTCAGAGTTGATTCGAATGGTTAATAGGGGTGTTAAAATGAGGTATTATCTTAGGCTCATACGGAGCATCATTCTTGTAATCGCTATCCGGACTATACCTCTTCCTGCCGTTGTCATCAATGAAATCATGCCGAATCCGGCTACCGGCGGGGAATGGATCGAGCTCTTCAACGAGGCGGAAGAGGTCGTTAATCTCAAGGATTGGCGCCTAATCGACGCCGGGGGAAATGAAGCTCTGTTGATCTCGATCGATAAGGAGATAACACCAGACGAATATCTGATCATCGCTGAGGATTCTATTACTGCTGAATGGCTTGAAATTGAACCATTTATTCAGTTGATAATTCCCGAGAGTTGGGTAAGGTTGAATGACGACGGCGACCATCTAAGGTTGGTTAATGAAATGGGCAGCACCATAGATGAGATCGAGTACGGTTCGGACGCCGGTAAGGTCGCCGGCAGGTCGTGGGAGAGGATAGACGTGACTGTGTCCGGTTTGGATATGAACAACTGGAGTCCATGCGCAGACCTGAACGGACACACAGCCGGACGTCAGAACAGCCTTACGCAGGTCCAGCCCGGAATGGCATTAAGCGTCAGGGTGGAACCGAACCCGTTCAATCCGTATCAGGGTGAAGAGACATGCATTTATTTCGATCTGCCGACAGCGGTGGCGAAGATTTCGGTTGATGTTTACAATTTATCAGGACGAGTTGTCAGACGACTGGCGTCGAACATTCCGGCTGGGTCGCACAATCCCTCACTGAAATGGGACGGACGAAACGATGATGGCAGCCTTATACCGATCGGGCGGTATATTATATATATTGAAGCAGTTGACAGCCGCGGGGGGAAAGTTCATTCGGCGAAGTGTACGGTTGTACTGGCGGACAGGCTGAAGTGATGGTGATTCTTGATTCTTAACCCGCAAATTACGAATTACGAATTACGAATTAATAATCAATAGAGACGGATGTTGACAAGATAGACGTTGTGCTTTATATTTTAAGCTTGCATTATCTTATAGCAAAAACTGAATGCGCCCATAGCTCAATTAGGCAGAGCAAGTGACTCTTAATCACTAGGTTCCAGGTTCGATTCCTGGTGGGCGTACTAAAACAATAACAATTGTCTCACCAATCCTTTAGAATTTACCCCTTCAACGCAGTCCTCACCAACTCCTCCACCGGGGCGTCTTCTCCCACCGTCTTGCGTGCCTGCCTAACCGCATCATCCGCCTGTCGGACGGTGAATCCGAGCGCCTCCAACGCCTGAATCGCTTCGCTTACCACTGAAACGCCCGTGGATATTGGCGCCATATCTTCGACAATTCTAACATCCAGCCGCCCCTTGAGCTCGACCATCAGTCTTTCGGCAGTCTTGCGACCGATTCCCTTGACCGTCGTCAGCCGCTTGACATCGCCATCCGCAACAACCTGAAACAGTTCGTTTGGTGAGAACCGCGACTGAATCGCCAGAGCCATCCTGGGACCCACACCGCTTACCTTGATCAAGCTTGCGAACAGGTTACGCTCGTCAACTGTTACAAAACCATATAATTCCAGCGCGTCTTCACGTACATGCAGGTAAGTATGAAGTGACACTTCACTTCCTACCGGTCCCAATTGCTCGAAACTGCTGAGCGATACCGCCAGCGACAGCCCGATTCCTCCAATATCGACTACCACCGCAGTGGGTGATTTACGCAGACACCTGCCTTTTATCCTGTCAATCATTTAGTGTCCTTATTTTGTAATAACTTATCGGGCGTTCGTTCACGGATAATGCAGCACAACGCTACCGCCAGTGCATCGGCTGCGTCCTCAGCCACTTTTTTATCCTCAGGGATGTTCAGTAGCTTGCCCACCATGTACTTAACCTGCTGTTTTGAAGCACGTCCCCGCCCGACTACAGCTTGCTTCACGGTTGCTGCCGGGTATTCGATGACCGAATACCCGCCCTTAGCCGCTGCCAGAATCAACGCGCCCCTCGCATGACCCAAGCGCAGCCCGGAACGCGGATTACGCCCGGTGAATATGTCTTCCACAGCTACGACATCCGGGGAATGTGCGGCGAGAACCTCTGAAATTTTATCATAGATCTTCCTCAACCTCTCAGCCAGAGACCCATCTCCCGAGCGAATCACCCCCCATCCAAGGGGGGTGATTCGACTGCCGGTTCGCTGGACAATTCCGTAACCTGTCGCCGTCAGCCCGGGGTCAATCCCGACGACCTTCATTCGTCCTCTAACATTTCTTCAGGAATATCAAAGTTGGACCAGACCTTCTGAACATCGTCGTGATCCTCAAGGGCTTCCATCAGACGCAGTGACTGCTTTGCCTGCGTTCCATCGACCGGAACCTCGGTCTGCGGAACCTTTGCCACTTCACCGGACTCAACACGAAAACCGGCTTCAATAATCGCTGATCTGATATCCTCAAGCTTCTCAGGCGGCGCGCAGATCTGGAAGTAATCTTCCTCGAGCTTAATGTCATCCGCGCCAGCGTCCAGACCAGCCATAAGCAGTTCATCCTCGTCAACGCCTTCAGCAGGAATGGTGATCAATGCCTGGCGGTTAAACATCCAGCCAACTGAACCGGCTTCCCCCATATTGCCGCCGTTCTTGCCCAGTATATGACGGATTTCATTGATTGTTCGATTCCGGTTATCGGTGAAAACTTCGATGAGTAGTGCGGTTCCGCCGGGTCCGTAGGCTTCGTAAGTGATCTCTTCATAGGTCACACCGGGCAGATCCCCTGTGCCTTTCTTAATTGCTCTTTCGATGTTGGATGCGGGCATATTGGCAGCCTTGGCGTTTTCGATTGCCGTGCGCAGGCGGGGATTACCGATCTGATCACCACCATCTGTGCGAGCTGCGATGGTGATTTCCTTGATGAGACTGGAAAACATCTTACCGCGCGCTGAATCAAGCTTCTCCTTCTTGCGTCGGATGGTAGCCCATTTTGAATGTCCAGACATACAGACCTCACGTAGTTGCTGGTTTGTTTTCCGAAACCCAGTTACGGATATACTCAATCGGTTCAGTAACGGGCGTACCCGGCCCAAACAGACGACCCACGCCCTGCTTTTCGAGCTTCTCCATATCCTCTGGTGGAATAATTCCGCCGCCGGTCAGCAGCACATCATCAAGCCCCTTCTTGTCCATCAACTTTCTCACCCGTGGTAAAATAGTCATGTGAGCACCTGAAAGTATGGACAACGCAACAACATCGACATCCTCCTGCAGCGCAGCCTCAGCGATCATTTCGGGTGTCTGCCTCAAACCCAGGTAAATGACCTCCATACCGGCGTCCCTGAACGCGGCAGCCATCACCTTTGCCCCTCGATCATGTCCGTCCAGACCGGGTTTGGCGAGGATAATGCGGATTTTTTTCTCGGTATCTATTTTTTGCATCCAGTTACCTTACATTAATCGTACCTGTTGAAAAACTCGTAATAATAATCACCAATCCGCTGGCAGACGCCCTCGTCTGCCAGTAAAATCAATGTATATCACCTACTTATCTGGCAGACGAGGGCGTCTGCCAGCGGGTAATTCGAACCTTTTCAAGAATACAAAACTAAACAGATTTAAATATCTCAACTTAGAAAATATATGCTGAAACCATCCTGAAGTCAAGTATATACACCACTCAAAATCACAACGCCCCACCGTAGTAGAACGGCGGGGCATTGTATAATTCAACGAGAGTCATCACGAGCAGCCGACTATTGTTCACTCGTTCAAATTCACTCGTGATCGATTGTTATCACCCTTCGATCTGCTCAATCAACCACCGCATGAACACCGCTGCCTGGTCTTCCATGGTGAAGTACAACGGGAAACCAAGCACAATCGTCCGCCAGGGGTTGACGGGCGAGAAGTTTAGCAGGCAGCATACACCGCCTTCGAAGGATGTGGTATCCGGGTTGCCATGCCAGTAAGCAGCCGCTTCGGTTCGGTGTTCGGGCGTCATGACCCAGGTATAGTTCACACCATCCCAATTGGCGGGTATTTTGGCAGGATCATAGGCGACATCCGGACAGCCGATGTCTGCATTGCCGGTCATGCCGATGAATTGCTTTTCATCATTCAACTGACCACCGCCAATTCTGAGATAATCATAGGTGAAATCGTTTTTGAGCAGGATTGAATCTTCATCGGTAGGTGCGCTTAGAACATTTTGTCCGGAGAGAATAAGTTTGCCTCCGGCATCCAGGTATTGACCGAGCAGGGTCAGGTTGTCTCCCAGGAGCAACTGTGAACGGTCGTCCCCATGCCAGATGATGATACGCTTATCGAAAACATCCAGCGGTGAGACATAACTTGTATCCCTGACCTTGTGTGTAGCGTAGTTGATGTTAGATATTGTCCAGCCTTCGGTTTCCATCCAAGCGGTAATGTTCGTATAGAAACCGTCGCACTGCGGATCGTCCGGGCTTCCCGGATTGCCGTTGCCGTCCTTGGTCTCGTCAACGATAAGGATGTTCATTTGATCGAAACCAGGTTCGACTATTGAGAGTTTATAGTCGAGTGTATCTCCGAGCGTACCGGCAAAATCGCGGCACTGTGCCTCAAATTTATATTCACCCAGAGGCAGATTGGTAAACTCAGCGGATGATTCACCCCACTCAGACCAATCGCCCCACTCCGACCAGGTCGTGTCGCCTATGGCGCGGCCGCACCGACGATAGCGGTATGATTGAACGGCGCCATAATAATCCGCCGCCGATCCGCCCATCGTCAGTGTAGTCGATCGATTATCCCGGTAAAATATAGAACCGTCTCGGAAGAATTGGGTCGTCCCATACATTGCACTGAACTCAGTCAGTACGGGATAGACGGTATCGACCACAACGGCATGCCTTTCAACAGGCTCGCTAATGGCGCCGCCGAGGTCTTTTACTTCAACCGAAAACGTGTTCATTTCTCCGATGGTCAGGAAGGCAATATCAATCGGAAGCACCTCGCCTTCTTCTATGGATGCCAGGATGTCTTCATCCGAAGCGTCGTAGAATTGATACTGACTGCGTGCATCCCATCCCGAAACCGGCAGACCGTTGATCGAAAGTCTGAACAGCACTCCCGAAACGTTGGGATCACTCCATTCGACCTTGAAACCGATCCCTGGACCGGTTTCAGCAGAATCAGGGAAATCAGCCACGATCCTGTCAAGTACAGGCGGGTAGTTGATCGCCGAGATGCTCCGCATCGCAGGTGATGGATCTCTGAGTCCATAGTTGTCCTCAGCAGTCACCTTGATGGTGTGAACTCCAAGCATGCGCGCCGGATCGTTGGGATCAGGCCTTAATGCTTCGAAGGCGATCGCACTGTCGCCTTTTGTTGTCCAGACTTCCGCAGCGTTATCGATCTGGATCCAGAAACCCGCCACAAGACCATCCGGATCGTGTCCAAACCATTGTACGTGGAACATCACCGACGGCGAGACATAATGGTCATGTTCCGCTGAGTCTAAAGGAGCCACTGTGATCCTGGTATCCGGGGCGCGATTTGCCAGGGGCCAGCCCGGATCATCCGGCTCGCACCCCCAGAGAATCACCAACACCAGGAGCAGCGGCGAAATCAACAAGAAGTTCTTTGCATTCATTATTATCCTCCTGGCGTTAAAATTCTAAACCGACTGCGAAACGGTGCGGACTTCCCATGAAACCGCTCGCTGCTTCCGCTATCCTGCCGAAATCCATATAGGCATAATCCAGCGTGAAATTAACATCGCCGGGTATGGGAATTCTGATACCGAAACCGGCAGTCCAGCGTTCCTCGTCGTATCCGAGGAGGTTCTTGTATCTCAGCTTATAACCACCCCGAACAATGAGAGTATTCAAATAACACATCTCCACACCGAAGTTGAGCCGCTCACGGTTGTCGTTGGGGTGGCTCATCTCGATAGCCATCAAGGCATTGAAGCTTTCAGGCTTGACGATTCCGGTCATATCGAAAAAGTTTGCCGATAATCCCAGCCTGTAAATCGTCGGTGGTGAAGCGTCTGTATAATCGTCGATTTGAGCTTCCGCTCGATTTCGACGACCCTGGTCGCGAAAATCGTCGTAGGTTCCGGAATAGTCAATATCCGGACCGAAATTCTGTACCGACATTCCGATTTTCAGAGATCTTAAATTCGTTTCATACAGTGTTCCGATATCGGATAGAAAGCCGTTATACTTTGAATCATCCAGGCTGGATGTTACAAAACGCAGGTTAATTCCGAAGGTGAACCTGTCGTGCAGTCTTTGCGCCCACGAACCGCCAATCACGATATCGTAACACATGAAGTTTTCACCGGTGCCTTGCGGCATGAAGATCGTCCTTACCGGCATATCGTCTGTAGTCATAGCAAGCAGATGAAATCCCAACACGGTGTTATTGTTTATCTTCTTAGCTGCCGCAGCCGTGTTGAAATGGATATCAGCCGGCATGTTTACCTGTGAAAAGATTACCGCCGTCCCGTTCAGGTGGATCAGACCGGCAGGATTCCAGAAGATCGATTCGATATCGTCGGCAACCGCACAGTATGTTTCACCCATACCGATTGCGCGGACACTGGTTGCAATCTTCAGTGTCTGCATACCGGTTGTGCCGACCTTCTGAACCTCCGCTGCCTGAACCGCTCCCGCTGAAAGCAGGAGAACCAGCGAGACGACGACGACGAGCGCTGCCTGGCGCTCTAATTGTTTCCTATACATCGAATTCCTCCTCGATTTGGAAACGATGAAACCACTTTTGCTCTTCATCGTCGCACCGCCGTCTTGTATACTACATAGAGACTAGCGGTAACTTTGGTCGATAATCCTGCAGCGCCAAACCTGAAGTGAACGGTATGTGAGCCTGCAGGCGTCATCCGATCCAGCCACTCACGGATCGGATACTGATTCGTGTAACTCACCGCCCGTTCCGGCTTGGCAGGATGATAGTAGGCTCCATCAACAAGATCCCATCCTCCGTCAGCAACCCAGAATTCGTCCAGGTCAAGACGAATGGTCATGCCGCGCCGGTCGCTCACCGAGTCGAAAGGCGCCAGGTAGAAACCCTGTCCCCAGACAATCGATTGATCCTCCAGGTAGCTCATGGGAACCCCATCAGCACCCAATGAGGATGAATCAAGGAAGATTGCACCCGGATAGTATTCTACCGTGTCATTATCCATCCAGACGGACAACTTGAAGCGGTCGTCGAGCCAGGTATCAAGGGAATCCTGCAGCACCTCGCTCAGACCAACCTCGATCTCATTCTCAGCTTTTACCGCTCTGAGGCTGTCCAACCGAAGCGAATCTTCAGGGGTTATGACCTCCTGCAGCTCGATGTTTATGATCTCAATCTCAATATCTTCATTTTCCTGATTGAGATCTTCAATCTCTTCACCGATCTGCTCGAAATAGTCCAGCGCTCCGTCCGGCTGCAGGAAGCAGGCAACGGTGATAAAACCGTCCTCCAACGGCTG
>CAYYHI010000040.1:0-20390 GCA_964471745.1 uncultured bacterium | reverse complement strand
GTGATCTGGAATAATCCATGTGTTTGCAGGCTTTGGATACATTGCCGAGTTTTTCAGCCAGTTGCAGCAGTGTTAATTTGTTTTTAGCGTTTTTTTCTGCTACATTACGGGGGGTGGTTTGTCCCTCACCGGCGTTAGCGCACCACAGTTGTTGCAGACCACAATTTAATGCGAGAATATTATGGATACAATTAAAGAAGTTACAGTGTATGCAAATGGGGATTCTAGTAATATAAGAACTTGGTCTAATGTGCCATTTTTTTTTACTGAAACCTTAATCTCAAAGGGAATAAAGGTGAATCGGGTGGATTTAAGACCATCCCCAATTCTAAATAGAATTTATAATAAAACTTGTCTAAGAATATTGAGAATGATCCACAAAAACACTACATATAAATATTTTCGTTCTCTTGTTCACTTCTTTGACGTAAGACTTAGAATAAAGAAAGCAATAGAAAATTATAAAAACTCAGAAGTTAATATATTCTTGACGTTTAGTTTTTCCTCTACCGGATTAACAAAAAAGCCAGCCATTATGTTTTGTGATTGGACATACGACCATTACATTAATTATTTTAAGAATCGAAAACCTGACATATTTGAAAAATGGTGTATTAAGAGAGAAGATAGTCAGATAGAAGGTTCGAATTTGATATTTCCTCTTTACCAGGGTGTGGCTGAATATATGAAGAATCGTTATAAACACAAGAGTATTTTCTACTTAGGAAATGTTATTAATTCTTTACATGATGTAACGGCATCGCAAATATTAGAGAGAAAGTCAAATTCAAACAATTTACTTTTTATTGGAAGTAGAAAGTACATAGAAGGAGCTCAATGTCTGGTAAATGCTTTTGATGTTTTGAAAAAAGAATACCCTGGTTTATCATTAAATATTATTGGCATGAATGATAGTGATTTTAGTAATCTACCTAATGGAGTTAATTGTTATGGATATTTGGATAAAGGAAAGGATAATGAAAGAGAATTATATTATTCGTTGCTTCAGAATGCCAAAATATTTGTAAATACCACACCAAAATGGGGCGCCTTTTCCGCAATGCTTGAAGCAATGTATTTCTATATTCCTATTATAGTGACACCATATAGCGAATTTGTAGAAACTTTTGGAATGGAAATTGGATTTGGATATTATTGCGAAAACAGTTCTTTGGATTTATTATGCGCAAACATTAAAAACATATTGAATCATCAGTCATATGACACATTATGTATTAATGCTCATGAATCGGTAAAATCTTTTACGTGGAGTGCTTATATTGAGAAGATGTTAGAGGTAATGAAAGAAAAACTGTAATAGTTTAGAGTACCATTGAAAAGGGGTGCCCCAACAAATCGTTGAACCTGACCGCCTGCCGCTCGGTTTTTCAGAGGTTATGCACCAGCATAGTGATGTATGTTGGAGTGAGTCTTGATGGCCCGGCGGTAGGTGAACTCGGGCGTTAGGTGGTCGGTAGTGAGCGGGAGGTTGACTGCTCCGCGCTCCCAATCAGCGCCACGCCCATACCGAGCTTCAACAACAGAGGATGTGAAGCTGCCCATTTCTGAAACGCGAGAGTCGCTTTGTAACCGATCCAAAACTGCTCAAGGACACTGTGACTAAGTGTCAAGAGGAGTATCGACAAGCACAAATAATAGAACAGGCTGAAAAGCTTGCTCAAGCTATAAAAGGTGAAAAAGCTCTGATAGGTAACACAAAAGAATGCCCATATTGTTCTGAGACGATAAAGATAAATGCAAAATATGTCGTTTCTTTGGTAAAGATCTTACATAGATTGTCGGACGATCAGCAGGGTGGCCTGTCCGGCTTGCTGGGCAGGATTCTTCTGAAAAAGAGAAATGGTTGTTAGATGACAATCCAGAAAATCAGCATCGGACAGAAGTTCTCGTTGTTCAGCGAGTACTGGAAACCTTATATTATCGGGGAGCTGAACGGGCAGTATGTCAAGGTCGTGAAGTTCAAGGGAACCTACGACTGGCACCATCACGATAACGAGGACGAGATGTTCTTGGTGGTTAAGGGACGGTTTATACTGGAGTTGCGCGATTCAACTGTCGAAGTGGGTGAAGGCGAGTTCGTGATCGTCCCCAGCGGCGTCGACCACCGCCCCGTCGCCGACGAGGAATGCCATGCGCTGCTATTCGAGCCGGTCTCAACCCTCAATACGGGGAATGTGAGGACGGATAAGACGCTGGAGGAGTTGGTGAGACTGTAAAAAATCATATCTTCACCCCATGCATGAATTATATTATTGACAAACACAATTATTTTTCGCATATTAGAGATGTAACATGAAACTCTGTTTCGGCTCGAATCAAATTCGCAGGATTTGCAATTATCCCGCAGTAACTCGTCGCAAACTCCCGACACAGAAACATATCGATAAATTGTACCAAAGATTACAGGAACTTGCCAATTTCCAGAGGTTGTCTGATATTCCAACAACACCACCACTTCGAAGGCATAAGTTGAAGGGAAAGCGCAAGGAAATGTGGGCAGTAGACATTATAAGCAAACCGGATGGTTGGCGAATCTGTTTTGTACCAGTTGATTACGAATGCGCACAAGACGGATCGATAATTATCGAAAGCGTTGTCTCAATTTGCATAGTTGACATTGAGGATTATCACAATGGCTAAGCATATCCACACGCCCAATCGCTATCTTCCACCCTATCCTATTCCGCCCGGAGCAACCATCCGTGATTTTCTGAATGCTGCGGGAATGAGTCAAGCTGAGCTGGCTCAACGTATGGGACGTCCGGAACAGGCGATCAGCGAGATAATTAATGCTAAAAAGAGCATAATAGAGGATACTGCGATCCAGCTTGAGTGTGTTCTTGGCGTACCGGCTGATTTCTGGCTGTCCCTTGAGCAGTCCTACAAGGAAACTCGAGCCAGAGTACAGGAGCAGCGCGAACTCGAACGACAAACATCAGCATTGAGACGTTTCCCATATCGAGAAATGGTTCGTCGAGGTTATTTTGAGGACCTGAGAGATCGCTCTGCGCGTGTATTACAGTGGTTAAAATTTCTTCGCGTTTCGAGCTTTGAAGCGTTGGAAAATTACATTAACGTGGGGATTTTAACATTTCACAGAAGCCCCACTTTCTCGTTGCCTTATGAAAAACTGGCGGTGTGGTTCCGGCTTGGAGAACTGGAATTTGAAAAACGGGAACTTGAAAAATACGATCCGGATTGTTTGAAAAGTTCATTGAATAGGATTCGTAGTCTTTCCTTAAACGAACCAGATGAAGCGACCAGAAATCTAATCCGTATTTGTGCCGATTGCGGAGTAGCAGTTATTATTATAAAGGGATTCACGGGATTGCCAGTTTACGGTGTCACACGTTGGATAAACAAGACACCGATTATCCAGATGTCGTTCCGACAGCGAACGATTGATTTCGTATGGTTTGCACTCTTTCACGAGTTCGGTCATATCCTCCTTCATTCAAATCAGAAGATCATCATAGATACCGACAAGAAGGTATCGAATGATCCTCTTGAGGATGAAGCCAATCGTTTTGCCCAGGATCAATTAATTCCACCGGAAAGATTCGCGGAACTCGTGAGTGCAGGACAACCCAACCGGGAAGCGATTATTGATTATGCGAATGAACTTAAGATTCACCCCGGCATAATTGTCGGTCGTTTGCATTATGATAAAGTCATCCCTTACGATTGGTATAATGATCTGCGGGAAAAGTTTGATGTGCCTGAAGATGGATAACGATCCGGTGCGGGCGAAGATAGACAACGCCATTTCAGAGGCATTGGGTCTGCCGGATCTTTCAGTTATACGGATGCTGCTGGCGCAGGAGCCGGTGGTGTGTTTGAAGGGGTTGTATTAAGTGGTGTCTGTTGAGAATGTCTGTTTGTCTGTCATTCCCGCGCAGGCGGGAATCCATTAACACATTACGAAAATTACGAGGTTTAATTCCTCCAAAGGAGATCTATTGTTTAATCGTCAAAGGATAATAGCTTATATGATATGGGAGGCAGGAAGGGAGGTCTCACGGTTAGAACTGGTGAAGTGGGCTTTCTTATTATCGGAAAGCACTCCGTCTAAGGGTGGTTCTGCTTTTTATCAATTTGTACCTTATAAACATGGTCCTTTTTCATTCACGCTTTATAGAGAACTTATGAAGCTTGAAAGCAATGGTATTATCAGCTCTAAGAATGATTTTTTGTCTATAGCGAATAAGGATGATAATGCTTATAATGGTTATATTCCCGAAGGTATAAAAAGGGATGTGGATTATATTCTTAATAAATTCGAATCAATCTCACTCCGTAGACTCATGGACCACACTTACGACAACTACCCTTGGTATACAATAAATAGCGAAATAAAAAAATTAATTAATAGACCAGTGGGTTCTATTGCTATTTATACCATTGGTTATGAAGGACTTCAAGTCGATGGTTTTCTTAATATTCTTTTACGAAACGGAATTCAGTGTATCATCGATGTCAGAAAAAATCCAATAGCAAGAAGATATGGATTTCATGAGTCAACATTGTGTAAAATATGTGGTTATCTCAATATAAAATACATAAGTTGTAAAACGCTTGGAATCGATTCTGAGAAGCGAAGGGATTTAAAATCATTAAGAGACTATCGAGCCCTATTCAGAAGATATGAAATAGACATAGAAAATCACTTTGAAGAGATATTGCTAAGAATTTCAGGAATTATGAAGAACATGCCAAGTGTATTAGTGTGTATGGAATTAGATCCCGAATATTGCCATAGAACTATAATCGCCAAATCCGTTAGAAGAGAGACGAAATTACCAATTATACACTTGAGGACGGAAGAATGCTTGAGCAACCAATCCGGACGAAGGTTCTCATAACTGTGTTAACATATCCTACACCGTCAACAAAATACAAGGAGATAGTGTGTACTGGCGGTGTTACGGAATCTGGTGAATGGATTAGACTTTACCCAATTGACTATAGGTATCTAAACCCAAATCATAAATTTCATAAATATCAATGGATTGAAATCGATTTATATCCGAAGGGTACAGCAGGCGATATTAGACCCGAAAGTAGAAGACCGGTTATGGAATCTATAAGGATATTAGGCGATCCAATACCTACGGATAAAAATTGGCGATTACGATGCAGTATAATAGATAAGATGCCACATAGAACATTGAATGAGTTTAAGAGGCTCTATGATGAGGATAGGACGTCAATGGGAATAGTTAAACCTATAAAAGTATTTGATATAAAAATCTCTGAAGACAATAAAGAATGGACAGAGAAGCAGCGAGCGATAATCAAGCAAATCAATATATTCGATATATCACCAAAAGAACTGAGGAAGATTCCTTACAAATTTCAGTACATTTTCGAATGTGAAGATAGCGAGAAACCTCACACTGCCTTAATAACAGATTGGGAATTGGGAGTTTTGTTTCTGAAAGAAAGTAAACGGTTAGGCTCAGATGAACAAGCTGCACAAAGTGTCAAGAATGCATTTCTTAATAAGGTCTGTGCTCCAGATCGTGATCCGCGGTTTTTCATGGGGACTGTATATCCCCATAACACATGGATAGTAGTGGGTGTGTTTTGGCCACCCAAATCATTGAATATGCAAGTCAACCTGTTCAATTAGTCGTGGCTTCGATTTCACAGTTGGTAATTTTTATGTATAAGAATGCCTAATACAAAGCCCAAACGTTCCTCCTACTTCGCCCTCGTTTGGCGGCAGTTTCGGCGCAACAAGCTGGCGATGTTCGGTCTGACCGTGTTGATCATCTTGATCCTACTGGCGTTGACGGCGGATTTTATCGCCAACGACCGACCGCTGGCAATCAAGTACGACGGCAGAGTTCACTTCCCGATCATCCGCGGTTACCTGGTCGATCTGGGTTTGTCGCATTGGCCCGCTGAGTTTCGCAACAAGAAATTCAAGAAACTGGTCGAAATGGATGAACTTATATCGTCCGAAGAGCGTAAAATAGAATGGATACTGTTCCCGCCGATCCCGTTTTCACCGAACGACTACGACCTCGATTACGTGATCACGCCGCCTTCGTGGTCGCATCTGCTGGGAACGGACGATACCGGTCGCGACCTGCTGTCCAGGCTGATCTACGGCACTCGCATATCGCTGTCAATCGGTGTGGTGGCGGTGTCTATCTATATCACGATCGGCGTATTCCTCGGGTCGTTAGCCGGTTATTTCGGCGGCTGGGTCGACATTCTGATCTCGCGCCTGATCGAAGTGATGATCTGCCTGCCGGTGCTGTTCGTGATTATTGCTATCGTGGCATATCTGCCACAGAGCATCTACAACATCATGTTCGTCATCGGCGTCACCGGCTGGGCGGGTGTGGCACGGCTTGTGCGGGGAGAATTCCTGAGGGTCAGGAACATCGACTACGTTTCCGCAGCTAAGGCGCTGGGCTTCACCACGCCGCGCATCATCTTCCGCCATGTGCTTCCGAATGCCTTGGCGCCGGTGTTCGTATCGGCGACGTTCGGCGTTGCGGTGGCAATACTGGTCGAATCGAGCTTATCCTTCCTGGGATTGGGCGTACCACCTAATGTGGCTTCCTGGGGTTCGATCCTTGCCAAGGCGCGGGAACTGCTACCGTCCGGCTGGTGGATAACGACCTTCCCCGGTCTGGCGATATTTATAACGGTTACGACTATAAACCTGGTTGGTGAAGGACTGCGCGATGCGATGGACCCGCGTCTCGCAAGAAGATAATGATGTATTTTAGTCTTCAGTAGTTAATTGGATATGATTTATTAACGGTAAACCAAATGAACGGACCTATTTGTGCATAATACAAATATCAACGATGCTATTGTAAGTCTTAATGGTTTATCAGTTGGCGATGCCTTTGGTGAGCAATTTTTCTTTAGAAAACAATCTGATATTGAACTTAGGTTGTTACCGTCCGGAATCTGGAAATGGACTGATGACACCCAGATGGCAATTTCAATAGTAGAAGTCTTGAATGAATATGGCGAAATCGTTCCGGATGAATTAATACAGCGCTTTGTGGTCGGCTATATTAAAGATCGAACCCGTAATTATGGCTTGGGAGCTGCTGCTTTGCTGTCCAGAATCTTCGAGGGGGAAAACTGGCAGCAAGCAGCCAAAGCATTATTTGATGGAGGTTCTTATGGTAACGGTGGCGCTATGCGCGCAGCGCCGATCGGTGCCTTCTTCAAAGGGGATCTCAATAAAGTAGTTGAAGAAGCGAGGAAATCAGCAATAGTCACACATGCTCACCCGGAAGGGCAAGCAGGAGCGATAGCTACCGCAGTAGCGGCTTGTATCGCTGCAATGGAAAGCCCTCCAACCGGTGTTGATTTTCTGAAAACAGTTATGCAATTTATCCCGGACGGTGAGACTAAAGACGGCATTTCACAAGCGTTGTTGATACACCAAGAGACGCCACCAACCAAAGTTGCGTTATTGCTTGGCAGTGGCTACAAGGTGTCTGCTCAGGATACGGTTCCATATTGTCTATGGTGTGCAGCATATAACCTCGACGATTATCAAAACGCATTATGGCAGACTGTTGCCGGTCGTGGAGATATGGATACTACTTGCGCAATTGTCGGCGGTATCGTGGTTTTATCGTCCCGAAACATTCCATTGTCATGGATTGAGAAGCGAGAACCACTCCCCAAGATCATCCAAGAAAATGAATAGCCTGGTCTTTAAGGGATACCCGGTTCGATGGACCCGCGTCTCGCCAGAAGATAACTGAATTGGCAATGCAAAACGTGGAGTTTACTATGCAGAAAATAGGAAAGCACAGGATATTCAACTACCTGTTGACAGCTTTGATTGCAGTCGGCGCACTCTTATTCAGCGCAGCTTGTGACAGCGCAACGGATCCTCCTCCGCCACCGCCACCTATGACGCTGGATATTTATCCTCAAGGTGAGATTTACGAGGTCGATACCGGCGCGAATATGTATCTTCATGGGAGGTTGACGGACGAGGACGGCGACCCGATGAGCGGGTATCAAGTTGATCTGTCTATCGATCCGGATACGATGGGTGTAATAACGCCTTACGCAGTGCTCGATCCTAGAGAAACCAACGGCTTTAACACCCAGGTTGTATTCAACGGTCAGGTTAATGGTGTCGTGTTGATAACAGGTCAGGTCTGGATCGGGGATGATCTTGCCGCGCAGGATACGCTTCACGTCCTGGTACGACCGCCTATAAACGGGTAATCACGGGGAGGATCATCTCGCTGACGGTGGCTATTCGATAAGAGTGTGATTTTTACTTGACATTACTTTCACACTTTCATACTTTTGGACGTTCACACATTTAAGCCACCGTAGCTCAGTTGGTAGAGCAGGTCATTCGTAATGATCAGGTCACAGGTTCGACTCCTGCCGGTGGCTCGAAATAGTTTTAACTGAGGGAAGGCAGTTACCCTCAGTAGTATCGTTAACTAACAAGGGAGGTACGATTATGGATAATAAACAGAGGGGCTCGTCCCTGTCTTAAGTTGTCATAATTCATCGGCGTTAATGCAGGATTAGCCACCCTGTAGACGTCGTTGTAAGGGCTCTTTCGATGGGGAACAACCCTTCGGAAGTTTCTTTAGGGGAATAGGGTCGGTTCTGCCGATTGGCTATGGTTGGACCGACCCCGAGCCTTGTTTGAAATTAAACAATCCATCCGTCGATATTCCTTAAACGCCACCCCACATCTGCATTGGCTATACTACCTGATCAACCTTGTGGAGGGTTTGTATAGTATCACATCTTACCGGAAAGTTATGAGGCTTGGAGCGAGTCCGTATTATTTGTTTCAACCCACCAAGGTCGGCAGCGTTATCCTCAAATAACGATACACTATTGTTTCGAGCACGGTAATCCGACAGCGCTTATTGTAAACCCCAATCCAGCGATACTATTGTATGTTATGACGAATATTTGGATTTATCGTGGCGTCAGGTGTCCCCACCTGAAGCTTGAAACATCACTCTACTGCCACGTGAGGACACGTGGCAGCATGATTAACGTGAGGACACGTAGCAGCACGCTTATCGCTGGATTAGGGTGTAAAATAAAGTACAGACGGATAGCGTGTGAACTTATATCTCAGAGATCAATAATTGCTTAAGTTGTTTTTTCAAGGTAGTATTTTGTTACATCACTTGCGCACGGCACAAAAGTTCAATATATTTAATGGAAAGTACTGTTCTATCCTGAGGATTTACAAGCAGTTTTAATGGAGACACTATGGACGTTAAACGTAAAACCAGACCCATCACCAACAGGCAGCACCAGGTGATAGAGTTCATCGCCGATCAAATTAACGCTCACGGTCGACCGCCCACCCTGCGTGAGATCGGAGCTCACCTTAACATCGGATCGACCAATGCCGTACGCAGTTTGCTCACTGCACTGGAACGTAAGGGTTACGTCAGGCGCAAACCTTACCTCTCGCGCGGAATTGAGATGCTGAAAACCCCGCCAGATATAAGTTTGGGAGGTACCGTCAGCATTCCAATTGTCGGCAGGGTCGCCGCCGGTCAACCACTACTCGCCGAAGAAAACATCGAAAGTACTATCCTTGTGGATAGTGACCTTTTCAAAGCCAAAGACGGTTTCGCGCTCAGGGTTAAAGGAAAGTCCATGATCGAAGCCGGTATCCATGACGGTGATATTGTTCTGGCAAGACCTGACCTGCCTCTCGAACGGGGCACCGTTGTTGTTGCGCTCATCGGTGACGAAGCCACAGTCAAATATTACTATCCTGAGAAAGACCGGGTTCGCCTCGAGCCTGCCAATCCGCACTTTGGACCGATCATCGTGGAAAAGGGTACACCCGGTTTCTATGTCGCCGGAAAAGTTGTTGGGCTTTATCGCAAGTATTAATCTCTCACTTGCTCTGTTTTCTCTTGATTGAAGGGGGATATTATTGTATATTATATTTAAATAGAGAATCTTGGTAGCGTAATTCTCCTTTAGTCAACATATTCTACCATCAACGAAATATTCAAGGGGTTCAGGATGAACTTAAAACCAGTAGAGGTGACTGGAATAACCGGTATGTCCCCTAACAAGGGATATATGGTCATCTTGAAGGAACTGGAGGGAAGAAGGTTCCTGCCAATCTTTATCGGTATCCCTGAAGCTCATAACATCTCGTTACTGCTGCAGAATATAAGACACATAAGACCGCTTACGTACGATCTCTTTTACGATCTGATGAACTTGGCAGGGGGGCAGATTGAGGATGTGACGGTTACTGATCTGCGGAACGATACCTTTTATGCTGAAATATCCTATAAAGTTGGAGATTCTGTCAACAAGGTAGATGCTCGCCCTTCCGACGCGATCGCACTGGCAATTAAGTCCAAGGTGCCAATATATGTAAATTCAGAGGTTATGAATAAAGCCGGATGGATGGGTGAAGTTACTGCGATGCCACCAAACATTAACGAACATCTCAAAGAGTTGAATAAGCGGTTGGAGAATGCGGTTGAGATCGAAGCCTATGAGGTAGCCGCCCAAATCAGAGATAAGATTCGAGAGATTGAAGAGACGCAGCGTTCCGATTGAGGGTTAATACATCGATTTAGAGTCAATCCCAAGGTGGTTCAAAGTTAAACCCTTATAAGCAAGAGAAATGAGTGTATTAACAAAATACTGGATCCAAATAGGTTGTCATTCTGGGTTAAGTGAAGAATCTCGGAAAAATATCATCTTTGATTTAATTTCTTTAGCAAGTCGAATTAATTTTGTATTCTAAACAACACATAATAATAGCAAAGGGAGGTTCACCAGTACCTCCCCTCTTAATTCAAGACCGTTTTTCGTTCAATATTTCTGGAGAAGACGATTATGGACAGCAATGAAAGCGAAAAAAGGTCCTTCCTTTTCACCAGGTTGATTCTGACCTTTCATACCGCTGCCATACAGCAATTGGGCAAGCTTGCCGACCCGGTCAGCGGTGAAATCAGGCGTAACCTCGAGCAAGCCGCACTTTCGATAGACACCCTCGATATGCTTCAGGAGAAATGCCGGGGTAATCTGTCACTCGACGAAGAGAAATTTCTTGAACATTTAATTTCCGAATTAAAGCTTAATTACGTGGATGAAGTCAATCGCCCGGAGTCGAAACCTGAGCCCGAGGAAGAGAAACCTGAGGAGCAAAAGTCGGAACCGGTCGATAAAGAATGACGCTAACCTTGATCTGATAAACGGAGAAATCCTATGTATAGGACGCAACTACAAACTACACTTGCGCTGCTTCTGGTTGTAACATTTACACTGCCTGCATTTGCACAGCGCGATTGGATCTGGTGGGAATCTGAAATCAGTGATCCCTGGAACGGTGTACCGCTTCGACAGGGATGGCACGTAGAATGGTACCGCGGCGGTGAAGGTCGATATGAAGGACAGAATGTCGGTGAAGTGGCATTCATTTGGTCGGACTGCCGCAATACCGATCGGGGTGTATTTTTGCAGGTTGTCGGCACCGATGGAAATCTTAAGTTCGAAGATCAGGGTTTAAGGATTTCCGATAACGATAACCGGCAGGAGGATCCGGTTGTCTGGCCCGCCCGGGACGGCGGATGGTTCGTCGGCTGGAAGGAACACTCCGCTGACACCCTGGGTGATATCCACTGTACCAAGATCGACGTAGACGGAGAACGGCTCTGGGGTGATACTGAGCTCGGAGTGACCGTTTGCAACGTGGATCACTGTATTCAGGAGGACATCCGCATCGTCGAAGACGTTGGCGGTGGGTGTATTCTTGCCTGGCGCGATAAGCGACGCGGCGATGACGGTGATATCTTCGCCATGCATGTCCTCAGTAACGGACAAAACGACCCGAATTGGCCCGAAAACGGTAGAGTTGTGGTCGCGGAAGCCGGCGCTCAGACACAGCACACCGCCGACAGCGACGGTGAGGGCGGCATGATCATTGCGTGGAAGGACGGCAGGATCGATGATATCGACAACATCTGGGCGCAGCGTATTACGCCGGTAGGTCAGCCGCTCTGGGGTGACGATCGGGGCATTCTCGTATGCAATAGCGACGCTCAGCAGGAAGACCCGAAGCTCTGTCCTGATGGATCACACGGAGCGTTCATCACCTGGGTTGACAACAGGAATTTGGATGAATCCAACAAGGACATTTACGCTCAGCGAATAAGCGCTAACGGTCAACTGCTCTGGGGTGATGCGGGTACGCCTCTATGCGCCGTAGCACAGGAGCAAATCGGCAATCGTATCATCATTTCCCGCAACGGAGCGGCTATTGTCATGTGGGAGGACAAACGCAACGACGGATCTACATACGATATTTACTCACAGCGCATCAGCGGTGTCGATGAAATGACAACGGAGTGGAATCCGGCTACCGGCGTTCCCGTCGTCACGGCAGATCGTGACCAGAGTGCGGGCAGGCTCTTTGCAGATTACGCAGGTGGAGCATATTATGTCTGGGAGGATGTGCGCGAATTAGGCATGCCTGAAACAGACATCTACGCTCAGCACCTTAACGACAACGGTTCGCCGACTTGGGGCGACAGCCTTATTGTCTGCCGTATACCGGGTGCGCAGTCAGCTCCGCTGATTCGCAGGACCACAGACGGCGGTGCTGTTATGGCTTGGGGCGACTCGCGAAACGGGAGTAAAGGAATATATGCTCAGAGGCTGAATCGGGTTGGTCAGGCGCAGTGGGATGAGAACGGCATTGCTCTCGTTGACAGTGTCGATGGTGTTGCTCAAGAAGTTAAACTTCTATCCCGATTTGATAACTATTTCAACGTGGTCTGGCTGGATGGTCGCCGGGGCGCTGATGGCGCCGTACCTTACATCCAGCAGTGCCGCGATGCCGGTAATCACCTCGAAACAATGCTTGCCAACGACGGTATCCCGGTTCTCACCGGCACTAACGGAGGTGTCGCGATTATCGATGCTGTCAACGACGACGAGGGCGGTACATTCGTAGTCTGGGAAGACCATCGAGCCGGCAATGACCGTTTTTCTATATATGCCCAGCATGTATCATCTGAGGGAGAGCTGCTTTGGGACGAAACCGGTTTGCTCGTTTCCAAAGAGGATCACAATTTTGAATGCGCTGCGCCAAAGGTCTGTTATGATGATAATGGCGGTATCTACGTTGCCTGGAAGGGGGATACTGAAGAAGCGTGGGTGAACATTTTTATGCAGCATATCAACACCAATGGTGACAAGCTTTGGAGTGAGAATGAAGAGATGCACCGCATAACATTTTCGACGAAGGATGAGACGCTTGAATCACTCATCTCCGATGGCTATGGAGGCGCGGTATTAGCTTGGCAGGCTGACGATACGATAACCGACTTTGATCTTTGGGCACAACGGGTGGATGCGGACGGTAACCTCCTCTGGGGTGATGGAGAAAACGGCATTGTGATCTGCAATGCACCGCTTAAACAGGCTGAATCACAGATAATTCACCACCAGAACGGATATGCGATGGTCTGGACTGATAGTCGTGATGAAGAAGAATCCGGGAAAGATATATACGGTCAATTCATCAATCCTGACGGCAGTTTCCGCTGGATTGAAAACGGCGCGGTAATCTGTGGATTTGAGGATAACCAGGATTCGCCTGCGATTGCTATCGATAATGAGACCCATATCTGGGTTGTCTGGGTGGATTACAGGTACAATTCAGGCAACAGAAAGCTGGATATTTATATTCAGAAAGTCAGTTCACGCCCTACGGACAGCAATCGAGTTATCACGCGGCTGGACAATATAAACGGTGTAGCGGTCTGCAGTGCGCAAGACAATCAGATCAATCCACAGGTTGTACATGATTTGTCCAACGGGGTCTGGGTGGTTTGGGAAGACAAACGGACCGGCATTCATTCGGATATTTATGGCACGCACCTCGACACTGATGGCCATCCGATGGGTTATTGGTCTGATAACGGGGAGGTAATTTGCGATGCTTTCCACAATCAGATAAAACCGAAAGCGGTAATTTTATCAAGGATGAATTACGGCATTTCGGGCATTGTAACCGCCTGGATAGACATGCGCGCCACCGGCAAGGATCATAAGAATAATATCTTTACGCAGCGGGTATGCGATTATAACAGGCTGTCCGCCGACCGACCCCGCCGGATTGTTCCTCACGGTTACGCCTTGGAGGAAGCCCATCCAAATCCGTTCAACTCGCAGTCGATAATCACTTACGTAACTCCCAAGGACAATTACGTTCGCTTAAGCCTGTATGACATCACCGGGCGTTACATCCGGCAACTGACGTCGGAGTGGGCTTCAGCGGGCAGGCATCAGGTTGTCATTAACGGCGAGGATCTGGCTGCAGGCGTTTACGTCGTCAGGTTTGAAGCTGGCGGGATGGAATTCGAGCGGAAGATTCAACTTGTGAAGTAGAAGGAATTCACAGTGGATAGAGCAGATTAAGCAGATAGAAGAAACGCATAAAAGGTGGCGTCGAGCGATTAAGACTCGACGCCACTTTTATTTAAGGTTTCAGGCAAGAAATTGCTAATTTACTTGCATCTAGCGAATTATTGTTATACTATTGCAGATACAAGGGATAAGGCTAACATATTACAAACTAAGGCGTAGGGGTCAATTTATTGTACCCATTAACGTACTCAAAGGGCGTGATAAATCAGCCCCTACGCGACTAAATAAAGATGATGGAGTCCAGAATGTCCAACAAACCGCATCAGAAGAAGGTTGAGTACCGCAAGCCGGAGCTTATCCGGATAGATCTCCTTGACGAGTCCGCTGCAGGCGATACCTTTCCGGCAGAAGAGCCGCCGTTTCCCGTGCCGCCGCCAAGAGGTACAGCTCCCCAAGACAGCACCGCTGGAGGCTTTGGCGAAGAGCGGAGACCGGTGTAAACTTCAATAATCTCGTATTTCTGGAGGACTAAATGAAACGTAATTTCAGTCTCATTCCATTTATTGCAACCACGATCCTGTGTCTTATCCCACTATTCTCTCTCGCTACAGTGATCAACGTCCCTGACGATTTCGAAACCATCCAGGAAGCCATCGATGAATCAGAGGACAGCGATACCGTTCTGGTCGATCCGGGCGAGTACGAGGAGAACGTCAACTTCAACGGCAACAATGTCGTCGTAGGCAGCCGGTTTATAACAACCGGGGATGAAGACTTTATCTCCGAAACCATCATCGACGGCGGAGGGTATGGATGGGGGAGGGGCGATTGCTCTACCGTGTTATTTAGTTCGGGTGAATCGGCTGCAGCGCAGCTCATCGGCTTCACGATTCGCAATGGCTACGGGTCGGGGCCGAACGGGGGTCTGGGGGCGGAAGAAGATTATTGCTACGGGGGAGGTATATTTTGTGACAATAACTCCAACCCAACGCTTTCACATCTTGTCGTCACCGACAACGAAGCCTTTTATGGTGGCGGAATCTGTACCTGGGAATCGGATCCAGCACTCTCATACATAGTGATCAGCAACAACCGTGCGGCATTCGGCGGTGGTGTGCATATATGGAGCGGTAACTCGACGCTGGACCATCTCGACATTCATGATAATGATGGGATTGGCTCAGCCATGTTTATGGGAGATCCGTGGGGTTACCAGGAAACCTATTTAACGTTGATCAACAGCACCATCAGCCGCAACACGGGATTTGGAGATTATGGCACAATATATATTAACTCTGGCGGTCAACTGGAACTCCACAACACGATCATCTGGGACAACGATGACGCGGCGGTGACGATGTATGCTGGGGAGGGTGACGCTTGGACTGGAGTATATTTTTCGGATATCGAAGGCGGTGAAGACGGGATTGAGCTCAACGGTGGTGGTATAGATTGGGGTGAGGGTAACATCGATGTTGATCCCCTCTTTGTTGATCCTGAAAATGGAGATTACCATCTTACAGAAGACAGTCCCTGCATTGATGTCGGCGATCCTGAATCTGATCTTGATCCTGATAGTACAAGAGCGGATATGGGAGCATACTATTTCTTCAGAGTACACAAGGCAATACCACGCAATAAATATTTTATGTTTGGTATTCCCTGCCTCGTAAATAACGGGAATGCGGGTATTTTATTTCAAGACGATTACAACAATGCAGATCCTGGTTATCCAAGATGGCGGGTGAGCCGGTACGATGCAACAAACGGCTGGTACGAACGTTATGGGGAGGGAGCACACCAGAATATACCTGACTGTGCACCTGGGCTTGGTTTCTGGATGGCACAGTCCGTGGTTGCGAATTGTGTTATCGACATCTTAGCAGATCAATTCATCGATTTCGTGGCGGAGGATCAGATATTCAGTGTCCCGATAGACCGTGATCCTGCCGGAGCAAATCGCGGTTTGACTCAAATCGCCAACCCGTTCCACAATACTTACGACTGGAGTCAGACGACCATTACGCACAGCGAAAGCGGAACCGTGCCCATCGCGACAGCCGCGGGCAATGCTTGGATGGACGGTCATCTCTATGTCTGGGATCCTGATCTGGGACAGGAAGGCGCTTATATAGTCTACGAGTTCAACGGCGATGATCCCAAGTCGATGGACATCTGGTTGGGAGGATGGGTTGAATCGTATCTCGCCGACTACGACTTAACGGTCAATTTTAATCCAGCCGGTGTAGGAGGCGTGCCGCGCCGACCGGGCGGTGAAGGAGGATCACCCGGCCGCGACGATGACGAAGGCTGGGCGTTGCAGCTTGCGCTTCAGTCGATTGATGGCGGTTACGTCGATATGGACAACAGGATCGCTGTCAATCCCGCTTCCGAGAATGGTTGGGACTTATATGATGCGCGGGAGTTCACGCCGATGAGTTCGGGTTATGCACACCTGTATTTCGATCACGAGGCAAGGGAGTTCAGACCCGGTAAGTACACGTGGGACTACCGTTCGATGGACTTCGATGACGAGAAGGTTTGGGAATTCACGGTCAAGATTGTGAACCTGCCCGATCGCGAGTTTGTCATCAGTTGCCCCAACATAGGCGAGATTGACTACCACTACTTCTTCAGTTTGGAAAATGAGGACGGGGAGAGGCTCTGCGATTTGCGCGAGACTGAAGAATATACATTTGAGAGCGGTGACGCCGATACAGAGGAGATCGATTTCCGGCTGGTAGTAGCTCATTATCCGCACGGTGTGGAGGGTGAATCCGACCTTACAGTTAGTGAATTCGGGATAATATCAGTTACTCCCAATCCGTTCAACTCGCAGTCGATAATCACTTACGTAACTCCCAAGGACAATTACGTTCGCTTAAGCCTGTATGACATCACCGGGCGTTACATCCGGCAGCTTACGTCGGAGTGGGTTTCGGCGGGAAGGCATCAGGTTGTCATTAACGGCGAGGATCTGGCTGCGGGCGCTTATATCGTCAGGTTTGAAGCCGGCGGGATGGAATTCGAGCGGAAGATTCAACTTGTGAAGTAGAAGGAATTCAAATTCAAAGCGGATAGAATGGATTAAGCAGATAGAGGGAATGCCAAAAAGGTGGCGTCGAGTTGTTAGGATTCGACGCCACTTTGTTATATTAGTAGGGATAATCGGCAATCCCACCCTGCTGTGTAGGGGGGGGAAGTAAGGGGGGATTACATTAATTAATTCCTGTTGAAGAAGTCCGAATTGCCCGCTGGCAGACGAGGGCGTCTGCCAGCGGGTTGATGACGATTTCAATGAGTTTTTCAGCAGACCCTAATTAGCATCGATTGCAATAAGAATGCCACGTGATTTTAATATATTGAATAATTTAAACTTATAAAATATAAGGAAATTCAATGAACTATGTAAGTCTTATTATTATAAGTGTTACTATTGAAAACGTTTAACTGTCGGATTATTAAAATTATCAAATAATGTTTAAAAATTGTTAGTAATATCTTTAAGAATGTTTTATGAAATCTTTAATACGTCTATATACATTCGTAAACACATTAAAACGTGTGGCACGGTCTCTTGTTACTCGTGTTTCATTATTATAAATACATAGGAAGGACATAAGCTCCTGTTTGTCCTAATTTAAGCGCAGACAAGAGTGTCAGCGCTCCCAATCGGTCCCTGATATTGAAAAGCCGTCGACCGCGTTGGGTCGACGGCGGTATTCTTTTTTATTCTCTTCCTTATGTTCCTTCCTGCCAGCTGGTGAGATATTTCCTCTGCTTCTCAGTTAGTTCGTCGATTGAAATACCGAAGGCTTTCAGCTTCAGGCGGGAAACCGTGTCGTCGATCTCCGCCGGAACCGGATGTACGCCGAGCGACAGATCATTCTTAACAGCATATTCCGACGAGAGCGCCTGCACAGCAAACGACATGTCCATCACCGACGCCGGATGACCCTCCGCCGCAGCCAGGTTGATAAGCCTCCCTTGAGCTAACAGGTTAATGCGACGACCATCTTTAAGAAGGTATTGATCCACATTCTCACGGACACCTTCGCGCTTCTCCATCGCCATCTCCTCAAGTACATCAATATCTATCTCGACGTTGAAATGACCTGAATTGCATACAATTGCATTATCCCTCATCTTCTCGAAATGCTCTTTGCGAATTACCGAACAATCACCGGTCAGGGTGCAGAACAGGTCCCCCCACTCAGCAGCCTCAGCCATCGGCATAACCATAAAACCATCCATGGCAGCTTCGAGGGCGCGCACGGAGTTGACTTCCGTTACGGCAACCAAAGCGCCCATGCCGCGAATCCTGGTGGCAAACCCGCGACCGCACCAGCCGTAACCGGCTACGACAACCCTGCTGCCGGCTATCAGTTTATCGGTGGCGCGGATTATGCCGTCGACTGTAGACTGACCCGTGCCATAACGGTTGTCAAAGAAATGCTTGGTTTCGGCATCGTTCACAGCAATAACCGGGTATTTCAGCGCACCCTCAGCAAACATGGCTCTCAGTCGAATCACGCCGGTTGTGGTCTCCTCCATACCGGCACGCATCCCCGCAGCCAATTCCGGGCGTTCTTTCGTGATGGTCGTAACCAGATCGCATCCGTCATCCATCGTCAACATCGGTTTATGTTCAATGGTCTGATATATGTGCTTGTAGTAGGTCTCGTTATCCTCGCCGTGTATGGCAAACACCGGTATATCATAGTACTTCACCAAAGCCGCCGCTACATCGTCCTGCGTCGAAAGAGGGTTCGAAGCGCAGAGCCTAACTTCAGCGCCGCCGGCGGACAACGTACGCATCAGGTTTGCCGTCTCCGCAGTGACGTGCAGGCAAGCTGCCATCTTCACGCCAGCAAACGGTTTTTCATCGTTGAACCTCTCACGAATCTGTGCCAATACAGGCATATCGGTATCAGCCCAGAGGATGCGCCGGCGTCCTTCATCGGCGAGACTTAAATTTTTAATGTCGTTTGGAACCATTATCCATCCTATCTATTTATGTATGTGAATGAAACGGGAAAACATTGGTCAATCCCGTTACGAAAGCTTAAATTTAACCACTGAAACCACGAAATAAAACGGAAGAGTTGCATAATCATACGTAAGATTAGATTTATTGCTTTGTGTAATTAGTTCCTGTTGAAAAAGTTCGAATTACCCGCTGGCAGACGCCCTCGTCTGTCAGATAAGTACTTGATATGCAATGGATTTACTGACAGACGAGGGCGTCTGCCAGCGGATTGGTGACGCAATTGGGCAGGCACGGAGTCCTGCCCCACTGGGAAGGTTATGACTTGGGAAAATCAATCAATCGTCCTGTTGACATCAAATATTTTCAACTAATGGCAGTATTACTGTAAGTGAGAGAGATTAACTACTCCGAAAAAAACAGCCGAACCGCCCCACCGACCGACCCTGAACTGATGCAACGTATCGCGGACGGCGATGAAACCGCATTTGAAATTATCATGCGGCGGCACGAGGATAAGGTCTTCCGACTGGCGATCAGAATTCTCGGTGGTAATATCGAGGAAGCGCGTGATGTTTCCCAGGAAGTCTTCATCCGGTTGTGGGAGAACCCGCGCGCCTGGAAACCGACCGCCCTGTTCACGACCTGGCTCTACCGGGTAACAACAAACCGCGCTCTGAACCGCAGAAGAGCAATGAAATTGAAATCGTTTTTCTCGTTGTCGGAAATGAAGGATGAGGAGTTACCGACAGCGTCTGAAGCCGATTCACCGGTACAAACGAGCGAAAAGAATGAAGATATGAACCGATTCGAAATTGAATTCAACCGCTTACCACCTAGGCAACGCTCTGCTTTGCACCTGCGGTATCGGGAGGAAATGCCGGTGGTCGAGGTTGCCGATGCGCTGGGAGTGAGTGTCAAGTCGGCTGAGTCGCTCCTGTTCAGAGCAAAAAAAACGCTTCGTGAAAAATTAACCGGTGGGTAGGACATT
>CAYYHI010000039.1:823-20713 GCA_964471745.1 uncultured bacterium | reverse complement strand
TACTGCGACCAGCCGGTTGATTCTACACGAAGCTGTCCATGATCGGTTTATCGATATGCTGCTTAAGGCAATCGAGGGGCTCAAGGTCGGCGATGGGTTGCTTCCGGAGAACACCGTAGGACCTCTCATCAATCAAGCTCAAGTTGAGGTTGTTCATGGTTATGTTGAAATTGGCAAGTCCGAAGGAGCGAACCTCATTATTGGAGGATACCCGTTGAAGGATGGCGACCATGCGAAAGGCTGGTTCTATGCGCCTACAGTTTTCACCGGCGTGACGCAGGGGATGCGCATTTTCAAGGAGGAGATCTTCGGACCGGTCTTGAGCGTAGTCAAGATAAAGGATTTCGACGAAGCGGTCCGGGTGCACAATGACTGCATATATGGTCTCTCGTCGTCTATCTACACCCGCGACGTAAACCGGGCGATGACCGCCGTGCGCGACCTCGAAGCCGGAATCACTTACGTAAACGGTCCAACCATCGGCGCTGAGTGTCACATGCCGTTCGGCGGCGTCAAGGAAACCGGCAACGGACACCGCGAAGGCGGCTGGCCCGTGTATGAATTCTACTCTGAGATAAAGACCGTGTATATTGATTACTCGGGAAAACTGCAACGGGCGCAGATAGATAATTATTGATTGTCAGTTAACAGTTGTAAGTATGGGGTGAACCGAGTTTAATTATCGGAATTGGGGAGAGCCGACTTCAGTCGGCTACCTTATAAACAGTTGGATAAACCAAGACTAATAAGGAAGCCGACTGAAGTCGGCTCTCCCCGCTATGATGTCGATTATTTTTCGTAAACAGTGTGGATTAAAGGGCATAAAAGAAACGGATGGAGAGTTAGATGAAAAACCGCCTCTTCTACGGCGACTGCCTCGATGTTCTGAAGAATTCTATCGAAGATGAGAGCATGGTCCTAATTTACATAGATCCGCCCTTCAACTCGAAGCGCAACTATAACGTGCTCTTCGAGTCGATTGACATGAGCGATACCAAAGCGCAGAAGGAGGCTTTCGCCGATACCTGGAGCAAACACCCATCAACAAAGGAGTTCGCAGATTGAGAAATACAGAATGGAAATCTGAGGATTTGGAGAAGAGCCTTCCCAAGAGATTCAAGCAACGACAATTCTGGATTAGTTTTCTAAACCGTTTTGCACGTTGCTCTACGTATTGGTATATTCCAAAAGCCCGGGCACTGAGCAAAACGAGCATAGTCGCAGCTAAGCGCATTCTGCAAACAGTATTTGATCATTTTCTTGACCGGGAATGGAACACCCATACCGAGCTGCAACTTCACAGCGACTTGCTGAATAGGGGTGTAATAAAACCGAGCGCAGATCCATCTTCAGCTTTGCCTGCTGATATTGCGGCGCTTGTTCGCATATATAAGAAATGGTTGGAAATATTGGGATTGGCATATATTGAATCAAAATACTGGACAATTACGGATGCCGGGCTTGATGTTATGACAGCCAAACGACCTGAAAGAGTCATCATGAACCAAATCAACCGATTCCAATTCCCGGATGGTATTAGAGGCAAGGAAGGACAATGGGGCGGGATAACTCCTCTTCCCTTTCTTATTGAGCTACTTCGGCGATACGATTATATTGACCGCGAAGAGTGGATATTGTTTGTTAATCTTGCTCAACGAAATGAACATATGGCTGACATATCGCAATTCATTTCCGAGTGGCGTAGACTTGAGGAAAAGGATCGCGGAAGGATAATCCGTTCGGTGCAGCGCATACCTTACGCTATAGAGCAAGAAAAGGACGTTTTCGGCATAGATGTTCTTTTCGATCATTCAGGCTCACGTTATAATAAAATCAAATTGAACACTTCATATCAACTGGCTTTTTTCGGATTCCCTGTTTACCTTTCGGTATCGAGGGAAAAAATTACCTTTGATAGCAAGGTGAAGTCCTATAATTACCCGGACTATAACTCTATCACTCCAATAAAGTTTCGTGACTATAACGATTGGGTTTACTATTTTGGTGACCCTTTAAAGAAGCCGGATTGGATAGAAGCAATAAAGTATCGAATGACTTCAGCCGGTAGCAAAATGGAGGCAAAGGAGATACTCGAGAAAGCCAAGAGAAAGCTGAAAATCAAACCAGCAAAAGAAGAAAGTGAGGCAATTGAGAGAGCATATATTGAGAAGATCATTGAAGAGTTCTATAAGGACAATCTGTCCCTCATAGAGTCCGGTCTCCAACTTCACTCAGAGACCGATGACAAAAACGACTCTATTCTTGGACAACAGTATTCAACCTCAATTGGGCGGATGGATCTGCTTTGTCGAAGCAAAAATGGGGATTTTGTCGTGATTGAAGTAAAGCGAGATTACGCTGATGATGAAGCAGTAGGGCAACTTCTACGATATATGGGATGGATATACAGACATAAGGGAACAAACGTCCGCGGTGTCTTGCTTGCAGGCGGATTCACCGATAAAACTAAATATGCCCGCATTGGAGTTATCAAGGGAGGAGATCCCAATTATATAAAGCTTTTAAAGTACCAAATTAAACCCGAGGAGGTAATTTAGTGAGAGAATTCGTCAACCAAATTCTCACTGGAGATGCGCTCGGCATACTGAAGAACTTAGAGAGCAACAGTATTGCTCTTTCTGTCACATCCCCGCCATATTGGAATATGAAGGACTACGATGCTCCCAATCAAATAGGGCAGTCTGACTATGGTGAGTATATCGCTGCGCTAGTGGCGGTCTTTTCCGAGACAGAGAGAGTTCTTCGCCCCAATGGTAAACTGGCAATCGTTACTCCTATAATGCCCTTGTCCAAGAAGGTGGCAAACGACACTCACACGCGTCGACTCGTGAATATCAATAACGATCTCGAAATTGCCCTTCTCAATTCCCCCACTTTCCATATGAAGCGGTACTCATTGTTCATCTGGCAAAAACAGACTACAGAAATGATGTTCGGGAGTTATCCTTATCCCCCAAATTTATTTGAAAACAATACCATAGAGTTCATAAACGTATTTGTCAAGGACGGGAAACCTCCAAAGATGAACCGGGAAGTCAAATCGCATTCCCGAATGAGTCAGGAAGAATGGCTGAATTTGACGATGCAGATTTGGCCAATGTATCCCACAGATGTTCCCAGGCTTCAGGGGCATCCAGCTCCTTTTCCTCTTGTTTTGCCACAAAGACTGATAATGATGTATACATTCAAAGCCGTTCCTGAGTATTATTTCGAAGGTGATTTGGTGTTGGATATGTTCTCCGGCACGGGAACTACTTGTATGGCAGCCAAGCAACTGGGTAGACGATATATTGGTATTGATATTAACCCTGAATATTGCGCCTATGCACAGAGATGGCTTAATTGCACTTCTGAAACAAGACCGGATATTTTTCTTCAACGCATCCGTGTTAGAAAGGCGGTCAGTAGTGCCGAACAACTTGAAGCTCTAGGAAATCATGAGAAGTTAACGCAAATGAATTTGTTGGACTGAAATGGGAGTGTTTGTCTGCTTTGAAGATCAGGTTACCAAACCGATGAGAATTGAAGCACAGCAGGCGGGCTACTACGATCAGGAGGCATTCGTGACGAAATACCCACAGGTGCAGATACTAACCATTGAGGATTTACTGGAAGGAAAAACAATTGCCCACCCCCATCCGGCGATGTTTAATGTGACATTTAAGAAAGCTTATAAGAGATAAACGTGAGCTTGGCAAGCTATACGTTTAAGAAATTAATGAGAGCATAGATAATTATTGATTGCTGATTGTTTATTTTTCCCCTGCGAAGCAGGGGGGGATTAAGGGGGTGTAAGTTTTTCCTACTGGCAACCTTACCCGATAAATCAAGTTTCAATTAAATAGGAGGTTACTGTGAAAAGTCACTACCTTTTAAGTATCCTGTTACCGGCTCTACTCGTCATCAGTTTCCTTTCATCCTGTCAACCGGCAAAGAAAGAATCTGCCAAAGAAGTCAAACCTGTTCCGACCGCTAAGGAAGATATGAGTACCGTACTTGATTCTTTGGCAGCATCTCAAGTTGAAGAAGCCCAGGCTGCACTAAGAACTACGTTTAACGCCGTAAGATTTTACAGAGCAGACCACACTAAAGTTCCTGCTTCAATCGAAGAATTGGAAGAACAGGAATACCTTTTCATTGACGAGGAATCAAAGCAGATATGGACATTCTCGCTGGTTTTGGCTGGGGATTCCCTAATGACCATTAAGGCTGTATCGACTACTGAGATGGAGGATGGAGCCGGTCATGAGGTTCTATTCGATGTTCGTACCCTCAGGTTTTCAGGCTACGGTGATTAACAAGACTAAGAATGGTAAATAGTGCTGTCTAATAAAGCAAAGATCGGAGGCTGCATTGGGACTTACAAAATTGGAAATTGAGGTTGGAAATGTAGCAAATCCTGAGGTTATGGTTCCCATTGAATTCATAATCGATTCAGGTGCAATCTATTCAGTAGTTCCGTCTAACATTCTGAAAAAGCTTGGCATTAAACCACGTGAAGAACAGGAATTTCGCCTTGCCGATGGTTCAAAGATCATCCGCAGGAAAGGGACAGCGCTTTATAAGTATGGTTCTAAAACCGGTGGAGCAGACGTCATTTTCGGCGAGGAAGGCGACAGCGTCCTGTTAGGAGCTTTTACACTTGAAGCTTTGGGACTTGCACTCGACCCGTTGAAGCGGGAATTGATACCGTTGCCGATGGTTCTTTAGGCATAACAAAAAGGATAAATAATGGGACTTACAAACCTAAAGATCGAAGTCGGAAATCCATCAAATCCGGAGAATACAGAAACGCTCAAATTCCTGATTGACTCCGGTGCGATGTTCTCTATTGTTCCCACATCAATCCTTAAAGAATTTGGCATTAAGCCGCTTTCGGAAAAGGAATTTACGCTGGCGGATGGGTCGATCATCGTCAGGAAAATAGGTTGGGCGATGTTCAAATATAAGGAATTTATCGGTGTCTCCGATGTCATCTTCGGTGAGGAAGGTGATAGTATCCTGTTAGGAGCTCTGACGCTTGAAGCCCTGGGGCTCGCACTCGATCCGTTTCGGCGGAGATTGATAGAACTACCGATGGTGTTGTAATAAAACCTGTTTGGACATGCTCGGAAACCCCATAAAATCAAACGGCATAAACGTCTACGCACCAGGATCGATTGCTTCGATGATACTCGGCATAATCGGTCTGCTGGTTGCTCTATACCCCATTGCAGCCGCTCTGTTGGGTGTATTCGGATTGTTCCTGCTGTTCTTCGTTATACCTCTCACCGGTGCCTTCCTCGGCTTAATGGCGATTATCGTACAATCCAGGACGCGCAAGTATCTGAAACGACGCAGTATGGCGCGTGGCGCGATTATGATGAAAATCGGTCTCGTTACGGGTATTGTGACGCTGGTCGTCGGTTGTTCGATTGCCGGAGCCTACTTATATATTAGGCAAGATACAAAAGGATCGTTAACTGAACCAGTTGATAAAACAGAGATTTACTTAGACAGTGACAGATGAGATTCTTCACTTCGTTCAGAATGACACCGGACACATTTTACAGTAAAACAAGTGAATAAATAACATGCCAAAACAGATCAGAAAAACACTCCTGCGTGGATGGATGGTCGGGCAGACCTGATCAGACCTGCCTGATATGCGAGGATTCCGGAGAACAAACCGGATTCGTATTGCGTTTACACATCTGTAAAACCATTTTGCATTGTCATAAGAATTCCAACCCCTAAAAGGAGAAATAAAATGACTATTAACAATAAGCAAGTTATACAAAAAATCCGGGATCACGTGAGCGGCGGTGGTTTTGAGTTCGTGCTGGACATCAACGCAAGCCACGGCAGTTGGATGAAGGACGCCCTCACCGGTCGCGAACTGCTCGACTTCTATTCGTGTTTTGCATCCAACCCGCTCGGATTCAACCATCCGAAGATGCGCAGCGATGAAACAATACGGCAGTTAATCCCTTCCGCTGTGAACAATGTCACCAACTCCGACCTGTTCACCATGCAGAAAGCTGAGTTTATCGAGACGTTCTACCAGAAAGCCGCTCCGCCTGAGATGAAGTACATGTTTCTGATCGCAGGCGGCGCTCTGGCTATCGAGAATGCACTAAAGGCTTCATTCGACTGGAAACACAAGATCAATCGCATGAACGGCGATACGCACCACCGTGGCAACCAGGTTCTGCACCTGCGCCAGGCGTTCCATGGTCGTACCGGTTACACAATGTCGTTGACCAACTCCGACCCGGCAAAGACCGAGGATTATCCGAAGTTTGATTGGCCCCGCATCGACAACCCGAAGATCGTCTTCCCGGACGAGGGCAACAACCACGAGGATCTTCTGAAGCGGGAAGCCAAGGCTCTTAGACAGGTAAGGCATGCGATCCTGGCGCACGACATCGACATCGCAGCCTGCGTCGTCGAACCGATCCAGGGCGAGGGCGGCGACAACCACTTCCGTGGTGAATTCCTGCGCGAACTTCAGAACATCTGCAACGAAAACGACATCATGTTTATCATCGACGAGGTTCAGACCGGCATGGGGCTGACCGGCAGGATGTGGTGTTTCCAGCATTTCGGTTTGAAACCGGACATGTTCTGTTTCGGCAAGAAGTCCCAGGTTTGCGGATTCGTCTGCACCGACAAGATCGACCGGGTGGAGCATCATGTATTCAACACACCCAATCGTATCAACTCCACCTGGGGCGGCAACCTGATCGACATGGTGCGCGGCAGACGTTACATCGAGATCATGGAAGAGGAAAACCTGATCGACAACACCGTTAAAATGGTTAAGCTGTTGTTGGGTGAGTTGCTGGGTGTTCAGAAAAAATATCCATCCCTGTTATCCAACGCCCGCGGGCGCGGTTTGATGTGCGCATTCGATGTCGCCACAACAGAGAAGCGCAACGAATTGCGCACTAAGACCTTCGACGCCGGCATGATTATCCTCGCCTGCGGCGATCGTTCAATCCGTTTCCGTCCGACGCTGACGATATCGGAAGATGAGATCAGGAAGGGGATCGAAATACTGGACAGGACGATTTCGATGATTGTTTAGAAATTCCCCCCCTCCCCCCCTACGTCAGTAGGGGGGGACAAAGGGGGGGTGTTTCAAAGGATGAAGGATGAAGGATGAGGGATGAAGAACATTGAGCATAGGGTGGCACGGGTAGCTCCGCTACCCGTGTTTCAATAGTCTCCCATCTTTGGGCGCATAGACAATCTTTAGTTCTATGATGTATTCTGAAACACCAGGCTCGTCATTCCAAGCTCAGGCTCGTCATTCCAAACTTGATTTGGAATCCAGAGAAGTCGCTGATATTACATGCTTTACTGGATTCCATTTTTCATTGGAATGATGAGGTCCGGAGCGTCTTTCGCATTATCAGACAGACTCTTACGCGAGGACAGGGCTGTACGTGTCAGCCGCCTTACCGAAGCCGATAGATTCGGAAGATCAATCCTTTTGGTCCCGGAAAAATCCTGGTCCCCGTTATCCCTGATCCGTCCGATACAACCTTCCAGGCAACATCAGGTTCTTCCACGCCGATAAGTATGGAGTCATCATCTTCCAACTGCCTGAAAAGTACGGTCGGAGCCTGATCGGGTGGAACATCCCAGTCAGCACGATCGTGTTCGATAATACGGTCCGATGCGCCATCATAAATCACATACTCGAAATATGGAAGATTTAACTGTCCATTTGGTGGTTTTCTCTCAAGCGAATACGCTATATGACCTGCCTGATTTGTTCCTGCCCATAGTCTAAAATAGCCAAATCCTTCTGAAGCTTTCTTTTCCATAAGAGAATCCATGGAAGTCGCTTCAACACTGGCAATTTGAGCAGCTCTCTTTGTAGCATGTGCGGGCAGTATTTTTAAAAATAATTGGTTAACTCCATGGACACTATTCCACTTATGTGAACCGTCATTCCATTTCCCAAGGCATCGAATGCATCGCATTCAGACTTGATGACAGAATTATTCGCAATATCAACCAAATACCCACCATTTGAACCTCTCATAAAGAATTTTCCATTATCAAGGATTTGATAATGAAAATACGGATGCTTCTGAGAGAAAGGAATGTCCAGCCTTGCTTTCTGTACTATTTCGCCTGATTCGTCGATTGCGACCAGGTGATGTCTATAATCATTCTCAAATGGTTTTGATGTTTCAAAGAATGGAAAATAATACCAGGCACTTCCATTATAATCAACACCAATAAGTTTTTTAACATAGAGACAGTTATCATCTAGTTTCACATTGAGTATACGGTCATCGATGTAAATGCCATCACGATTGAGAATTCGGATTCTATCATTTGCTGGCAGGTAGATTCGACCATCCTCTCCCAGAAAGACGCGGTTAGGTGTAGAATCCCAGATTTGTTCACCAGCTCCTGCAGAAAGATATTCAGATGCAATGGATTCTCCCCATTTTGCTTCGAAAATCTTAACAAGTTCACGTGAATTGCAATTATTCGCGAAAATTAAAAAAACCACGAAGACTTGAAGTATTTTGAAGTAAGGCATTGTATTCATAATTATTCTCCTAATTTTCAGGTGTTTGCATAAGTCGAATATCATTGACTGACCACGTATTATATATTGGATGAGGCGGCCAGGTACGACCCCAATGATGCCCCCATGAAACGTCATCAATTTCCATTTGACCATTATAACCAAGCAGGTAGCCCGGATCCCCTGTGGTCCGGGATTCTTGAGGGTTCTCGTTAACTACTTTGTGTTCCTGCCCAATTTCAAGATACAAGACGATATGTTGGATGAGTTTTATTAGAGATGAATGCGGTCGCAATCTGGCGGAATTGTGGAGTAGAACAGATCCCCGGACCACAAGGGATCCGGGCTACTTAACTTAAATGTATTGCGTCACTAAGAGAATTCATTTCTTAACGGTCAACGGAACCCACTTTATAAGAATTACTACTGAAACTACCATGCACAGAGCGAGAGCGGCGAAACGCAGTGCAATTGGATGAACAACTTCTCCTGCGAGAATTATGCCGATTAGCAACGGTAATATTGAAACGGCGAACTTCAGGATGGGAACGCTGATTCTGAATCCACAGTTGCGACACTCCGTGTAAGATAACGGACCGAGAGTGAATTTTTGCCAAGCGCTTATGGTCGGCTGATTGCAGTTGGGACAGTTGTACATTTGGTAATCCTTTTATATCACTGTAGTAATATATGAATAGACAAATGTATTGCCAAGATGTGGTGCCATGACAATTACCTGCAATACGCACTTAATCCATCAATCCCCATTTCGTAATTCAGGACTTAATCTGGAATCCAGACTCCTACTGATCTACAAGTACTTTCCCCTTGTTTTCGCTTTGAATTTGCTTAACATCATCTTCTTCTACTATCTTACCTCTTTTCACAACATCAAACATGTTTATAAGCGGTAGAAATAAAGGTCCACCTGGAAATAATCCGGTTGATTGGGCAATTACTCCTCTCGCAGTACTGTATAAATTCGCCAAGCATAATTCTGGAACATACTTGTCAACCTCTTCATCTGGTGTTCCCGGTGGAAGACAGAATATCCCCGACAGACCGGCAGAGATTTCCTGGAATTCCGATTCTCCCTTCTCTGTCCAAATGAAATGTAAAATCATCGACACATGGTAGCTTAAATCATCGGGATATTTCTGAACATTAAAGTTGATTCCGACATTCACTTCCTCTTTTTCTGGTACTTGGGCTTCAACTTCTCTTTTCTTATTTCCGTTGAAATCCTTATGTACTCGTGTGTGAATCTCAAGTTTATTAAATTTGCAGGATTTAAGCTGCAAAAGGGAAAGACTCATCCTTCTGCTCCTTGTTTCCCCTTGACTCTTTATGACCAAATAGCTCTGCCTGGGATTGGCTACAGGTTACTATTGGTTCATTGTATTTAATTTGAAAATCATGACTATATGATTTCTCTTTCGGCAAAAGGCGAGGTGGTACAATCTTCAAATCAAGTGCCAAACTAAGCTTAGCAAGCGTCTTAAGGGTCATGTTTGTACCATGATTAAGCAATCGAGAAATAAAAGGTTGCGACTTGCCAAGCCTGTGAGCAAGCTCATACTGCGAAATGTCCTTCTCTTTCATGCGTATACATATCTGATTATTGATATTGATCATTAGTTCTGCAGCAACAAATTCCGGATCTTTTTCCAAGCGCTCGAATTCCGACTTGATCCATTTTTCTTGCTTCATTGTTATCTCCGTTTTCTTACTTTTTGTGGATATCTTTTTATTAGTTCTTGTGTTAGGGAATCAAGATATTTGGCACAGCGATCTGATGCTATCTTAATCTGTTCATTCTGTTCAGCTTTTCGATTGCCCTCTTTTTTCCAGCCATGTGTTAGGATTATTTCATGGTTATGAAAACAACAGAAAATTCTGAAGGGTTTTATCTTTATTTCGTAAACGTCCTGATCTTTAGAATGGAGTTTTTTGAACTGTGTTTTATTGTTAGGTGGACCATTATTGGCTATATATCTGATTAATGCCATCAATGTCGTATATTTCTGAAGATTGCTTTTCTTGCATTTTTTTAAGAAATCATTTACATCACACCTATCACCTTTTTTAAGGGCGTAGATCTTGTACCGTGCTCCTGAATCAATGAGATCTCTTGACCAAGCCATATAACTTATAAGTTATCACTTGAAATAATGAATGTCAATGTCTTTCCGCAAATATTGTTTGGATTTATTTATTTCGTCTGTATGATATTTAAATGAAACCACCACTCCTTCAAGTGCGGTAAAACGGCAGGATTAAAACTTGTCATATTCCCTGCAGTATATCTACAATATACACAACCCTCACGGATTTGTCAAGTTCCCTTGCACTACCGCACTTAAACCATCAACCCCCTTAACCAGTCCATATCTATATTCGGGCAGGTTTTGGGTGTATCGCCCGGTTTCAGCAGTTCGTAATGTCCGGCAACGCTCAACTCCGGATGATCTGCTTTCAACTGTTCGATTATCCTGACCAGCGACTTGAACTGCTGCTGGGTGAACTGACGTTTGCCGATCAGACATACGCCGACGGAGTTGCGGTTGTGTCCCCTGACGTGCGCGCCGATCCTGTCCAGCGGTCTGCCGTTTTCGACCACGCCGTCCAGATAGAACTTCGGGCGTCGCTGGATATACGACTCCTCGTCCGGATAGCCGTTCAGGATTACGAAATGATAGCCGATGCCGCGCCAGCCGCGGGCGTGGTGCCAGTGGTCGATCAACGCGGCGTCACCGAACGGGGAGTCGCTGCAATGGACGACGATCAGGTTAACCCTTCGCGGCTTCGACGTCATCTGAATCCAAGCCTTTGTATATCCCTTCGACGAAATCCGCCACGGTTCCCTTGACCCGGTCTTCGATCCGCTCCCAGCCGGGTCCTATCCGGCGTTGCCCGAGCGCGGTCATCATTCTGCCCATTTTATATCCCCAGCCAAAGGTGCACTTGCGCGGCAGCAACAGGCTGATCAGGTACAGCGCCAGCGGTACAGCGACCGCACCGACGACGCCGGTTAGGATTGAGTTCCAGTCCATGTTTATCTCCTTATAGTTTGTTATTATCCGCCTTCCCCAGACAGACAGGAGTGTCCGTCCTCCCCGGAATGGGGAGCTTAGACACTCTTGTCTGAGCGAACTTTTTTCAGTTATCAAGTTATCAACGAACCAAGACTTGCCACCTTGCTTCCTTGCTTGCTTACCTTAAAGCTGTATCTCCAGTCCGATCTCGGCACGCCAGTACGTCCGTCGGTCGTGCAGTAGATGACCCTCCACGAACGGGCTGACTCCACCGTTCTCGTTAAACCGATGCTTCGTGTTGGCATCCCATACATGCACCTTATTGAAATCGGTGGTGAATAGGACCGATCCGTCTCCCGGCAGCGGTGCCCTGAAGATGATTGCGCCGCGTGGCTGGCTGTATTCATGAGTGGTCACAGCAGCGCCGACGCCGAAGAGCAGGATGTCTCTTCCAATAGATACAAGTTGCCGGCTGATCCCTTTGCTCGCAACGATCTCAGTGCTGTACGATGTGTAATAGGTATCATTCAGCCCCTGCTTGCCGTAAGCGGCATAGTTCAGGAAGTACCTGCCATCCTCTCGCTCCCATTCAAGACTGTAAGCGTGGAATTCATAGACAGCCTTACAGCATGCCAGGTAATCGAACGGTGCATCATCGAAGCTGGCGGATCGCAGTGAGAGCGAAATCGCGAGCGCAATGGGAATCAGCCATACCAACTATTCCGGCTCCGTGGGTTTACGCCGGTAACCCTGCTCGTTCAGCCAGTCATCGAAATCATCCGAAGGTCTCACCACCCAAGCGATACAGTAATCCCTGCCTGAGAGGTCATGTGATCCCCAGATTGCACCGGCATAGGCGACCACCTGAGTGCTGTCGCCCTCCAGCGCGACCAGCTCCACACATGCCTTGTCCGCCGGCAGCGGATGGTTGCCCGAGTCCTCGTAGATAAATAACGTCTGCATGTTACTCGCTGCCAGTAAAGCGGACAGGATAATCAATGATGTAAGAACAAGCTGTGTTATCTTATTCTGCAACGAAAAAACCTCCTTTCGAATTACGAATTAAGAATACTTTTTATGGAACGTAGTACCTACTTGAGTAAAAGGACGTAAGTAAGTTGTTGTCATTCCCGCGCAGGCGGGAATCCAAGCAACTTACGTAATATCAAATGCTTATCTGGATTCCCGCCTGCGCGGGAATGACAAATCAGCGACTTTTTATATGCCGATTATTTATGCAAGTAAGTAGTAGTTATTAGTCGGACTACCGACTAATGACTACCGACTACCGACTATTCTACACCGTATTTCACCGACAGGTAATTCTCGATCCAATCCTGTTCCATGTCGGTCAGCGGTCGTTCGTATATGATGAGTTCGGCGATGTCGCCGTCGAGAGGGTACTCGAAACTGCCATCCTTCATACGACCACTCACGGCGATCTCCTCGGTGTAAGCACCGGCGATGTTTGCCCAAGTCAGACCGGTCAGATCGGCTGGAGTCACGCCGATGTTGTTGTAATAACCTCTCAGGCTGTCCGAAGGATCAGCGCAGAGGTGCATAACGAAGAAGTCCGATTGACCGTCCGACAGGGTTTTAACGACCTGGACAATCTGGATGTCGTTTTCGGTCACCACTTGCCTCAATAACCCTCCGGGGTAATTGGTAACGAGGAAATACCAGTTTTTTGAAGTAACTGCACTCATTGCGCCGAAGAACGACCGGTAATTTGCGGGTTGACCGTCATCAACCGCAGTGACGATGAACCAGGTAAAGCCATCCGAGAATTCACCTTCCATCCGGGGCGTTATCAGGTGGTCATCGACGCCGTCGAAGCGGATGACCGGTCTACCGTTCTGAATGCCGGTCTTGTAAAGCGGACGGGAAGCGTTTGTTGTTTGGGCGGCGTTGTAACCGTTGCTGGACCTGTCCTTCCAAAGCGCTGCAACGCTGTCTGCAGGCGAGGGAGTAGTTCCCTCGTCATCCTGGAATACACCCCACCCGGCGTTCAGCCACAGCACGCAGCCGGGGATCTTCAGCGGGTTGAACTCCGCGGATATTTCGTCACGACCCCACTCTGACCGGCTACCTCTGCCATAGGGCATCTTCGAGCTCCCCGGACTCCATGCAAATTCGCTGGCTGACAGCAGCAACAACGTGGAGAAGAGGAGCGGGAGATGCAGCAGCTTCCTCAGTGTTCGCATATCAAGCTCCAGTTAACCTCGCAGGTGTCGACGATGTCACTTTCGAGGATCAACCGTAGATAGCCGCCTATCATCGCTCGTACCGGGAACAGCCACTGCCGGGCGGTATCGTCAAACGCCTCGAATTTCCAGACGCCGTAATCGGCGTGGTTGTAGCAGCCGTCTTCGACGAATATGTTTGAAGAGTCACCGTTCCAGAATGCCTTGGTGGTCGTATCGTATGCCGATTCAAAGCGTGCTGTCGAGACTTGAGCGGAATCGCCGGAACCGTAGCAGTTCAGTTTCAGTCCGACGGTGAAGACCTCCGGATTGAACAGACCGATATTGCGGTTGGCGGCAGCGTCGGCGCTGCTCGAGAATCCAACCTGTTGCCAGGCAGTAGTGCAGGGATGTGCCGCTCCCCGGATCTCGCCCTGACCGGTGTAGATTACGGGATAATGCTCACCGGCAAGGAAATCGCCGGCGCTTCGATTCGGCAGCTCGACTGATGTCTGACATAATCCGACTGCCGTGAAAGCGCCTATTAACAGGAATATCAATATATTGCGATACATTTAAACCTCCGTGATGATCAGTTTTTCAGGTACCCCGCGGTACCAGATTCCTCCCCACTTGAAGCGCGGGAGATTGTCGGCTTGCAAACCGTCGACCGCAGGATATGCCAGCATGAAGCCGGTCCCCCGCTGGGCGCCGCGGTAGACGAACGATCCCTCAGTTACCTTGATCAGCTCGTCGTAGTAGAAGAAGCAGTGTTTGCCGTCATATTCCCGTCCGGGAACATGTTCGCAACGACGGATGTCTTCACCGCATATCCCGCAGGTCGGCTTGCGAAACGTGAATCCGAGCGAAGCTTCGTTGTAGATCCCGCCGTCGATGTTAACTCTCAGATCTTCGCTGGCGGAGTGCAGGCGCATCCAGTAGAACTTGGGAACAATGTAGCTGATACCGGTCTGTTCGTTGCGTTCGATCTCGCCGCCGAAGAAGCGCGCCACGCCCAGCGTATCCTTGCGATGTCCGACCAACGCCGGCGCGCCCTGGACCATGTTCAGCAGCAGCTCGAGGTCTTCAGTGCGGAACCTGCCGAAGCCGGCGTCGACGGCATCACCGGCAAGTCGGCAGCGCCTGATGTATATGTCGCGCGCCGTGACCGGTACCGGCGGTGGGTTCGGCAGCGAGTTGATGATTCTGATATCCTCGTCGGAGACTTTGACTTGTTCGCTGAGCATGACGCCGGTTAGCTCTCGGTAAATCCAGTCCATCAGTTTGCCTCCCGTTTCAATTCAACGTAAATATCACCGCTCTCCTCGAACGCTCTGCGCAACTTGAGGAACAAGCTTTGCAGCTTCGGATTGACGAATTCGACCTCGCGGAAGAATTCGCTGGGGCAGGTGATGTTAAATGGATAAGTTTCTGTTAATTCCATTTATATTCCCTTGTAAATTAAAATTTTGGATTTTGGATTTTGGATTTTGAGTTGTAGTTCAAAATTCATAACTTAGTTAAGAACGACAGTATGTAAATGTTATTTTTGAAAAAGAACAGCTTGACTGAAAGCGCACTCGTACTTAATGTATCCGCCTGTGGCGGATTGACGGACAGGAATGTCCGTTCTCCTCAAAGGTTGTGGGGAGCTTAAACACTCTTGTCTGAGCGAACCTCTCTTTGGGCAGACAGCAGTGTCCGCCCTCCCCGTCTCAGTAGGTGGCACACTCCTGTGCCGCACCCTGCCCGACAGGAGTGTCGGACCTACTCGAATCATTCATCATCCCCGTCCTGCTGAAAAGCCTGTTGATAGCCGAGTTCACGTGCACCATCATCCTTCGAGATGTAGCCGCGTGTCACCTTCATGTCGGTATTCTCGATTCTGAGCTTGTCGGCTCTCACCCGCTCAAGCTCAAACGGATCTGGATGGTCTGCGAACCGATGCCTGACATGGGCTTTAACGCCCTGCATCTCCAGTTCCATGTTGCAGATCCAGTCGATCAGGTCGCAGCCGGATTTCTGATGCACGGCGACCATCTGCATCAGCAGGTCGAACTGAGACTGCACCCAGTTCTGCGTCGAGCGATGCGTACGCCCCAACACCCAGGGGAACAGCTTAAGCGAGGTGATGACGTCCTCTATCACCTGTTCGCGGTTGAGCCGCCAGTTCCAGTTGTGCCCACCGCCGCCGACCATGGTTACCTCAACGTCGCCCCAGGTGAAGACGTTCTGGTCCGGTTCGAGGTTCTGAAACTCGTTGACCATATCCTGGAAGTACTTGTTGGCACGGTCGGTGTATTCACTATCACCCTCCCAGGAGAACCGTTCCGGTCGACCGATTTTGATCTGCAGGCGCGGCGTTCCGGCGTTGTGGCTGGAGCGAGCCATGTCCTCCAACATCAACTGTTCGACCTCAGCGACGAACGGGATCGAAGCCAGCGGTTCAACCCCAAACGGGTTGGAAAGATCGGTACCCAGAGTGCCATAGAAGAAACGCTCCGGATCGAGCCTTGCCACGCCGCCCTCATCGCTGCTGACGTATGGAACCCAGCCCTTCTTCTCCTCGTGCTGCCACGAAACCCGGTAGGGATCGATATAGTGGAAATGATCGATGCATTTGGTGTCAGGGGTCAGGATAACTTCACCGGCAAACCTGCCGGTGGTGAAGATTTCGAGGAAGTAGGCTTCGGTCAGTTTGCTGATACCGGAGCCCCGTCCGTAGGGATGTTCCAGCAGCCTTGCGTCCAGTCCGGCAAGGATTTCCTTCGCGCGCCTGATTTCGCTGGAGGTTCCCTCGATCACCTGTGTCTGCCGGGTGGCACACAGCCTGACCCACGCCCATACACCGGCGGATATGATCGGAATGGAGTCCCTGAGCCAGCGGTAGAAATCTCCCTGAGCCGCACTGCTGTAATCGAAAACCTTTGACCAGTCGCTGCCGTAAGCGCCCTGCATTCCTCGACCCAGCCCGCGCGGCTCCCATACCCTCGGCGCACGCCTGATCCCTCGCCGAGGTCTTTCTGAATATTTTGCAGTTTCGCTGAGCTGCTTCGCACCGCGGACCTTGATCAGACCGTCCAGCGCATTGTCTGTTGTGTGTCTCTTCTTTTTCCAGAATGGCATCTATTGCTCCTTTTTGAATCGATACTCTCCCCCTCTGCTATTGCAGGGGGGGATAAAGGGGGGGGTACCTTAGTCGTTAGTCGGTAGTTGTTAGTCGGACTACTGACTACTGACTACTGACTACCGACTACCGACTACTGAAGATGAATCACTACCACTTCGCTCCCGCCACCTTCGCTCCCGACCAGCCCATAGGCTTCTTTCCCATCAGGTTTATTACCAGGTATCTCAGTGCGTCCATGGCATGATCGTGGTAATTGTCCTTGTCGGGCCTGTCGTGATCGGCGTCCCAGCGGTAGTGTTGAAGGTGATGCAGCGTCTTTCTTACTTCCGGCGAAAAGCGCAGCCTCACTCTTCCGCTCGCATCACACAGCAACGATTTGACGTGCTCGACGCCGGTCATGATCTCAGACTTGCGCCATTTCAGCTTAAATTTGGCTTTCTGCAACCTTTCCACCGCCGACAATCCGCTGTCACTTGCCGCCGCACCGGCGGGATCGCAGCCGCTCCAGGTGATGTCGTCCTCAATCAAACCGTGCCGGGCATCGATCCGTTTTATTGCATCCGACATCTCCTCAACAGTGTCGTCACGCCCCTCCCACTCGTCGAACACAACCATATCGCCGGACGGCGAAACGTGCATCCAGATCACGTAAGGATGTCGATAGCCGAAGTCGATGCCGCGGTAGGTTCGACCGCTGTCCTTCTTCCAGCGGAAGGGCAGCTCCAGGACATGCTCATCGGTCGAGAACTCATCGTAAACCCGGTCAGCCAGTGCGCTGAAGTCGAGCTCGTATTCCTGCCGCCAGCGAGCCTTCGACAGCCCGCGTCTGGCTTCTCGTAGCCATTTCATACCGCGTTCCGGGTGTTCCTTCCAGTGCAGTTGTGTGCGACCGAAGCCGTTTAACTTGTCGCTGTACAAATGGTAGAACATGTTGTCGGTGCCGTTGGGCGTGGATACTCCGACGAAGCTGCCGCCGGAGTCGATAGCCGGTTTGACAGCAGTCCAGATACCTTCCGAGTACGGCGTAAAAGCCATTTCATCCCAGAAGACTCCGGATGGGCTGTGCATCCGGGGAGCTTCCTCAGTTGCCGGGAGCGAGAGTATCCGGCTGCCCGATTTGAAAGCGATCTCCTTAACCTTGATCTGTACGCCTTCGCTCAGTTCGTCCGGCAGGTTGTTCACTATTATCTTCAGCCGTTTCAGCAGCTCCCGCGAATCGCGTTCGCCCTTCGACAGCATCAGGTAGATCCCCGGTTCTTCATGAACAGCCCGGTACAGCATCCAGGCGCAGACACTCCAGGTAGCCATCATCTGCCTGGATTTGCATACGATCAGGATGCGGCGGTCGCAGAGTGCGTCGATCAGCTTCCTGACGAACGGATAATCCGGAAACCGCTTAATCCCGCCGGTTGCGTCGAGGGTGCGGATGTTGTCTCTGATCCAGTTCCAGACTTGTGCTTTATTCATCCTTTATCCCTCATCCTTTATCCTTACTAAGTCCATTCCCAGCTCTGGTTGCTCTTTTTGAGTCCCTGTATCATTTGCGGAGACTTGAGGAAAGGTCTCAGCGTATGCCACGCCGCCAGTTCGTACTGCAGCGCCAGATCGCGCCAGCCCCGAGACCTGTTTTCAGCGGAGGTCAAACCATCGGACAGCGCTCGTGAAGCCAGCCCACGGCAGATGACAGCGAGGGTGAGCTCGGTTGCGCCGGTCTTAATTCCCTGGTTCGTGGAAGAGGCATCATATTCACCCTTCAGGTTGCTGAGTATCTTGTCCTCGGCTTCGGTGATGGCTTCTGAAATGAGTTGATCGGCGCCGGATGCGGCGGATGTCTGGTAATCGACCCGGATCGTCGTGTCCGGTTCGAGCGAACCGCTGGACTTCATAGTCACCTTGCCGATATCGTAATCGATTGTGTAATCAGTATCTTTGGTTAAGACTTCGTAACGGTGGTACAGGATTTCGACCGACGATCCGTTGGCGATACTGCCACCGTCGATACGGCGCACTCTGCCGCCGCTCGGATCGAATGCGTAGTCCTTATCCAGTTGATAGACGGTTGACAAGCCCTCGTCATAAGCGACGACTATCCTATCCGGCAGGAGTTTGTCGTAGCTGAGCTGCACCCAGGTCTCGCCGCTGAGTGTGACCCCTGATTGTTCGGTTGGAGTCATTGAGACCTGTCGTTTGACCTTCTCACTCGACGAAATCAATCCCCGATGTGGGATATACCCAACACCAGACGAATTGAGTTTCACCACGACATCGTTGTATTCTGAGGGTTGCTGGTCGAGATCGAACAGGTGTTTCTTAATAATATCAGATGTAGTCCAGGACATTCGGTTTTCCTTAGATTTACAAATCCGGGGAGGTGGACATTCCTGTCCGCCACCTTATAATCATTAGTGCTTGTGTTATCGTTGTTTACATTAATCTGGTAGTCAGTAGTCGAAAGTCAATAGTCGAACAACTAACGACTATGAGACTACCGACTAACGACTAAAAGACTACAGCAGTTTAAGATGCACGGTAACCATCAGCGTTGAGCTGGCAGCCAGTCCAGCCGCGGTGAGGGTTGTATTCACACCGTTAATACGTACTGAAACGTCGAAATTACCGGCGTTGAGAGCGGCGTAAACAGATATACGCTCACCCTGGCTGACGGACACGTTGGCCGTTTTACTGACGAGGTTCGATCCATCCCAGCAGTCGATCCGGTAGATGCGTACGTCTTTCGGCAGCGGGAAACCGTCGCCGGCTTCACCTCCGCTGCCTTTCAGGTATGTCGAGGAGGTAGTAACCTGCCCGGAAAAGCTGAGCAGTAGTTCCGCCTGTTTCGCCAGCATGTAATTCAGTGTTTGATTTACTGACATTTTAGTGTCTTTCGTTTCAATTCTACCCTTCCCCCCCTGCTATTGCAGGGGGGGACTAAGGGGGGGTTACCTTATTATTATGCAACCTTTTTTCAACCCCCCTTATATTCCCCCC
>CAYYHI010000039.1:0-813 GCA_964471745.1 uncultured bacterium | reverse complement strand
CCCCCTTCAGTAGAAGGGGGGATTACCATACTCCCCCCGGGGTGAGCTCAGGGTCAGATAAAATTATTTTCTACCCGTATATCACCACCGGGGGAAGAGGTTGGTTTAGTAATCCGACAGCTTGGCGGCACCGTCTACCATGATTGTATAGACGGATTCCTTTGAAACCACAGCCTTTTCCAACTTCTGGCTGATGACCTTATCGGCTTCGATCATCAGCGGCTGCGACAGGGTTTCCCGCACGGCGAACCGGCTGTCGAGCCCGATGATCTTGGTCGCGGTCGCGTTGGGCGCGATGACCAGCCGGGCGTTCATCGGCAGGAATGAACGGTAATCGCCGCTGCGCCGGTACAGCTCGCGTTCGTTCCAGGCGTCGGGGTGCTGCAGCTCGGTCAGGTTGATGATCGTTTCGATGTCCGACTGACCGGCGATGATGTGCGTCATGCGGCTCGGCACGTCGAACGACATCGCCAGGTGCACCAGGTCGCTGTAAGCGAAGGTTCCGCCGACGCCGTTGAACACATCCGTTGCAGCCGGTGAGATTCCGTCGCCGTTCAGCAGCAGTCCGTAGATTTCGTCGTACGCCATCTGCGCGCCGATCCACCAGAGGAAAACCCGGAATTCGGTCAGTTTCTGGTTGCGCACAACCCGGTACGAGAAGTCGAACTGCCTGCCTCTATCGAGGATGTTGGCTTCCTTCTGGCGGTAGAGCAGTTCCACGCGCGGGTATGCCGAACCGCCGCCGGTTCCTTTCTTGCCCAGCGATTCCTTGGCTTTGTCGGTCTTGATGTAGATCGGTCGGACGGTCGGACC
>CAYYHI010000038.1:0-20901 GCA_964471745.1 uncultured bacterium | reverse complement strand
GTGGATCAGGGACGTTTGGTCGGAGGTATTATATATCGACAACTTCCTGAAGACGTTGGATTAACGTGCAGGTGAAGGATAAATGAGATTTGCAGTTGCCAGTGATCATGCGGGCTTCGAGCTTAAAGAGCTGATTAAGCAGCGGCTCTACGACTACGACCACGAAGTAGTGGACTTCGGGACGAACAGCAAGCGCCCCTGCGATTACCCGGACTTTGGGCGACCTGCGGCAGAGGCGGTCGTCAGGGGGAACTGTGACTATGCCGTGCTGGTCTGTGGCACCGGCATCGGGATGACCATCGTTGCCAACAAGGTTCCCGGCGTACATGCCGCGCTCTGCACCAGTGGTATTCAGGCTGAGTACAGCCGTCGTCACAACAATGCCAATGTGCTGGTCTTGGCTGGCAGGATAACGGGCAGAATAGTGGCTGAGGACATCCTGGACCGCTGGCTGAATGCCAAATTCGAAGGCGGCAGGCACGCCCGAAGGGTTGGTAAGATTGAGAATGGTTGATATTCTCATCGGGGAATTATGTCCGCAAAGATAAAAATAGACCACGAAAAGTTAACCGAATTCTGCCGAAAACACCATATAAAAAAGCTGTGGTTGTTTGGATCGGTGTTGCGGGACGACTTTCGGGATGACAGCGATGTGGATGTGCTGTATGAGTTTGAGCCGGAGAAGACACCGGGGTGGGAGATTGTAAACGTTCAAGAGGAACTTTCTGATATCATGGGCTACAAGGTTGATTTCGTACCGGAGAAGTATTTGAGCCGCCATATCCGCCGTCATCCATCATTCAACCCGGAGTTGATCTATGGTGAAGGATGATATGGTTTATCTCAGACACATGCTGGATTTTGCGTTAGAAGCGATATTAATGATCCACGATAAAAAACGCGCAGATTTCGATGTCGATAGGGTTCTGAGGAATGCTTTAGTGCATGTGATACAAAACCTTGGAGAAGCAGCACGTCGAGTAAGTAAAGATGGCAGAGAAAAATATTCCGATATTCCATGGCAGGAGATCATTGGCATGCGAAGTGTGATCGTTCACGATTATCTCCATGTGGACGATGAGGCTGTATGGAGAGTGGTAAAGAGGAACATACCGGACTTAGTAATCAAACTAACGAAAATAATTCCGCCGGAGGATTTAGGTGAATAATCGTCATCATATCAGCAAGTTGTGGCTGTTTGGATCGGTGTTGAGGGATGATTTTCGGGAATATAAAATTCGAGCGATAAGTTGATCGAACGATTTGACGGAAACAGATACAATTACGAACTTACCCTTGATGAAGATAGTAATGAAACGCTGTTTATGATCAGGGCGGTTTGTAAGGAAACGGGCAGATTTTCGAGTATAAACAACCTGAACGCAATGTTGGGCGAGTTTGACCTTGAACCGGATAATCCTGAATATGAGGATTCATTTTGGATTATTGATAGGTCTAAAGCTGAAGAGCTGTTTAAGGTAACAGAGTGCTTACTAAGTAGCGAGCAATTTGTTGTTTACCTTGAAAAACGCTTGGATGAGGATAGGATGTTCGGGGAGTGGGAGAATGTTGTAACCAATTAGGGAATTTAATACGGTTAGTGGTGTGGATGTTTTTATAAACACATGGGCGTTGGAAACAATCGATAGGTTTGCAGGATTGCCATAAACAGGATCTAAAGGTAATTCGAGGTTTATTATGAATGAAAACAATATCAGGATAGTACAAGACGACTGCTTAGAATATATCAACAGCAGAATCCTTCAAGATGTTGACCTGACATTTTTAGATCCTCCCTTCAATCAGGATAAGGATTATCGATATCATCATGATAACCTGTCACCGGAAAAATACTGGGATTGGATGCTGGATGTATGCCGAAGAGTAATTGAAATATCACGAAAAGGTGCAGCTATATACTTTATGCAGCGAGAAAAGAATATTGAACAGGTTCTTGAAATTCTAACACTTGCCGGATGGACAATGCAGAGCGTAATTATCTGGAAAAAAATGACTTCTGCAATACCAAGTAACATTAGGTACGGCAAACAATACCAGATAATTGCTTTTGCTACAAACGGTTCATCACCGAGAGTATTTAACCGACTGAGGATTAATCCTCCTTTACCTTCAAACTATAAATCTGGAAGGAAGAATGGGTTGTACCTGACTGATATATGGGATGATGTACGTGAGTTGACTTCAGGATATTACGCTGGTGAAGAGGCTCTAAGGAATAGTGATGGAACCAGAGTACATAAACAACAGACACCGATCTCGTTACTAACGAGGATTATATTATCATCAACAAATCCAGGTGATTTGGTTTTCGATCCATTTGCAGGGACAGGTACAACATCGGTTGCTGCTAACCAACTACATAGGAAGTGTGTAAGTATTGAGATTGATGAGAAAAATGTTGGTATAATCGAGCGCAGATTACGTGCTGTTCATAAATCGGATGATATATCTAAAATTTATGAGTACTACAGGTACACGAAAGATATTGACAAGATTTGGGGAACAACAACCATAATTCAGACCGGAGTAGGTGTATGTTAAAGGATGACGGAGAGGGAGGACTCATGGATAAATCAACGCATCATAAACTTATAATAGGCGACTGCACTATTATGAGAGAGGTGAAAGCAGAAAGTGTCCACCTCATGGTTACCTCTCCGCCGTATTTCAATGCACCGTTCGATTATGAAGGTCTATATGATACTTATTTTCAATATCTCGCAATACTTGAGGATGTTGCGAGTGAGATATATAGAGTTCTTAAACCCGGCAGGATAGTTGTTTTAAATATCGATGATATGCTTGTTAATGGTGAAAAGTTTCCTATCACAGCAGATGCAACCAAGGCATTCCAAAAAGCAGGATTTAGATATAGGGACAGAATTATCTGGAAAAAGCCAGACGGTTATTTGAGAATTAGCAGACGAAGCGGAGTAATCCTGCAAAATCCATATCCGATGTATTATTATCCCGATAACCTGCTGGAGAGTATATTAATCTTTCAAAAGGGTAAATTCAATTATAAATCAATACCTAAAGATATAAGAGAAGCTTCAAAGATTGATAAAAAGGAATTCCAAGATAAGAAATGGTATATGACACTATGGGAAATGACAAATGTTCTGCCCGGGTCAGTTTTGGAAAAGGATATCGCTGCTTTCCCTGAAGAATTGCCTTATCGGATTATAAAGCTGTTTTCTTATAAAGGTGAAACTGTATTGGACCCATTTGTAGGAAGTGGAACTACTATGAAGGTTTCAAGAATTCTTGGCAGGAATAGTATTGGCTTTGAAATAAAAGAGGAACTAATCCCAATCATTAAGGAAAAGTTGGGATTTGGTAAAAATGCCGATTTTTTCGATGGTAAGGATGAGTTTGAATTATTAGTTAGACAGGAATCGTTGTCAGATAAACTGGATCGACACCTGACGAGAGGTGAATTCAAACAACTTTTAGAGGAGGTCAGGGATGGGACTCACCGCACAAATCGAGAAGATTAGCTACGAGCCTTTTCTTTGCAATTCACTAAAAAGAATATCAATTGTTAGGCTGCGCGAGGCTTTAGAAGGTGGATATTCATTTATCCTGTCAGTTGATTCAAATATAGAATTCGCGGTAAGTCATTGGGTTTCTCCTAAGCGCACACGGTCATATCCCTATGTCCGGGTATATGATACACTGGGATTTTCAGGAACAAAAGTTACAATAATTCCAGTAATTAAAGATGAGGGATTAACCAGTAGCGGTAGTGGGGATCGCGACTTTATTCAATGGGATACCATATCCTTAATGAGTTTACTCAATGTATATGTAATTTTGAGCTTCTATAACGAAGCAGAACCAAGCACCAGATATGTGGGTAAAATCACGAAACAACGATTTTCAAAAGAGTATCTTGAATCACAATTTGTAAAATTGGCGGCTTTCAAATCAAGTGCTTTGCATTGGAACATGGAGCAAACAGCACCGGAAAACATGCGGTTTCTATTTGATAGTGCAATGACTTCATACGACGCTATTTCGAAAAAACATAAAATCAAATTTCACGACTATAATTCAGCAATAAAGAAAATTAGAAAAATTACATCCAGCAGGGAACAATTTCTTTCCTCATCAAGAGAAGCCGCCAAGAGTGCACAGAGACGTGAGATATTAACAGTTCAGCCAAAAGAGAAGACTAAAGGTGTTAAGCAGAGTATTACAATACGGAATTATCTTGGAGGCAAGTACTTTCTCACGTTGGACGAATTTAGAGACAAGAGTGAATTTGTTGAGCTTGTTGAGGCCAAGCATACAAAGAGTGGATGTCTCCCGTCATGGAACGACATTAAGGATGGGCTTCTGAAAATGATTCTTCTTACTAATTTAACTGATGTTGTGCTGGAGGAAAGGAGAGTAAACACTAAGGTGTTTCTAAAGCTTACTTCTAAAGATCCGTTTATGATTGATCGCCTTTCTCTGAAGAATCAATCGCTTTATAGCAAACTCCTGAACGAATCTTATGCAAACGGATTCCATATCGAACATTCAGTTTAACGGTTATATCATGCAAAACCTAAAACAAACCGACCCCGACATCTACAACGCCATCCGCGAGGAGACGCGGCGGCAGACTGACACGCTCGAGATGATTGCGTCCGAGAACTTCGTCAGCCAGGCTGTGCTGGAAGCGATGGGCGGGGTGATGACCAACAAGTACGCCGAAGGCTATCCGCGTCATCGGTATTACGGCGGCTGCGAACACGTCGATATCGCCGAGGGCAAAGCGCGCTTCCGCGCAAAGAAGCTGTTCGGAGCCAAACATTCCAACGTCCAGGCGCATTCAGGCAGTCAGGCGAACATGGCAGCCTACCTGACGCTGGCGAATATCGGCGATACCGTAATGGGAATGCACCTCAACCACGGCGGTCACCTGACCCATGGCAGCGGCGTTAATTTCTCAGGACGTTTCTTCAACATCGTTCCGTACACCCTGTCCGCGAAAACCGGCAGGATCGACTACGACGAAATGCTCCGGCTGGCGCGTGAACACAAGCCGAAGATCATCTTGTCGGGCGCCTCGGCATATCCGCGCATCATCGATTTCGATAAGATCCGCGAAGTCTGCGACGAAGTAGGTGCCTACCACATTGCCGATATCGCGCATATCGCCGGTCTGGTGGCTGTCGGATTGCATCCAAGTCCGCTCGATTACGCCGACATCGTGACGTCCACCACGCATAAGACACTCCGGGGACCGCGCGGCGGTCTGATACTCACGAACGTCGAAGGCGGCGAATTCATGCTGCCCAATATGCCGAAACCAAAGACACTGCCGGAAGCGATCGACGCCTGGGTCTTCCCCGGCTGCCAGGGCGGTCCGTTGATGCATGTCATCGCCGCCAAGGCGGTGGCGTTCCTCGAAGCATTGAAGCCGGAGTTCAAGGAGTATCAGCAGCAGATCGTCGCCAATGCAGCCGCGCTCGCGGAAACGCTGCTCAGCGAGGATTTCAGCCTTGTCACCGGCGGCACGGACAACCATCTGATCCTGATGGACTTGGCGCCGCGCGGTCTGAAAGGCAGGGACTGCGAAAGAGCGCTCGAAGCCGCCGGCATCACCACCAACAAGAACATGGTGCCGAACGACCCGCAGAAACCGTTTATCACGTCCGGCATCAGACTCGGAACACCAGCGCTGACCACTCGCGGCTTCAAGGAAGAGGAAATGCGGCAGATAGGCAAGATGATCGCCTACGTTCTGAACGACATCGAGGACGATAAACGAATAAAGAAGACCCGCCCTCAAGACAGCGAGATGTGCAAGCGCTTCCCGATTTACGATATGCCGGAAGCGATTGAAGAGTGATATACTCAACTTAACAAGGATAGACAGGATATACATGATATAAAAATCCTGTTCATCCTGTATATCCATGTTAAGAAATTCATCCTTAGACTATAACCGGAATTCACCTTGAAATGCCCTTACTGCGAACATCAGGAAGACAGGGTCATCGATTCCCGGTCGAAGCGTGAAGGTGCTTCTATCAGGCGCAGGCGGGAATGCCTCAAGTGCGGCAAACGGTTCACAACCTACGAATACATCGAAGTTACCCCATTAGTGGTTGTGAAAACCGATAGTCGCAGCGAACCGTTTGAGCGCGGCAAGTTGAAACGGGGAATCGTTACCGCTCTGGCAAAACGACCTGTTTCACCGGAAGCGATTGAAAAGATAGTGTCTGATATTGAGGAGCAGTGTCACGAATCTGGGCGACAGCAGGTTACATCGCAGGCGATCGGTGAGATGGTGATGAAAGCGCTGAAAGCGGTCGACGTGGTGGCATATATACGTTTCGCTTCGGTTTACAGGCGGTTTGAGGATGCCGGTGAGTTTCGTAAAGAGCTGGAACGGATGTGAGACAATTTTTAACCACTAAGGCACAAAGACACAAAGAATTATTTTTCTCTTAGTGTCTTGGTGTCTTGGTGGTTAATTCCTGGTTTCTAACTTGAATATTATTAAAGACGAACAGGCAAAATTCGACGCCTTCATACAGTCCCATGATGAACTGCCGGGTATCAACTCCGGCAGTGGAAGCGAAAGCCGGCTTCCTGACGAGCTGCGCGGCTTCAACTGGGGAGGGCTGATGATGAACTTCGTCTGGGGGCTGGCGATGCACATACCCTGGACATGGCTGCACTTGGTGCCAATCGTGGGCTGGGTAATGCCGTTAGTGATGTGGGTCAGAGGCAACGAATGGGCATGGCGCTTTAGGCATTGGGATTCAATTGAACATTTCCGCCGTGTGCAGAGGAATTGGGAGATCGCGGGTGTGATCTTCGTTATCGTGAACTTAATAATTGCTATTCTGTTGGCAGCGAGCCTGGAAAGGTACCTGTCGCAGATGATGAGCTCCTGGGAGCTATAAAATTCAGGTAATCGGATTTATAAAGCCTATGGAATTAGTTCTATTTATAATCACCGCGCTGGTTGCGCTTGTGTCGGCGTTCATGGTCATAACCCGCCGCACTCCGATCTCATCGGTTTTGTATCTGGTGTTGACCTTCTTCTGCCTGGCGGTGCTGTACGTAATGTTGGGCGCGCAGTTTATCGCTGCGATGCAGATTATCGTATACGCAGGCGCGATTATGGTGCTGTTCCTGTTCGTGCTGATGATGCTCAGCCAGCGCGGTGCGCAGACCTGGGAGTCAGCCGATCCCATGCGTAAATGGCTGGGTTTCGCGGCAGCCGGCGGCATCCTGCTGGTCGCTGCCACGGCTCTGCAGAGTGTGAGCGTTTCAGATGCGGCGCTTGATCCTGAGATAGGAACTGTATCGTCGATCGGTGAAGCATTGTTCCGACGTTTTCTGCTGCCGTTTGAGGTGGCGTCGGTGCTGCTGTTGGGCGCAATTATCGGCGTGGTGGCAATGGTCAAGAGAAAACCGGAACAGCAGACCGAAGCGGAAGGAGATGAAGCATGACGGTAAGCCTCGGCTGGTATCTGGCTCTGTCAGCGCTCCTGTTCTGCATCGGAGTTGCCGGTGTATTGACACGCCGCAACGCGCTGATCATATTCATGTCGATAGAGCTGATGTTGAACGCGGTGAATCTAACTTTCATCGCCTTCAGTCGGTTTCTTACGAACGTTGACGGTCAAGTGTTCGTGTTCTTCGTGATGGCAGTGGCTGCCGCTGAAGTGGCGGTGGGTCTGGCTATTATCGTGACCATCTTCCGTCATAAGGAGAACGTTGACATAGATAAGGTTAACCTGATGAAGTGGTAGGTTAATATTAATATTTAACACGTTCCCACCAAGTTTCAAGCGAAGCGTAACCTGGCGGGGAGCTGCCGGATTACTGACTTCGTTCTTGAAACCCGGCAGTAATGCTTAAGGAGCATTATATAAGTTGGAAACAACAATCTACAAGGAGGAAACAATGACCAGCAACTGTTTCAAGCTGGCGCTACTGGTGATCTTCATCTTTGCCTATCCCGCATGCTCAATCGCCGGGGATGACGACAATGCGATAAGCCCGCTTGCCGTCGGTAATTACTGGGTTTATGAAGTCCAAGCCTTCATGGGCGGTTCGCCTAATCCGATTCAGACGATGACGGATACACTAAAAGTCAGATCATCGAAAGACTGGGATGGGTATACCTGGTATTCGTACGACGCCCTTTCTGCTGATGACGAGGGTGATTATTACCGCAACGACAAGGAAGGACATTACCGGCTTACAATAAACCCGGACCACAAAGATGGCAAGGTTGAATTAATGGCAAAATTACCCCTTAAGTTAAACGACAGTTGGGTTGATGAAGCCAACTCAACCACGATTACTGTCGAAGCGGTTGAAGAAACGGTCACCGTGCCGGCTGGGAGATTTGATGGTTGTTATCGCTGCAAGATGTTTATGTCCGAGGGAGCAGAGGGAACGATGTGGGTAAAACCAGGCGTCGGTCAGATTAAGATGGAGTTTAAGGCGAAGCAGGGCGAGATGGAAGTAAGGAGCGTCCGAAACCTGAAAGATTATAATGTGAAATAAAGATATTTAATTCATTTACTGGTATAAATGAACATAAAATACATTCATTACGTATTAGCGATATTATTCATTGTCGCTGTGCTGATCGGCTGCGAGGATGAATCGCCGACCGAGCCGGGGCTGCCCGAAGATCTCTACCCGATCCACTCGTCGAGTTTCTGGGTTTACGACGTCGAAGCCTATGTGAACGATTCGCTGCTCTACCGCAGTTCCGACACGACGATGACTGACAGTACCATAATCTGGGGCGGCTCGGAGTGGTACAGTTTCAAGGACGCCCCCGGGGTCTTCTGGCGTAACGGCGTCGACGGCGTCTGGCGGATGCTTTACGGTCAGGAATATCCCGACGGCTTGGCTGAGAAGTATTATGCCTATCCTACATCGCCAGGTGAGTTATGGTATATCGGGTCGGATGATGACAGCGTGAGCGTAGTTTCGCTTACCGAGACTATCGATGTCCCGGCGGGGATCTTCGAGAACTGTTACTATTACCGGATTGTGCGTTCGGACCGGAGCCGCCGCGTTTCTGTCTGGATCATGCCCGGTATCGGCATCGTTCAGGAGAGCGAACTGATGATTGCCGGGAACGATACCCTCCGTTCGGCATCCAGGTTGAAGCAATACTGATATGATCGGTGTTGTTTATAATAGTAAGGCAAGGAATACATGGCTGAGAATGAAAAGATAAAGGTTGTCAAGTCGGACGATCTGCATTTTACCAAGACCCGGCGGGATGGTGTATTTGCTGCAAGGCTCATCGGTTCCGGCGACAGTTCATCACAGAACATCGCTATGGTGGATCTTGAAGCCGACGCGCGGGTTGAAGACCATGAAATAGCCAGGTGTGAGAGTATTTACGTACTTAAGGGTGCGGTGGACATGGAATTTGACGGCAGGTCTGAGCTGTTGCTGCCCGGCGATCTGGTCTATTTCCCGAAGGGGACGTCGCACTCGCTGACACCCCGTCGCGCACCATGCCGGATTTTGCTGATCTTTTCCGGGTGATTTTGATTAAAAAACCGGAGAGTGTGGACATTCCTGTCCGCCACCCAAATGAACATATAGATCCAACACTAATGTTGGGAGATACTGCTCAGGATTGTACCGGTTTAGAGGAGTTTTCTATTTTCTTAGGGGAGGTTTAAAATGTCATTACAAAGAACGATCAAGGCAATTATTACGCCTGGTGACCAATCAGGATATGTCGCTGAATGTTTTGGTTTAGGTGTGGTCACACAAGGGAAGACACTTGATGAGGTGACAGCAAATCTTCGCGAGGCTGTGGATCTGTATCTTGAGGGTGAAGACTTGGCTAAGATAGGGCTTGCCGCTGATCCGATAATAGTTGTAACCTATGAGATAAACGCAGAATATGCCTAAACTTAAGCGATTATCCGGAAGGGATGCAATTAATTTTTTTGAGCGTTCTGGTTTTAGAGTAATTTCTTATGCTGGTAGTCATGTGAAATTACGTCGATTAAGTTCAGATGGAGTAAAAGAAACATTGGTAGTTCCCAATCATAACGAACTTGACACTGGAACCTGTCGTGCTATTTATAGACAAGCAATGAGATTCATAAGCCCTGAGAAATTGCGGAGCTTCTTCTATTCCGAATGACATCATAATAACCCATCCACACCGAGCATAATGGTGGTAATAAAGGTGAAGTTAAAACCGTTACAATTCACATAAAAAGCAAGGAGAAAACAATGCTGAGTAACAGCATCAAATCAATGCTCGTTCTGACCATCATTTTTACCGTATCCGCTTGCAGTATTGCCGGTGGCAACGACGAGCTTTGGCCGCTTACCATCGGTAGCTACTGGATCTACGAGATCGAAACCCATATGGGTGATGCTCCTGTTCTGAACTCCTTAGATACTACTACAATAGAAAAAAAAATCACATGGGGCGGGCACACCTGGTATGGGGAAGAATATGATGAGGGGGGCGATTATCATCGTGATGCAAAGGAGGGTTTGTACAATCTCTCGATCAATGCCGAATATCCGGATGGGAAAGCAGAATTAATTATTGAATATCCGATTAAGATTGGGAATAGCCAGACTGAAGCCGATTCTACGACGATTATTATAGAGGCTATCGATGAAACTGTAACCGTTCCGGCAGGAAAATTTGACGGTTGTTATCTCTGCAAGATGACAATGCCCGGTGGAATGACCGGATCAATGTGGATGAAACCCGGTATCGGTATGGTTAAAATGCAGTTAAAGGCAAAACAGGGTGATATGGATATACGGAGTGTCCAGAATCTTAAAGAGTATCACCTGAAGTGACCCGACTCATTAAGAGTACTGTCATGTGTCCTCACATGACAGATAAAAGGTAATTAGCATCCTGTTAATCCTGCAAATCTTGTTTGACATCACGAGAATGATACATGAGAAAGCGATAATCCTGGAGGACGAAAAAAGCAGATCAGCAACCGGCTTGACAGCAGGCAGGATGTGGAGGATTACAAGGTGGGGGAGTTGGTTGATTTATTGTATGGGGAGTTTTGAGATGCTGCCGGAAGTTCTGTCAAGCGTCCCGAGTTCTTTGATTTATTCAAAAACTATCGGCGCGTCATCCCCGACTTGATCGGGGATCCAGAGAGGTTCAGAATGTAAAGTACGTCAAATCCAGATGTTATATTTTCAGGCTAAGTTAGGAATCTGGTTCCACGCGTACGCGGGGATGACATTCAAGGTCATTGAAGATTATTTCAAAGAACTCGTCCCGTTTGACAGCACACAAAACAATCACATTCCAAAGGAGCAGGAAGAAAACAATGCTAAGTAACAGTATCAAATCACTGCTCGTTTCAACCTTGATCTTTGCACTTCTCGCCTGTAATACAGCAAGAGACAACGAGACTATCATGCCGCTCGCCATCGGTAACTACTGGACATACGAGATGGAAAATTATCCCGATGGTTTTCCCGATCCTGTTCCGATCACTGAATATACCATAAAAATAGAGGAAGAGATCACCTGGGGCGGGCACACCTGGTATGGAAATAAAAGGGATAGCGCTGATGAATATCACCGCAATGCAGAGGAGGGTGTGTACCTTCTCCTGATCAACGATGAGTATCCGGATGGGAAGGCGGAGTTAAAGATCGAATATCCCATCAAGGTCGGAACCAGTTGGACGGTCGAATCGGGATCCGTGATTACGACAACAGTTGTGGAAGCCATCGATGAAACTGTAACCGTTCCGGCGGGAGTATTTGATAACTGTTTACGCTGTGAGGCGATAATGCCTGATATTCCTGATATGGTAATGCCCGGTAGAATGACCTTCTGGATCAAACCCGGCGTCGGCACTGTTCAAGTGGAAATAACTGGTGACAACTGGCGGGCATTCTCCATCCTGAAAAAGTATCACCTGGAGTGATAAGACTCATAATTTTAACAGGATGGACAGGATGTGCAGGATTGTTTTATCCTGTATCTCCTGTAAATCTTGTTTGACAGCAGACAGGATGTGGAGGATTACAAGGTGGGGGAGTTGGTTGATTTATTGTATGGGGAGTTTTGAGATGCTGCCGGAAGTTCTGTCAAGCGTCCCGTTTGACGGTGATAAATATAATCTAAGTACAGAAATAAGCGAAGGATCAAAGTATGGATACTAAAGATACAAGGCTGATCCGCCAGGTGAGACTTCAAAACCTGCTCTCTTTCGGACCGGACACACCTCCGCTTGAACTGGAAAATCTGAACGTCCTGATCGGTCCTAACGGCTGCGGTAAGTCGAATTTTATCGAAGCAATCTCACTGATGCGCTCGACACCGGGGGATTTTCAATCAGCACTAAGGAATGCAGGTGGAGGAAGCGATATTGTCTGGAAGGGAGACCCTGAAAATAAAACCTCTATAGAAATGATTACACAATATTTGGAAGAATCTTTCCGTCATTTTATTGCACTAAATCCAATATTGGAAGGGGCATTCCTAGAAGATGAGGTAATTGAAGATGCAGAAGTAAAATCTAAAGATGGTCAGCCATTGATTTATTTCAAGAGTGATTATCCAGAATCATTTATTGGCACAGAGCAGAATGACGAATGGATTTTGCGTGAGGTAAAGTTGTTGCCCATAATTCCAGTCCTCGGGCAAATTAAAGATCCAGGTTCATATCCAATTCTTCATTTGCTGAGCTATAATTATAATAGGGTTTGCATCTACCGAGATTGGACATTCGGAAGAGACACAATCCTCAGACTTCCTCAGAAAGCAGACATGCCAAATCATCCTCTGATGGAAGATTTCTCCAACCTTGGTATGTTTCTGAATCGCCTTCGAAGAAACGTCCCTGCAAAAAAAGCAGTGATAAGTGGCCTACAAGATCTTTATGAGGGTATTGATGATTTTGATATTAAGATAGAAGGCAACACAGTTCAAGTATTTTTCACCGAAGGAAATTTCATTATTCCAGCCACCCGTCTTTCCGATGGTACATTACGTTATCTATGTTTGATGGCGATTCTCCATGACCCGGAACCTCCGCCTTTGATTTGTATTGAAGAGCCTGAGTTGGGCTTGCACCCGGATATTTTACCTTCTCTTGCTGATCATTTGATTGCCGCTTCCGAGCGTACACAACTCATTGTCACCACGCATTCCGATATTCTGGTGGATGCCATGTCCGATAGACCTGAGGTTGTTATAGTCTGTGAGAAACACGATGGCAAAACCGAAATGAAACGGCTGGATAGAGACTCACTAAAGAATTGGCTTGACAAGTACCATCTTGGTGAACTTTGGATAAAGGGAGAGCTTGGAGGCAAACGATGGTGAATGCGAAAATCTACATCGAGGGTGGAGGAGACAAATCACTCGACATTCTATGTCAGAGGGGATTCCACCTATTACTTAAGAAATGTGGATTCACTGGTAGAATGCCCCGGCTTGTTCCTTGGGGTGCTCGCCGTTTTGTTTATGACCAATTCAAATCTGCCCACGCTAAGAAAGCTTCATCAGATTATGTCGCAATGCTCATCGACAGCGAGGATCCTGTTAAAGATATTGAGAAGACGTGGTCACACCTAAAAGAACGGGACAAATGGAATAAACCAAGGAGTGCAAAGGACGACCAAGTGCTTTTTATGACCACCTGTATGGAAACTTGGATTGTTGCAGATAGATCAACCCTGAAGTCGCACTATCTTAGATTGAATGAGAAAAAACTGCCTCCTTTAAATGATTTGGAAAATCGGAATCGGCACGATATCCAAAACAAACTAAAAGAGGCAACTAAGAACTGTACCAATACATACAAAAAAGGGAAATGTTCTTATGAAGCTCTTGGGAAGCTCAATCCGGAACCACTGAGGAAATATCTGCCGAGTTTCGAGCGGATGTATAAGATCCTTGATAGTAAACTGTGATTCAACTTTCAAACTTTTACACTTTCGCACTTAAAGCAACATAGCCCGGATTCCCCCAAATCCGGGGATAATGCGTTCAAGAAGTAACAGGAAGCCATTATGCCCAAGATAACCATCAAATCGTATTAAACGAGGCATCAGAATTTGAAGATTCAGATCGATCCGCACACTCTTCAGCAAATGGAGGAACGAGACATTTCGGAAGATGAGATTGTAGATGTCTTGTCGAAAGGGATACACTTTCAGGCAAAACGCGGAAGAATGGGGAAATATAAAGTTTTCACATACGGTAAAAAGAGAGATAGGAAGTTTTACAAACAGAAGAGAGTAGAAGTCATTTACGTTGAAGAAGAAGGAATTATCGTTACAGTAACAGCATACGCCTTTTATGGAGAATGGGAGTAAATAATGCAAATAACCTACTATCCAAACAGCGATCTTCTTTACCTGCGATTAGACACTCGAAAACAGAAGGTCAGGAACGAACGGGTGACAGAGGACATCGTTCTGGACATCGGCGAGAAGGATCGCATCGTGGGAATCGAAATCCTCGACGCTTCCAAACGGATCGATCTGAGAGCATTGATGCCTGTGAAGTTCAAGATTGCCAAGGCAATGGCTTAAGGCTATGGTCGGAGGCAATAGGATTTGGTGATCTGGCAACAATGTAACCCAGATTCCCCCTAATCCGGAAATAACGAGTTCATAAAATAACAGGAAGCTATTATGCCCAAAATAAACATCGAAATCGACGGACCGATAGTGGTTCTACCGGCAGAAGAATACGAAGCTTTACTCGAGACTATCGAGATTCTTTCCAATCCTGAACTCGTCAAAGATATTGAGGATGGTCTGAAGGCTTATCATGAAGGCAGAACCAAGAGCTTTACGGAACTGAGAGCGAAGCTGCAGCCGATCACCAATGGAGATTAGGTTTGCTCCCAAGGCGGAGCATCAGCGTGAAATGCTCGAGCAGCAGCCCCGCCTTCTTGAGAAGATCGATAGCGCCATTTTCTACTTGGGAGATAATCCCTATTCTGGAAAACTTCTAAAAGGAAAATGGAAAGGTGTCCGGTCTTATAGAATCGAGAACTGGCGGATACTCTATCGAGTCTTCAAAGGTGAACTTGTGATTCTTATACTTAGCATTTCGGATAGAAAGAGAGCGTATCGATAACGGTTATTAATGGGTGCAGTTTAAACTTATCATTGCGAGCTCGTATAAGATTGCCACACCGACCGCTAACGTCATTGCGAGCGAAGCGAAGCAATCTAAAAAACGGTCGGTTCGCAATGACACCTGCATCAAAGTCAAGTACTAACTGCACCCCTTAATAAGTCTAAATTTTAATCAAAGACCAATACATAATCTGAAGAGCATTTTACCTGTGAAATATGATATTTCTGGGGAATGACAAGATACAACTTTCACACTTTCAAACTCTTACATTTTCGCACTTAAAAGTATGTCAAACTACCTTTACCTGATCCCCCTCATCCCGTTCGCCGGGTTCGTGGTCAACGGGCTGTTCGGGAGAAAGCTCGGCGATAAGGCGGTCGGGTTTATCGGTTGCGCGGTTATCGGGATAGCGTTCGCATTGTCGATTGCAGCTTTCGTCGAACTGCTCGGTCACAGTCCGCACCACCGCCACATCGAAGTCGAATGGTTCACCTGGCTGGCTGCAGGAACGCTGGAAATACCGTTCGGAATGCTGCTCGACCCCCTGAGCGCCGTGATGCTCCTGGTCGTGTCCGGCGTTTCGTTCATCATCCACGTCTATTCGATCGGATACATGCACGGCGACACGGGTTACGCGCGCTACTTCAGCTTCCTGAACCTGTTCGTGTTTTTCATGCTGATGCTGGTGCTCGGCAATTCGTACCCGCTGATGTTCATCGGCTGGGAAGGCGTCGGGCTGTGCAGCTACCTGCTGATCGGATTCTGGTTCACCGACGACGCTAAAGCCACCGCCGGCAAGAAAGCCTTCATCGTCAACCGGATCGGCGATTTCGGCTTCCTGATCGGCGTGTTTCTGCTGTTCAGCACATTCGGGACGCTGACGTTTTCGGGTGTGGCGGATCAGATAACACTCTGGGTCGATCCCCGAACCGTGTTCTTCTGGATCGGTGTCTGCCTGTTTATCGGAGCGACCGGCAAATCGGCGCAGATCCCGCTCTATGTCTGGCTGCCGGACGCCATGGCAGGTCCGACGCCTGTGTCAGCCCTCATCCACGCTGCAACCATGGTCACCGCCGGCGTTTACATGGTAGCGAGAAATTCGTTCATCTACGCGATGTCCCCGGGCGCGCTCAGCATCGTAGCCTGGGTCGGTGTATTGACCGCAATTTTCGCCGCAACCATTGCGCTGGTGCAGAACGACATCAAGAAGGTGCTGGCTTACTCGACCGTATCGCAGTTGGGATATATGTTCGTCGGCTGTGGAGTGGGAGCGTTCGCCGCGGGAATCTCTCACCTGATGACCCACGCGTTTTTCAAGGCGCTGCTGTTCCTCGGCGCGGGTTCGGTGATTCACGCCATCCATCACGCTCACGAGCACACCGGCTATCACGGCGATCCGCAGGACATTCGTTTCATGGGAGGACTGCGCGGGAAGTTGCCGACTACGTACTGGACGTTCGTTGTTGCGACGCTGGCGATTGCGGGCGTTCCCGGTTTGTCGGGCTTCTTCAGCAAGGATGAGATCATCTGGAAATCGTTCGCCAACGGACATGTCGCAGTTGGCATCATCGCCATGATCGCTGCCTTGCTGACCGCATTCTACATGTTCCGGCTGGTCTACATGACTTTCCACGGCGGTTGGCGCGGACGCCGCGATCAGCAGGATCACCTGCACGAATCGCCGGGCGTAATGACCCTGCCGCTGACCGTATTGGGCGTGTTGTCGGTAATCGGTGGTTGGATAATGATCCCGCATGTGCTGGGCGGCGGTGCCTGGTTCGAGGAATTCCTGGAGCCGTCGTTCGCTGTCGCTGAGGAGATCGCGCCGATTCACGGTTCGCACTCACTACTGTTTGAATATTCGATAATGGGAATATCCGTTCTGATAGCAATCGCAGGCATACTGTGGGCGCGGGCGTGGTACATCAAGAATCCCGAAGCCCCGAAGAAACTTGCGACCAGATTCAAGGGCGTATATCAGCTTATACTCAACAAATACTACGTCGACGAGGCTTATAACTTCACTGTCGTGGAGACGACGCTCGGCACGGCGGACGGGTTGTGGAAATTCTTCGATGTTAAGATAGTTGACGGGCTGGTGAACGGTGTTGCTGCGTTGTTAGTCTGGTTGGGATCGGTGTTTAGAAGGATTCAAACCGGGCTGGTTAGTAATTATGCGCTGATGATGACGATAGGAATTGTTATTATAATTGGATATCTGGTTTGGAAATAAGCCGGTAAGTTCATAAGTTACAGAAACTTATAAAATGTTAAGCGAGAAAACTGCAAAAAGGGAGTGAGAATCATGGACGTCTATGTCATGAAAAATTTTACACTTAAGGAAGTTTACTTTGGGCTGGCGGAGGAAGAGGCGAAAGTTGCGGTAAATGCGCATAAATCCAATGACTTGTCTCCAATCGGGCATTGGAAATTTGACGAAGAAGAAATCAAGTGGGGAGTCGTCCAGTCCGGGCTGCAAGATCAGTACGCACAAGCATTTATGCAGGCGCTGCGCAGGGAACCTCAAGAGGATGGATGGGTCGTGGTGGTGGGGATGGAATGACTGGAATGTGAAAAATGGAGCAAATCTATAATTGGGTGAGAGAGATAGGATAAGTTGGCTTACAGCAGGGGTTTGCGACGAAAATATGCGTAAATTAGTTTAACTTTGCACAACACCGACTTTGTCGAAAGAATCACCACCAGTTCTGTCCGCCGAGACAGAAAGAGCCGTGAAATGCTACGGAGCTCTCCTGCGAGCGACACTTTCCATCCGAAGAGATTTGTCGAGGCAGTTGAGGAAGTTTGATTTGACCGCGGCGCAATTCGGGATGATGGAACTCCTCTACCGGAGGGGGGCGATGACCCAGCGGGAAATTGCCGGGGAACTGAAGGTGAGCGACGCGGAGGTCACGCATTTGGTTGAAGCGCTGTACAGGAAAGATTTGGCGGCAAGGAAGAAGCGCGCCAGGGACCGGCGGTATATTTTGATAAACCTCACATCTTACGGGAAGTGGTTTATGGGGCATGCGGAACCTTCGGCGGTGAGGATTATGGCGCGAAGATTGGAAGCGCTGGCGACGGAGGAGCAGGAGGAGTTGATACGGTTGTGCGGTGAAATTGAACGGGAAAGGGATGAGGGGACGGAAGAGAAGGAGATAGATATTGAGAAGGATTATTATTAAGGGAGAAAGGGAGCAAGGGAGCAAGGGGGGAGAGAATTAAGAATTAAGAATTAGGAATTAAGAATTAAGAATTTACAAACAATACATGCTAACAGAATATATTGAAGCCGCGATGCGCAAAGCACACTACGAGTTGATGGAAGACGGGCGTATATTCGCGACCATAAAGCCGCTCAAGGGGTTGTGGGCGGATGGCGACACGCTTGAGGAGTGCCGTGAGAATCTGTTGGACACACTTGAGGATTGGCTGTTTATAAGTATTCGTGAACGGATGACGATACCGAAGGTTGAGGGATGGAAGTGGAAAAGGGAGCAAGTGGGGAGGGTGGACATTCATGTCCGCCAACCTTAAATCATTGCGAGGAACGAAGCAATCTCATTCGACATTCCCAACTTAATTGGGAATCCAATAACTAAACAATGCTTCATCATCTATGAAGGTAAAAGTATCGCCACACCGGAACGGTTTAAACTGGAAGCTGTAGCGTTTGAAATTCATATAATAAGTTTTTGATAATAATTAAAACTTTTTCAAGGAGAACATTTATGAACTCTGAAACTTTACATAGTGCTTTCGCATCTTTCAAACATGATTACGAGTCAAATGATATTATAGGACATCTTGATGCATTGTTAGCTGCTTTTAAACAGTTAACTGCAGCAAATAACGATCAAAACTCTGCAGCGTTCAGAAATGCCCTAAATACACTTAATGATGCACTCCAACAGAGCGAGCTCAATGATATTTCAGAATACAGATTAAATATATTTAAGAATTTAAGTTTGAACGATTACATCGGCAACTCATTATTTAAGCAAATAATGAACATTCTTAGTAAAGATAGCATTCTTCTATCTGAATCTTTCAATGATTTGAAAAGTCTATTTGATTTAGTCAAGGTAAGATATAATACAATAGACTCAATCATTGAAGGTTTTGGTGAATTTGATATTCAAAAAGACGATTTACCACCAGGTGATGTGAATATTATTCTCACATTCCCAGAACATTATCTAAAAGGTGAAATAGATAAGATGGAGAAAGAGCTTGATTACTTTAGTAAGTTCTTTAAAAATATCAAAGAAATTAGTGGTGAAAATCTTAAAAGTATGCAGTATCGTAGAATAGGCTCATCAGATTTAATTTTTGTATTGATTGGATCGCTGATTTTCGCGGAAGTGTTATTACGAGTAGTAGAAAAAGTAATAGATATTCGTTCAAAGTACCTTAAAATGAAAAAAATAAAACAAGATGTTGACGAACTTGAAGCACCAAAAGAGTTGAATGAGAAGATGGATGAGTGGGAAAAAGATTTCAAAAGCAAATGCTATGAAGATGTTGCAAAAGAAATAGTAGATTATTATCAAGCTAACAAACAACCTAGAAAAAACGAACTGCAAAACCATCTAATAAAACAGATCAAAAATCTTGATGAGAAGCTAAACAACGGGATAAGGATAGAAATAGAAATTGGTTTTCCTTCTGAGGCAGAAGACATTGGGGAGGAAGATTTGCACTCACATGTTGTCAAAGAATTAGATTCAAGAATAACTAACAGAAAACAGTTAGCAGAATGGTTAAACGATCGCGGAAGGTCAATTGCTAGACTAGAAGCAAGTAAAAAAGAAATACCTGAACTTACAGCACCATTAGAGGATAAGGAAGAAGAAAATGTTGATGAATCTCTACCTCAAGAAAACTAATCTGCTGAAAGAATGATAAAATGAACCTTAAGAACATACGAGGACTTTTCAATCAAATCCGTGATAGAGGTTTCTTGCCATCATTAAGAAAGGGTCCTACAGGCATAGGATTCACTTTAGAACACTATCTATATCTAAAAGAAAGTAATATCCCAATGCCCGATTTTGGCTCAATCGAGTTGAAGTCAAAGAGGATTAAATCCAATAGTCCTATTACTCTATTCACTCTAAATAGGATCGCATGGTCAATACCAGTGGCTGAGGTTATTAAGAAATATGGTTATTACGATCCGAAGAGACAAAGATACGCACTTTATTGTGTTGTAAAGAACGCATTAAATGCACAAGGTCTTAAACTCGATGTAACTTCAATAGAGATGGTCAATATAGTAGATGCTAAAGACAATATTGTAGGTTCTTGGAGTATTGGTGCAGTTAGAGATAAGATAATTGAGAAGATGCAGGCTCTTCTTTATGTAAAAGCTGATTCAAAAACTAAAGATGGAGTTGAACATTTCTGGTATAAAGAAGCCTCAATATTGACCGGTCTTGACTATAACAAGTTTTTTAAAACACTATCGACGGGTGATGCCTTTATTGATATCAGGATGCACTTGAAACCATCAGGCGCGGTTCGAAATCATGGTACGGGTTGGCGAATTAAACCAGAGATTCTTGAATCTCTCTACACAAACACAATAAAACTGGAGGAAGGCAACTGACACAAATTTTAGAACATACTAAGATTTCAGAAGATTGGGATTATCGTGGTGCGAATACCAAGGAATACACCCATTGCTATCATGCTTATCCAGCAATGATGATTCCACAAATCGCACGTCGTCTTATATCCAGCTATGGTAATTCTAAAAACGGTTTACTTTTTGACCC
>CAYYHI010000037.1:0-21187 GCA_964471745.1 uncultured bacterium | reverse complement strand
TAATCCGGATAATAATCAGGCTGCATCCTTTTCCGTTTCACCGGTGCGACGATAGAACGGGAAACCGAAACCTTTGAGCAGTTCAAGCGCTTCCTCATCGTTTCTCGCTGTAGTAACGATAGTAATGTCCATCCCATGGATATTTACCACCTTGTCGTAATCTATCTCTGGAAAGATGATCTGCTCTTTTATACCGAACGTATAATTTCCCCGACCGTCGAACGAGCGGTCACTTAAACCACGAAAATCTCTGACACGCGGGATGACTACCGAAATAAGCCGATCAAAGAATTCGTACATCCTTATACATCTAAGGGTTACTCGGCAACCGACGATCATTTTTTCCCTGAGCTTAAAGTTGGATATCGATTTCTTTGCCCGGGTTAAGACCGGCTTCTGACCGCTTATCAAGGCAATCTCCTCGACAACTGACTCGGTCAATTTGGCATCCTGGTGCATGGTTCCAATACCAACATTCAGGACAATCTTGTCAAGTTTCGGGATCAGATGTTTGTTCTTGAAATTGAACTTCTTCTTCAGATCGGGAGTAATTTGTTCTATGTACATCTGCTTAAGCCGGGGAGTATAGTCCGACGGCAGAGAATGAACCTCAACCTCGGCGGCCTTCTTCTTGGCGGATTTTTTAGCCTTTCCGGCTTTGCCTGTATCAGCCTTGGGTTGTTTCTGTTGTGTTTTATCTTTTTCAGCCATACTTAGTTTAACCGGCTAAAGTTTCACCTGATTTTTTTGAGTATCGAGCGCGCTGTTTCCGACCTTCAACCTCGAGCATCCTATGACCGATGCGCGTCGGTTCGCCTGTTTTAGGATCGATCACCATAACTTTGGAAGCATGAATGGCTCGCTCCCGCTCTATGATACCACCCTGCGGCGCTTTCGCGGACGGCTTGCTATGCCGTTTCATAAAAGCAATACCTTCCACGACCACGCGGTTCAGCTCAGGATAAACCTTCAACACCTTCCCACGCTTGCCACGGTCATTACCCGACAGGATCAGCACCATATCGCCCTTGCGCACGAACAGGCGGTTGCCTTTGATTTTTTTTATTCTCTTAATCATATTTCGTAACTTCTCATAACACCTCCGGCACCAGCGACACGATCTTCATGTACTTCTTCTCACGCAGCTCGCGAGCCACCGGACCGAATATGCAGTTTCCCAAAAACACCAAGTTGATGGAGGTCAGCATTACTCCATCTCCACAGCCACATAACCCGCTTCACACTGCGGTTCTGGGATTGACAGCCCATCCTCACGCATCCCCTTCAGATGCATATCAATGGCAACCTGCATATTCCTCTTAACCTCATCGGGTGTTTTCCCGGTTGCGATACAGCCAGGAAGATCAGGTAAATATGCTGCATAATTGTGTTCCGCCTTTTCAATAACAATGAGGTAGTTATACATCGCTCTCCCGTCGCTTGATTTGTGCTTGTTTTAAGATGCTGTGCAATGTTCCTTTGGGTAAATCATCGTTAAGATGTCCTGCGATTGTAATCCGTCCCGGTTTCATGGGATGCTTAAATTGACGATGACTGCCCCGTGTGATGACATAAAACCAACCGTCCTCAGCAAGGAGTTTTATAGTTTCGCGAACCTTCAATTAAGACTTTCGGGTTTCACAACACTTCCGGCGCCAGTGACACGATCTTCATGTACTTCTTCTCACGCAGCTCGCGAGCCACCGGACCGAATATGCGGTTGCCGATCATCTCCAGATTATCATCGAGTAACACACAGGCGTTCTCATCGAAGCGTATGTAAGAACCGTCCTTACGCCGCACTTCTTTCTTAACGCGAACCACCACCGCCTTGGATACGGTGCCCTTTTTCACGCGGCTGGTCGGCGTCGCACTGCGGACGGAAACGACCACTATGTCCCCCAGCGACGCATACTTACGCCTGGTTCCCCCCAGAATGCGGAAGCACTTGACTCGCTTTGCGCCAGTGTTATCGGCTACTACTAACCTTGTTTCTTCCTGTATCATGATCGATTGATGTCAGAATTTAGTTGTATTGTTGCGCTTTTACGCGGTTCGTTCGACAATCTCCAGAAGCCGCCATCTCTTTCTGCGAGATAACGGTCTGCATTCGACTATCCTCACCCTGTCACCTTCATTGCAGGTGTTCTCAGGATCATGAGCCAGGAACTTCTTGGATAGTGTGAAATACTTCTTATAGCGCGGATGAGGCAGACGCCGTTCCACCTTAACCGCGATAGTCTTGTCCATCTTCGTGGATGTGACTATACCCAGCCTGATTTTCCTGTTTCCCCGCTGCATCATTTATCCGTTCCCCTGCACTTTCTCCGCGGCATGATCCGTCAGGCTGCGAATTCCTTTATTATGTTCGTGAAGAATCGTCCTGAGCCTGGCTAACTCGCGCCGGGCAATTCGCACTTTCGTAGTATTATCAAGCTGGTGCAATGCGAGTTGAAATTTCAGGTTTGCCAGCTCTTCGGTTTTATCGGTTACCTTATCTTCCAACTCACTAAGCGACAGTTCACGTATTTCACGCACTTTCACTATGATACCTCAATCTAACCGGGTAACGAAACGACAATTTATGGGAAGCTTTGCTGCAGCAAGCTGCATGGCTCTGCGGGCAACTTGTTCACCGACACCCTCAAGCTCAAACATAACACGTCCGGGTTTAACCACCGCAACCCAGAATTCAGGATTGCCCTTCCCCTTCCCCATCCTGGTCTCAGCCGGCTTCTTCGTGACCGGCTTATCGGGAAATATCCGAATCCAGACCTTTCCACCACGCTTAATATGCCGCGTTATGGCAATACGGGCGGATTCGATCTGACGCGATGTGAGCCATGCCGGGTCTAAAGCCTTGAGTCCGTACTTACCGAATGATACAGTCGATCCGCGGTAAGCCTTCCCCCGCATTCGACCACGATGCACTTTTCTATGTGGAACCCGTTTTGGTGATAACATGATTTCTACCGATTATCCTATCGCCGATTTGATCGGGATTCATTTCTCCGGTGAACGGGATGTGAGCTGGTCCTGCGCGCTTCTGGTTGCCCTGTTTCATTTTTACCCAGTACTTCGCCCTTGCAGATCCAGACCTTCACACCGATCGCACCATAGTTAGTATAGGCAACCCTCAATGCGTAGTCTATATCTGCGCGCAGGGTATGCAGTGGAATACGACCATCCTTATACATCTCACGGCGCGCCATTTCAGCGCCACCCAAGCGCCCCTTGCACATTATCTTCACACCTTCCGCACCCATTCGTCGCGTTGCCTGAAGTGCGCGTTTCATTGCCCGTCGGAATGACACACGCCCGGTAAGCTGCTGTGCCAGGTTTTCAGCCACCAGTGACGCCTCAAGCTCAGGAAGCCTGATCTCCAGAATATTCAGTTGAACTTCTTTGTCTGTCAAAGACTTAAGTTCAGCGCGCAGTTTCTCAACATCGGCGCCCTTACGTCCAATCACTATACCAGGACGAGCTGTATGTATATTGACGGTAATCTGCTTGAGCGTCCGCTCTATTTCGACTCGAGCCACACCGGCATTATGTAGACGCTGCTCCAAATAGCGTCTAAGCATCAAGTCCTCAGACAACTTGTCTGCAAACCGACGTTCATCGAACCAGTTGGAGAACCAGGTACGATTAATTCCTAACCTTAGTCCTATCGGATTGGTTTTCTGTCCCATTAAACTCCTGTCACCTGTTTCTTGATGAGTATCCAGTCCTTGATATAATTTATATGCATGGTTCGTTTTGTTGAACCCCGATTTCTTTCAAACTCGCTAAACCAGTTGCTACACGCTACTTTTCGCCGCCACAACCACCGTCAAATGACTCGTTCGCTTGCGTATTTTTGTCGCTCGCCCCATGGCTCTGGATCTCCATCGATGCAGGGTAGGACCTTCATCGACCCTGATTTCCTTAATGTAAACAGCCGATGGATCCAGCTTGGCTGCTTCATCGGATAACATCAGGTTCGCCAGCGCAGAGCGAATGGTCTTTTCAATAGGCTCCGAAGACGCCTTTGTTGAAAAATGTAGCATATTCACTGCGCTTCGGACATCCGAGCCCTTAACCATGTCCGCCACCAATCTCATCTTACGCGGCGATACACGCACCCAGCGCGCTACTGCTCTTGCTTCCAGCGACATCTTGTATCCTCAATGATGCTTATTTTACCTTTGTCCCACGCTCGGATTTCTTACCACCGTGCGAACGGAAAGTACGAGTCGGGGAAAACTCGCCCAACTTATGCCCGACCATGTTTTCGGTAATAAACACCGGCAGGAATTTCCGTCCGTTATGAACCGCCAATGTATGACCAACAAATTCCGGGGGTATCATCGATCGCCTTGCCCAAGTCTTGATAACTTTCTTCTGACCCGACTTGCTGAGTTCCTCAACCCTGGCAAGTAATTTGCTGTCGATATATGGTCCTTTTTTTAGCGACCTTGCCATACGTGCACCTTATTCACCTGATCTGTTTATGATAACCGTTTATTCTGCCTTCTCTGGACGATCAAACGATCCGAAGCCTTACGCTTGCGGGTCTTGTAACCCTTGGTTGGCTTACCCCACGGTGTACATGGATGCCGTCCACCTGACGATTTACCCTCGCCGCCGCCCATCGGGTGATCGACCGGATTCATGACTACGCCGCGTGACTGAGGTCGACGCCCACGCCAACGGTTGCGTCCTGCCTTCCCCTGTGAAATTTTCTCATGGTCGTGGTTACCGACATGACCCACAGTAGCCATGCATTCCTTCCGAAACAACCGAATCTCACCTGAGGGCATCCTCAGCAGTACCGATGGACCGTCCTTCGCCATAACCTGAACGCCGGTCCCGGCGCCCCGTGCAATCTGACCGCCCTTGCCTGGTTTCAGCTCGACATTGTGAACGGTGGTGCCGAGTGGAATATCGGAGAGCGGCATGGCGTTTCCGGGATGAATATCCAACCCAGGTCCGGATTGAATCCCATCTCCGACCTTCAAACCTATGGGAGCAATTATATAACGTTTTTCACCGTCGGCGTAAAAGAGAAGCGCTATATTGGCAGACCGGTTCGGGTCATACTCAATTGCCGCAACCTTTGCAGGGATGCCTTGTTTGTCACGCTTGAAGTCAATAACCCGATAACGCCGTTTGTGACCACCGCCTCGATGCCGCGAGGTCCTCCGTCCGAAATTATTTCGTCCGCCACTCTTTTTCAAACCCTTAACGAGCTGTTTTTCAGGCGGCTTTGCAGTCAATTCGCCAAAGTCGAGCACACTCATAAAGCGCTGCGATGGTGTAACCGGTTTGCGTTTCTTTACCGGCATCTGTCTATGCCCCCTCGAAAAGTTCTATTTTTTCACCTTCAGCGAGAGTAACTATCGCCTTTTTCCAGTTCGGTCGACGACCGGTAAAACGTCCCAACCGCTTCAGCTTGCCGGGTACATTCATCGTGCAAACCTTTGTCACTTGGACATTGAAACGAACCTCAACAGCTCGTTTGATCTCTATTTTATTAGACCTCGGATCAACCTCAAACGCATACTGGTTGAGTTTTTCCTGAAGTCCGGTTGCCTTTTCTGTAATCAGGGGACGACGGATAACACCCAGGTTACTTTTCATCGACAAGCCCTCCTGACAGGTTGTCAATGGCTGAGCGACTGATAATGAGCCGCCTGGCGCGCAGAATATCGTATGCCGATGCAGTCATTGCTTCACGGACCTCCAGTCGGGGGATGTTTTGGCACGATTTCACGACTGTTGGCTTGTGACCATCGATCAGCAGAAGTGCTGATTGACCGTCAGCTTCGAAACTGCTTAACATGGAAGCGATGGTTCTGGTCCTCGGCTGCTGGATATCAAAATCCTCTACCAGGATGATGGCTCCCGCCTGTGCTTTGACGCTTAGCGCAATTTTCCTCGCTTGTTTCTTAACTTTGGCAGGCAACTTTATCTTGTAATCATGCGGTTGCGGTCCAAAGGTTATAGCTCCACCACGCCAGATCGGCGATCGTCGAGTACCGGCACGCGCAGCTCCTCGTCCCTTCTGGCGCCAGGGTTTGGCGCCGCCGCCTCTGGTCATGGCGCGCGTGAGTGTGGAATGCGTTCCCTGACGACGGTTGGTAAGCTCCGCCTTTACGGCGAGGTAAAGCACATGATCGTTCCTGGGTAAACCGAACAGACTTGGATCAAGCTCCAACTCCTCACCTGTCACTGAACCATCCATACGTCTGACAGGCAGTTTCAACTGTGCCACCTTTTTATCGGTCACTTGAGTGGTCTCTGCAACTTCAGTATCTGCCATAGCTTACCTTACTTATCCAGATTTTCGTATTCTAACAAGACCACCCGGCGCCCCAGGTATTGCTCCCTTGACCAGCATCATTCCTTTTTCAGTGTCTATTTTCAAAACCCTCAGGTTCTTAACAGTAATCCTGTTACCACCCATTCTTCCCGGCATACGTTTTCCGGGCCAAACCCGCCCCGGGTACGATGCATTCCCTATCGAACCGGGACCTCTGAACTGCTCATGTGTGCCATGAGATTGGGGTGGGCAGCTGAAACCGTAACGCTTTACTACGCCAGCAAAACCCCGACCTTTACTAACACCTGTAATATCAACAACATCACCGGACTCAAACAGACCTACATTCAGAACGTCGCCGGGTTTATAGTCCCCTGAAAAATTGCGAAATTCAACCAAAATCCGATGCGGCTCCACTCCGGCTCTTTCAAAATGACCGATTAATGGTCTGTTCGCCAGCTTCGGTCTGACCGGCTCAAACGCCAATTGAAGAGCGTTATACCTGTCCCGCTGGGCAGTTTTAATCTGAACGACAGGACAGGGTCCGACTTCGAGGATTGTCACCGCAGTAAGCTTACCATCGTCGAATATGGAAGCCATTCCTTTTTTTCGTCCTAACAGTCCGATCATGTCTTTATCTCAATATCCACGCCGGACGGCAGTTCGAGACGCATCAGTGCGTCAATGGTTGCCGACGATGAGTTCAATATGTCGATCAGGCGTTTGTGAACACGCGTTTCGAACTGCTCGCGTGATTTCTTATCCACGTGCGGGCTACGCAGAACCGTATAAACACGGCGTTTAGTCGGCAGCGGAATCGGACCCGATATCGCTGCACCGGTAGCCCTGGCAGTTCTGATAATCTTTTCTGTCGACTTGTCGATCAGGTTGTGGTCGTAAGCCTTCAGCTTGATGCGTATGGTTTGTCCCGGCATTTCTATCGCTTAACGTTTCATAATGATTTGCATATTCTGGTTGATGATTATGTCTCATCACCCTGCAGTGCAATTATTGTAACAGCCTGTAAAGTTAAATATCTTTAATACTAAAAACCACTATTAGTATGACAATTTAGCTTCTATAAGAAAAAAGTTCTCACTGTTTATAATCCTTTAATGAAACTCGACAAGAAAGAAAGAATCAACGCCAAAGTCGCGGCACCGAATACGATGAAGTAGATTATTGATAATTCACTACTCGATGTCGACAACAGGAATCCAACCAGGTATAATCCTCCTGAGATTCTCACCCAGTTACCATTCGGTTCAAACGCCCACTTACGCGTTCTCCATCCATGCAATGCAAGGTCTAAGTTAAGCGGATAATGACCGGTTAATAGCATCCAGCCAGCTAAGAATATCTTTACAACATCGAAAATACTAAACATGAATCTACAACGCTCTAAATTTAAAGTTAATCAATACCCTCTTATCTTTTCGAGGACTTCCGCCTGGTTCTGAGGCGGGACTTGTTCGTAGCGATCAAACTCCATCGTAAACTGCGCCCGTCCCTGGGTCAGGGATCGTAGTTGAGTCGCATAACCGAACATCGTTGCCAATGGCACTTCCGCTGACATAATTTGAGCATCACTTCTGGTTTCAATACCCTGTATCCGCGCTCGACGTGCATTCAGGTCACCTGCAACATCACCCATATAGACATCCGGCAGTATAACCTCAAGTTTCATAATAGGTTCAAGCAGCACCGGGTCCGCACGTTTAAGCGCATCCTGCAGAGCCATCGAGCCGGCTATCTTAAATGCAATCTCTGATGAATCAACCTCGTGATATGAACCATGAACCAGCTTAACTTTAACATCCATGAGAGGAAAACCGGTCAAAGGACCGTTATCCATTGCGCCGCGTATTCCTTTGTTCACCGACTCAATATATTCTGATGGTATTACACCGCCCGTAATATGATTTTCAAACTGATAACCGCTTAGTCTCGCGCCGGGTTCAATGTCTATCCTGACATGACCATACTGGCCATGTCCGCCGGTCTGCCTGATGAATTTCCCTTCACCTGCAGCGGGTTGCGTAATTGTCTCCCGGTAGGAAACGCGCGGCTTCCCCTGCCGGATCTTAACGCTGTGTTCGCGTCTGATCCTCTCAATAAGAACCTCGAGGTGAAGCTCACCCATACCGGATATTATCGTTTGACCGCTCTCTGAATCCTGCTTCACCACGAAAGTGGGATCCTCATCGGATATCTTTGTCAGAGCATCGAGCAGTCTGGTCTGTTCCTGTTGGCTGTGTGGCTCCACAGATACCGAAATAACGGGTTCGGGGAAATTCATGTGTTCCAGCAGAATCGGATGCTTCGGATGACAGATGGTCTCACCGGTACGTGTCGTTTTAAGTCCGATGACTGCAACGATACTTCCAGCGCTGGTCGTCCTGAGATCCTCGCGCTTATCGGCAAACATCCGGACAATGCGATTGATGCGCTCTCGCTTGCCGCTGTTAGCGTTCAATACCGAATCACCCGTCTGCAGAGTTCCCGAATAGAGTCGTATATAGGTCAACCTTCCCATATAGGGGTCAGTTACAATCTTAAATGCCAGCGCTGATAAAGGTTCTTTTGGATCAGCCTTGCGTGTCTCTTCGCGCTCAGTGCGCGGATTAATGCCGGTAATCGCTGAAACATCCAGAGGACTGGGGAGGAAATTGATAATCGCATCCATTAACCGTTGTACCCCCTTGTAACGGAATGACGATCCGCATAGAACCGGTGTAACTGAGCAGTCTATTGTAGCCTTGCGCAACGCATTGATGATTTCCTGAGGTTCGATCGATTCTCCTTCAAGGAACTTCTCCATTAGCGAGTCATCGATGTCCGACACGGATTCCAGCAGCTTTTCATGCCATCTGTTCGCATCTTCGACCATATCAATAGGGATATCCGACTCCTGCCATTTCACGCCAAGACTATCCTCCAAGAAAGTTACTGAACGCATACGGATAAGGTCGATCATGCCATTGAAAAGCTCACCCTGCCCAAGCGGAATTTGAACCGGAATCGGAACCGCTCCAAGACGTTCTTTCATCATTTCCAACACACGGTAGAAGTCTGCGCCGACTCGATCCATCTTGTTTATATATGCAATACACGGAACGCCGTATCGTACAGCCTGGCGCCAGACAGTTTCCGACTGCGGTTCCACGCCACCAACGGCACAGAAAATCGCCACCGCGCCGTCAAGAACACGCAGAGACCGCTCGACTTCAGCCGTGAAATCAACATGTCCTGGGGTATCAATGATATTAATCTGGTGCTTCTTCCAGGGACATGTGGTAGCGGCTGAAGTAATTGTTATACCGCGCTCGCGCTCCTGATCCATCCAGTCCATGACTGCAGTGCCCTCATGAACCTCGCCCATCTTATAGGTTCGACCGGTATAATAAAGAATACGTTCAGTAGTCGTGGTCTTACCTGCATCGATGTGAGCCATGATGCCGATGTTGCGCACATTCGTCAGGCTTTCCGGAGGAGTAATCTCAACGCCGTTGTGTTTACCGTTGTTCTTGCCGTTTCTCATTGTTAAAATAAAAAAAGCAACCCGAGGCTGCTTTGTTTAGGATATCAGCATCCCGATATTATGATCTTGTATCTACAATTTTGAAAGAGTCGGATAAAGCCACACTGAAACCTCGCAAAAAGTACCCTCAGACACCTGTTCACGGGGGTAAATAATTCGTTCAATCGGCTGATAAATAATACCAGCTTTATCTTCCAACATCAGCTTTTGCAAATGTTTGAAGCCTTTAATTTGATTTAAACCAATCTTTGTTCCACAGGGTTCTAACGCAGGAGCCTTGAGGTGTGTGAAACGGTCAACACCTCAATCCCCGTCGTAATCAAACGATATACAATTCTATACTGTCTATAGAATCGCTCTCGAATGTCGGTTCGTCCGAACTCCGGAACTACTCTTCCGAGCATTGGCTTTTCGGCAGCCGACCGAGCAATATGAACGATTCCAGCCACTGTCAAACGAGCATAATGTTCTGATTCACGCTCAATGAAAGTAAAATAGAGTCGAGGTTCTTAGCCGCCTTTTCCGTCCAGCGCAGATGGCTCAAATGTTGAACCTTCGCTCAATCTCCTCCTGTTCGACAAATCTCCCCGCTTCTGCATCTGCAAGTCCCTCTTCAACGCTCAATTTGAAACAGAGGGTCTCTATGATGTCCTCCAGACTGATATCGTCCGGCAGGGATTTGATGAGAGCGATGGCGCTCTCTTTGATGCTTCGTGATGTTTCTATTTCAGACATTGAAGTCAAACTTTTTTAAGTTATTTGTCCCCTTCTCCATTAACATTCTATTGACTGCATCCGGGTCAGGTTCTCTGCGATTGGCTGTCTTTTGAACTCAGAATGATTTTACCACCTAAAATGAGCGAAAGCTCGATTAGCTTCAGCCATCTTCAGGGTGTCTTCGCGCTTTTTAATAGTCGGTCCTTCTCTGTTAGCAGCAGCGATCAGTTCCGATGCCAGATTGGCAGCCATAGTCTTCTCATTCCTGGATCTGGCATAATTGATTAACCAGCGTATAGCTAAAGCTAACTGCCTCTGAGATCGCACTTCGATTGGAACCTGGTAGGTTGAGCCGCCTACCCGTCTGGATTTCACTTCCAACGAAGGCTTGGCGTTCCCCACCGCCTGGTGAAACAACTCGAGACCATCCTTCTTCGTGCGTTCGCTCATAAGATCAATGGCTTTATAGAATATTCTTTCCGCCGTACTCTTCTTGCCCCGTTTGAGAAGACAATTGATAAACTTCGATACCAGTTCATCGTTATACTTGGGGTCTGGCAGGATAGTCCGCACTGCAGCTCTTTTTCGCCTTGACATATTTACCCTATCAAGCTTTCTTCTTGCGTTTCGTACCGTACTTGGAGCGCCCTTGAATGCGATCTTCAACTCCCGCCGCATCCAGGGTGCCGCGAATTATATGGTAACGTACACCGGGAAGATCCTTAACACGACCGCCTCTGATCAATACAATCGAGTGTTCCTGAAGGTTATGTCCCTCACCAGGGATATAGCTTGTCACTTCAATCCCATTGGATAGTCTGACGCGCGCAACCTTGCGCAAGGCGGAATTAGGCTTCTTTGGTGTAGTCGTATAGACCCTGACACAAACTCCCCGCTTCTGGGGGCAGTTCTGTAAAGCCGGCGCCATGCTCTTCGATTTCTTAATCCAGCGTCCCTTGCGAACCAGTTGGTTCAAAGTCGGCAATTATTCACCTCGTAGATTTCTTGGTCAGTGCTCTGAAAAAACACTGTAGTTTAGCTAAAAAACCGTAAATTCATGATTCTTCCGAACCGTATTAAATATCTTCACCGGTTACATTATCCTTTTTCACCGCTTCAGATGCCTCACCAACAACAACCACTTCTTTCTCTAATTCTAACTTCTCGGTTGCAGCAGCAATTCTCCTGGCAATGATTTTTGAAGGATCGTCAGATATCACCGAAACATCTGCAACTTCAAACTGCCCTTCAAGGTCCTCAGCCTCAGAAACGATCTTATAAGCTTCATCCTCTGTCGAATCAACCATTACAGTTCGATACTTTACGAGTCCGGTACCAGCGGGAATTAGATGCCCCATTATGACGTTCTCTTTCAATCCCCGCAGGGTGTCGGTTTTACGGCTGATTGCTGCATCAGTCAGCACGCGGGTTGTTTCCTGGAATGAGGCAGCGGAGATGAAGCTCTCAGTTGCCAGGGAAGCTTGTGTTATTCCCAGGAGAATCTGCTGATAAACTGCCGGTTTAGCCGGTCGTGAAGTAGGTTCCATCTCCTTTCTGGCTTCATCATCAAGCTCTTCGGATTTCTCAGCCAGTTTGCGGATCCGTCTAAGCTCACGGCTGAAAGCATTCTTATCCACCAACTGCTCAGGTTCGAATTTCGACTGACCGGGATCAAGAATAACCACTTTCTTAGCCATCCGTCGGTTAAGTTTCAGCAAAGTTGTGTAGTCAACCTGATCCCCTTCAAGATACATCGTATCGCCGGAATCCTCAATCCTCACCTTCTGCATCATCTGGCGAACAATTGTTTCAATATGTTTATCGTTGATCTTAACGCCCTGAAGACGGTATACATCCTGAATCTCATTGACAAGATATTCCTGAACTTTACCGGGACCCAGGATTGTCAAGATATCCTGAGGAGAGATGGAGCCTTCGATTAATCTTTCACCGGCGCTGACATATTCACCGTCATGGACAAGTATATAGCGTCCCGTCGGGATATGATACCTCTTGATCTCAGTGGAATCATCGCTGATTACTTTACTATCAATAGTTGGTATAACCGATATTTCACGGATACCGCGTTTTAACTGACCAAACTTTACTATCCCGTCTATTTCAGATACGATAGCAGGTTCCTTTGGGCGGCGTGCTTCAAACAGTTCAGCCACTCTGGGCAAACCACCTGTAATATCGCGGGTTTTTGATGCTTCACGCGGAATTTTGACCAGCACATCCCCTGCCTTGACCTTGGCACCATCCTGAATCATCAGAATCGCACCAATGGGAAGTATGTACTGACCAGTGGATTTACCCCTCTGGTTGAGAATATGAATATGAGGATTGATCTTGCGATCCTTGGATTCAATAATCACCTGCTTGCGCTGTCCCGTGGCTTCATCCACAGACTCGATAACGGTGACACTCTCCTTGATGTCATGGAAATCCACAGTACCGGCATTATTGGCAAGAATCACCGCTGAATAAGGATCCCATGTGAAAATTACTTCACCACTGGATACATGACCCCCATCACCTTTGAAGATAGTAGCTCCATAAGGAACAGAATAACGTTGAACCACACGATTATTCTCATCAACTATCTTAATTATACCGTTCCGGCGTAGAGTAATATATGTTCCATTTTCCTTGCCTATATATTCCATATTCTCATATTCAATTAAACCGTCGCGTTTGGCTGTGTTTTGTGATTCTGTTGCGATCAGGGAAGCTGTGCCACCGATATGGAACGTACGTAATGTAAGCTGAGTACCCGGTTCACCAATCGATTGAGCCGCCATCACACCAACCGCTTCGCCAATATCAACCAGCTTCCCGTTGGTCATATTAACACCGTAACACATCGCGCAAACACCTTTCTCCATTTCGCAGGTCAGCACAGAACGAATACGAACCTTGGCAATGCCTGAAGTAGCGACTATTTCCGCTTCTTTATCACCGATCAGAGTATTGACCTTCAAAATAAGCTCGCCGGTTACCGGGTGGTACAGGTCTTCAGCCGTAACCCGCCCCATGATCCGGTCAAATAGCTGCTCGGAAACCTCCTCGCCCTCTTTGGCTGCTTCTACAACGATGCCGCGCATGGTTCCACAATCCACTTCGCTGACAACAATATCCTGCGCAACATCAACCAGACGGCGTGTCAGGTAACCCGCATCGGCTGTTTTCAGAGCGGTATCCGCCAATCCCTTGCGCGCACCGTGCGTAGAAATAAAGTACTCCAGCACGGATAGTCCCTCTTTAAAGTTCGCAGTAATAGGCGATTCGATAATTTCACCCTTCTGACCGGTCATCGTTTTCTGAGGCTTTGCCATAAGCCCGCGCATCCCAGCCAACTGGCGGATCTGCTCCTTGGAACCGCGCGCACCGGAATCCGCCATCATGAACAACGGATTAAAACCAGACTGAGAATTCTGCAGGTGCTTGAACATCATTTCTGTAACATCATTATTAGTATTAGTCCACGTATCAATGATCATGTTATATCGTTCACCATCAGTAATCAGCCCCATCTCGTACTGCTTCTGGATGTCTTCGACTTTTACCTGGGCTCTGGCGACTAAATCGTCTTTCTCCGGTGGAATCTCAACCTCCTCAAGTGAGATGGAAAGACCGCCGCGTGTGGCATAAGTAAATCCAAGTTTCTTCAGATTGTCCAGGAAAATAGCAGTGCCGTCAAACCCAAGGGTTTTATGTACTTCTGCAACTATTTGTTCGAGACGGCGCTTTGTTATCAACTCATTGAAATATCGCTGAGCTTTTATTTCCTCAGGAAAAATATCGTAAAACAGTACCCTTCCCACCGTAGTCGTGTGCAATTTTCCGGATATCATAACCTTGATGGGAACATGCATATCGATCTTACCGTTGTTAAACGCTATTATCGCTTCACAAGGGCTTGAGAAAACATGTCTCTCATTCTGGTCGGTCTTACGCATTTTCGTCAGGTAGTAACATCCGAGAACCATATCCTGAGAAGGAACAGCGATAGGTCTACCGTCCGCAGGATGAAGAATATTACGCGGCGCCAGCATGAGTAATCGCGCTTCAATCTGTGCTTCGTATGAAAGTGGTATATGAACTGCCATCTGGTCGCCATCGAAGTCAGCATTAAATGCTGCACAGACAAGGGGATGTAATTGAATCGCCTTGCCCTCGATTAAGGTAGGTTGGAAAGCTTGAATTCCAAGACGGTGAAGGGTTGGAGCACGGTTGAGAAGAACCGGGTGATCCTGGATTATTTCCTCAAGCAGTTCCCACACATAATCCAACTTTCTATCGACAATCCGTTTGGCTGATTTCACAGTCTTGGCGTAATCACGTTCTATCAGTTTACGTATTATAAAGGGCTTAAAAAGCTCCACAGCCATGTTCTTGGGCAGACCACATTGATGCATCTTAAGGTCCGGTCCAACAACAATTACTGATCTGCCTGAATAATCAACCCTCTTCCCCAACAGGTTATAGCGGAACCGACCCTGTTTACCGCGCAGATTGTCAGATAGTGATTTAAGCGGGCGATTTCCGTCCGAACGCATGGCAACCGATTTCCGACCGTTATCAAAGAGCGAATCCACAGCTTCCTGCAGCATACGCTTTTCATTGCGCAGAATAACATCCGGTGCGTTAACCTCAATCAGGCGCTTGAGACGATTATTACGAATTATCACCCTGCGGTAAAGATCATTTAGATCCGAAGTGGCAAATCTTCCACCATCCAGTGGAAGTAAGGGTCTGAGATCTGGTGGGACAACCGGTATAACCTGCAATACCATCCATTCAGGACGGTTGAGTTCAGGACCATCGTTCTGAAGAAAGGACTCCATTACGCGAAGACGTTTGATAATCTCAGACTTGCGCTGATGTGATTTCTCCTTTACTATGCGCGAACGAAATTCTATGGATAATTGTCTTATATCAGCCCGTTGAAGGAGCTTTTGAATGGCTTCACCACCCATGAGAGCAATAAACTTCTTCGGATCATCATCCGGTAGAATATCGTTGTCCGGCTCCAGTTCATCCAAGGTCGCATTATATTCAGTATCGGTAAGGAGATCTTTTTCCTTATGAGATGTAGTACCAGGATTAATGACAATGTATGCTTCGTAATAAATTACTCTCTCGAGATCGCGAATATTCAATCCGAGGATGTTTCCGATTTTGGAAGGAGGCGACTTGAAGAACCAGATGTGCACTACCGGTACTGCAAGCTCAATATGCCCCATCCTCTTGCGTCTTACATCCTTGCGTGTAATCTCTACACCACATCGGTCACAGATAATTCCCTTGTACCTGATACCACGGTATTTACTGCAGAAACATTCCCAATCTTTCGTCGGTCCGAATATCCGTTCACTGAAAAGACCATCCTTCTCCGGTTTGTATGAACGGTAGTTGATGGTTTCAGGTTTGGTAACTTCACCATGGGACCGGTTAAGAATCGAATCCGGTGATGTCAGACCGATGGTGATCCGGCTGAAATTGTCCGTCTCAACATCTATCATGCTGACTCCCAAGGGTATTTCAACCTCCTTAATGACCAGCATACATCAGGATTTAACGATTGCTGTTTAATATAGGCGACACGATGCAAGCAATACCCTTTCACTTTGATATTATCCGCATTCATTCTAACGTTACCTCCAATCCCAGTCCCATCAATTCGTTAATGAGAACATTGAACGATTCCGGTACACCTGGAACAGGCAGGATGTCACCTTTAACTATCGCTTCATAGCTGCGTGAACGACCTGAGACATCATCTGATTTGACGGTCAGGATTTCCTGTAAGGTGTGGGAAGCTCCATATGCTTCGAGCGCCCAGACTTCCATTTCACCAAACCTCTGACCGCCAAATTGAGCTTTACCTCCCAACGGTTGTTGAGTTATAAGCGAATAGGGTCCAATTGACCTGGCGTGAATCTTGTCCTCAACCAGGTGTGACAGTTTCATCATATATATAATGCCGATAGTTACCTTCTGGTCAAAAGGTTCACCAGATAGTCCATCATAAAGTTGTGTCTTGCTGGTTAATGGAAGACCCGCTTTCTCCATGTATCCCTGCACATCTTCCAATGAAGCTCCATCGAAAACCGGTGTAGCGAAGTGAACATCCAGCTTCTTACCTGCCCAACCGAGAGCTGTTTCAAGTAGTTGTCCGAGGTTCATACGCGAAGGAACACCCAAGGGATTAAGTATCATATCGATATGCGTACCATCTTCGAGGAACGGCATATCTTCGACTGGTACAATTCTTCCAACTACACCTTTATTACCATGTCTACCAGCCATCTTGTCACCAATGGCTATCTTACGTTTCTGAGCAATGAAAACCTTGGCTAACTGAACAATACCGCTTGGGAGTTCGTCACCAACCTGAATCTTATGCTTTGCGTTGCTGTACAATGTGTTCTGCTCAAAAATCCTAATCAAGTATCTTTCAAGCAGGAAATTAGCGACCTTATTTACATCTTCATCATCACACCAAACTACTTCAGAGGGTAGGTCCTTCAGTGGAAGATTGGCAATCACTTCATCCGTGAACTTGGTTCCGGACGGGACAAGAACATTTTCACCGCTACGGTCGGTAATCTCACTGGCAACCTTAACTGAAAGGGCGTTGGTTAATTCCTCTTTCGTTTCCTGCTCGATCTTCGTCAATATCAGTTCATATTCCCGATCGAGCTCTTCAAGATGTCTTTTGTCCTCTCTTCGGGATTCGGGATCCTTACGTTTGCGGCTGAACAGCTGTGTATCTATAACCGTGCCAAGCATACCGGGTCTGGCGGTTTTTGATGCATTCTTAACATCGCCAGCTTTATCACCGAATATGGCTTTAAGCAGTTTATCTTCGTGTGTAAGCTCTGTCTCACCCTTGGGGGTAACCTTACCGATGAGAATATCGCCCTCTTGAACAAGTGCCCCGATGCGAATGATTCCATCTTCGTCAAGGTCTTTTGTCGCTTCTTCAGAAACATTGGGAATTTCGCGTGTGAGTTCCTCCTGACCCCGTTTGGTTTCCCTGACCTGGAGCTCAACCTCCTCGATATGGATCGATGTAAAAACATCATCGATGACGAGTCGTTCGGAAATAATTATGGAATCCTCGAAATTGTAACCGTTCCATGGCATAAAGGCGACGAGTATATTTCTTCCCAGTGCCAGGTCACCCTTCTCGGTAGCACAACCGTCGGCGAGAACTTCACCTTTACGTAAAGTATCACCGGCTTCGACAATAGGCTTCTGATTAATGCATGTGTCTTGGTTTGTGCGAAAGAACTTGCGTAGTTTGTAAATTTTCTTTTCGGTCGGAGCACTATCATCGTTGATGCGAGGATCGAAAATCCTCGCTTCTGCTTCGATTTCGTCAGCCGAAACTTTTTGAATTTTCAAATCCTGATCTGCGATAAGTAGAGTTCTCGAATCACGGGCAGCCTTAGCTTCCATACCTGTTCCGACGATAGGTCCCTCAGGAACAAGTAGTGGAACGGACTGGCGCTGCATATTTGAACCCATTAGGGCACGATTTGCATCATCGTGCTCGAGAAATGGGATCAACGCTGCGGCGATCGAAACAATCTGATTGGGTGAAACATCCATAAAATCCAATTGATCCGGAGTAACCACCGGATAATCGGAACGATGTCTGGCTTTCACACGATTGCGAACAAATTCGCCCTTCTCGCTAAGCGGGGCGTTAGCCTGTGCAATAACTACTCTATCTTCATCATCGGCTGTCAGGAATTGTATCTGCTTGGAAATCTTCCCGTTGCGAACCTTGCGATAGGGTGCTTCAACAAAGCCCAACGGGTTGATCCTGGCGTATGTACACAGCGATGATATAAGTCCAATGTTGGGACCTTCCGGAGTTTCTATGGGGCAGAGCCTGCCATAGTGTGTATAATGAACGTCACGGACTTCAAAACCGGCTCGCTCCCGGGTTAAACCACCCGGTCCCAATGCGGAGAGGCGGCGCTTGTGAGTCAGCTCCGCCAGCGGGTTTACCTGATCCATAAACTGCGAGAGCTGATTTGTACCGAAGAAGGTGTTTATTACGGATGATACGGTTCGAACATTAACCAGGTCCTGGGGGGTAAGTTGATCGGTATCACGTATATTCATGCGCTCCTTTATGGTGCGCGCCATACGGGAAAGGGCAATGGAGAATTGATTTGCCAGTTGTTCGCCGACAGTTCTGATACGCCTGTTTCCGAGATGGTCGATATCATCAGTAGTCTCCTTACCGATTCTTAAGTCAAGAACATATTTAATGATAGCAACTATATCTTCCTTGGTCAGCAAGGTTAAATCAGTCGGGATATGAAGGTTCAGTTTGTTGTTTATCCGATACCGTCCTACCAGACCGAGATCATAACGTTTCTCGTCAAAGAACATCCGGTTCAGTAGTTTGCGCGCAGTATCGATATCCGGAGGATCGCCGTTGCGCAACTCGCGGTATAACTGGACGAGGGCTTCATCTTCGTTCTTGGCTCTATCCTTGCGCAGTGTATTTCTGATGATACTCTGCGCTATGTCATTCTCATGCCGTCTCTCAAAGATCACACGTTTGAGCCCAGCCTTACGCATCGCTTTTAGGATATCAGCATTGAACTCATCGTCGGCGTTGACTATGACCTCACCCGTGGTCTCATCAACCTCTTCTCGAAGAATCTGCCTGCCAAAGTGGGATCTGATGGTTTTACTGCCAAGTGAAACCTCTTCAGTATAATCGAAAAGTTGCCAGATAAGCCAGTCTTCCGAGTAACCTATTGAACGGAGCAGAGTTGTCACAGGGAAACGTTTGCGACGGTCGATGTATACAAAGAGAACATCGTTTATATCGGTAGTAAATTCGATCCAGGATCCGCGAAACGGGATAACCCGTGCAGAGAATAACTTTGTACCGTTCGGATGGATAGATTCCCCGAAAAAGGCGCCCGGTGAGCGATGAAGCTGGCTGACGATTACCCTTTCAGCACCGTTGATAATAAATGTACCTTCAGGCGTCATCAGCGGGAGATTCCCAAGGTAGACATCAGATTCAATCGTTTGACTGTAATCGACATCTTCAGCGTAATCCTCCCGGCTTGAAAGCCTGAGCTTTGCCTTTAAGGGAGCGGAATATGTCACGCCGCGTGCACGACACTCTTCAATGGAGTACTTCGGTGGAGCGACGTAATACTCGACAAATTCGAGTACATTCTCCTCCCTATTATCAAGTATTGGGAATATATTCAGAAATACAGCCTGCAATCCCTTACGTTCACGCTTGTCCGAAGGAACATCCATCTGTAGAAATTCCTCGAACGACTGTAATTGCACCTCCAAAAGATCGGGCATATCGAGCACGGTCCGGGTTCTTGTGAAGTTGATCCTCTGAATACTATTCTTACTTTTCAAACTTTCTCCCTGGAAGGTTACCGATTCGAATTTCGAGTTTCGAATTTAAAGGGCTATCGACTTTAGTTCGCAGCAATATGATCTTATCGCTGATGGTGAAAGCATCTTTGGTTGAAATCCTACTTCAGATCCACCTGACCGCCTGCTTCCTCAATCTTCGCCTTGATAGCCATGGCTTCATCCTTGGGAATCCCCTCCTTTATTGGATTGGGCGCTTCATCGACAAGGGCTTTGGCTTCTTTAAGACCGAGGCTGGTTAAAGAACGAACCTCTTTGATAACCTGAATTTTCTTGTCACCTGCCGCGGTAAGGATTACTGTAAATTCCGTTTGTTCTTCTTCCTGAGCTGCCTCAGCGGCTGTTGCGCCGGGCATAGCTCCAGCCACTGCAACTGGAGCGGCGGCGGTGACGTCAAATTTCTCCTCGAGCGCTTTCTTAAGTTCCACAAGCTCGAGAACGGTCATCTTTTCTATTGCTTCAATTATGGACTGCACTGATCCTCCTTCAGCAGTTATTCCATCGCGTCCCGTACTGTCCTGTTCAGCCTGAACGGCTATAGCATCAATAACAGAGACAAATGAACGTACTATTTCGTTTAGAACATTAACCAAACCGCTTAGAGGACCGGCAATGGCTCCAATGACCTGAGCCAGCAGCACCTCACGTGGTGGTATGTCCTTTAGTTCCTTGACCTTTTCAGGTCCATAGAGTTTACCTTCAACCAGGCATCCCTTGATGACCGGTCGCTGATGTTCCTTGATAAAATCGGCGAGCATCCTGACCGGTACGATCGGATCGTCGAATCCGAAGCAGAACCCGGTCGGACCCTGCAAAATTTCATCAAGACCTTCATATCCCAGACGCTCGAACACCAATTTAGCAATAGTATTCTTAGCTACCTGGAATAGTATCTCTTTTTCGAAACACTCTCTCCGCATCTTATCGAATTGTGCTACAGACATGCCGGTGAAGTCAGTCATAAGAACTGAACTTGACTTCTTGAGTATCTCTTCAAGATACTCGGCAGCCTTAACCTTATCCGGTGCGGGTTGTGATGCGCGAATCATTTTAAATTCAACCTCTTCATAGCAGAATAGCAATGAAGTATTATTTACGAGTAAACATCCCTACGATGTCTGACCCGTGTAATTAAAACCAAGTTATTTTTATCATCAATCCTGAAGATGACTCTGTATTGACCA
>CAYYHI010000036.1:20916-21825 GCA_964471745.1 uncultured bacterium | reverse complement strand
GTTGTCATTCCCGCGAAAGCGGGAATCCAGTTCTTTGTTTTATAGACACTTATGTTGAATTATAGCATTTATACTGTGTTACTGATGTAAGTTTCATAAAAACAGTATTCTGGATTCCCGCTTTCGCGAGAATGACAATGAATCGCTGACACTACTAAATATACGGAAACTATCTTGAAGTACATCATAAAAAGATTCCTGTTGTTTATCCTGTTGGAGGCATTTGTTTTTTCCCTGGCGCTTTTCGTGTCAGCCAACAGTGATCTGGCAGCGTTAATACTCAGCAGGGTGGACGACAATATCAACGCCGATCTGGTCACCGGGAAGGGAAAGCTGATTCATACGGATCTGCGTTTCAGTGATATAAAGAATTACAGGGATGTTGATATATTGATAATCGGTTCATCGACCTGTTATACATCGTTTGATACCAGGGTTTTCGAGAAGTTCGGCTATAAAACATTTAACATGGCTACCGCTGCGCAGACGCCGATTAATTCATATTATCTACTGCGGATGTACATAGATCATCTGAATCCGAAACTGATCGTGATGGAGTGTTTCTGGAATCAATTTGCGTTGCCAGTGGAGTCAACAATCGATCTAATCGGTAATCTTCCTATGTCGAAAGATATTATTGAGATGACTTATGCAGCGAGTCATATCAGTACGATAAACGCGCTTATTGTCAGATTGTTATGCTTCAAGGACAGACCTGAAAAAAAGATAATCCCCGGACAGGTAGTGAAATTCACCGATGATCCCACAAAGAAGTTCTGCTATATATCCGGAGGCTCCACATTGTTTAAGGGGCACTGGGAGCCTCGAGAAGTCAAGATGCAGCGCAGGGATATCTTCAAACCCGGCTTTAAGTATCCAGATACTGACCAGCAAAGCGGCAATGGGATC
>CAYYHI010000036.1:0-20906 GCA_964471745.1 uncultured bacterium | reverse complement strand
TTGAAAGAATAATTGATCTTGCGCGATCGGAGGGTATTACTATCTTACTTGTTTCGCCGCCTATAACGAAGGAGATGCTTGAAAGCGTGGCGAATTACGATGAGATAATCGCTACAATTGATGAATTTGCCATCAGAAATGGAGTTATGTATATGAACTTTCATGGAACTGCCATTGACAGCCGTGAAGGCTTTATGGATCAACTGCACCTAAACAACGAGGGCGCGGAGTTGTTTTCAGAAATATTCATACATAAGCTGCAGGAACAAAAACATCCGGCAATCTCACCGGCATCCGGAGTTCGGAATCTCGATTAATTCGCAGCCAGAGCCTGAAGTTTGTCGATGTCAGTCGAAAAGCCTTGTTTGCGTTTAATGGATGTGTTAAATTCATAGCGTGATGTTAAGTCGATTTGATATACAATGGCACGAATTATAGCAATAGCTAACCAGAAAGGTGGCGTCGGCAAGACAACCACTGCGGTGAATCTTGCCGCTGCGTTGTCGATTGCAGAGAAGAAAACCCTGCTGGTGGATATCGATCCCCAGGCGAATGCGTCGTCGTCGCTGGCGATTCATCTTGATGACGACACCATCTGCATGTACGATGTTCTCATGGACGGCTTGCCTGCAGAGCAAGCTATCATCGGCATCAGCAATGGTTTTCTTTCACTGCTGCCTTCGCACATCAGGCTGGTTGGGGCGGAGATAGAGTTGGTCGGTATTGAAGATCGGGAACGGGTATTATCAGTTGCGCTCGATCCGTTGCACGATGAATTTGACTATATCCTGATCGATTGCCCGCCTTCGCTGGGATTGATGACCCTGAATGGTCTGACCGCCGCCGACGGCTTGATTATCCCCATCCAGGCGGAATACTTCGCCTTGGAGGGGTTGACTCAGCTTTTACAGACGGTGCGGCTGGTGCAGCGCAGGCTCAACACCGGGCTTCAGATAGAGGGGATCGTTCTGACCATGTACGATAACCGGTTGAATTTGGCGAAACAGGTCAGGGACGAGGTTCGCAGGTTCTTTCCGGGTCCTACGTTCAGTACGATAATCCGCCGTAACGTAAGGTTGGCTGAAGCGCCCAGTTACGGTAAATCGGTGCTGCATTTCGCCGTTAGTTCAACAGGTGCGAGCGATTACCTGGCGCTGGCTGAGGAATTGCTTCAACGGGATAGAAATTTAGCTTGATAAGTCTGTATTGATTCTGTAATTTAGAGAGTCTTAACTGATTACTGATATCGTGAGCAAGTTCACATTTCGTCATTCTGAACGAAGTGAAGAATCTCCAACAGCGGGGGAATGAAAACGAGATTCTTCACTTTGTTCAGAATGACAATGTAACTTCGTTCAGAATGACAACGTATTGGAATCAGTATTTTGTTAATGCTCTCGTAATTTATTGTATTCTAAATTGCCGGGCTTGCGATGACTGATAAGAAAACACAGGAGAGTTCCTTTTTTGTCTGGTTCCGTCTGTCCCGATTGATCCTGGGATTATGTATAATCGGTTTGGGTCTGTGGTTGTTTGTCAGACGGTATATCGACCAGCCGGATCATGGCGGATCGGGACTGATACCGTTGTTAGTGATATTCATCGGAGTTTTCCTTGCCGTATCAGTTCGCATCAGCAAGCGTAAGGCTTCTGAGCTGTCTGAACCAACGGAACAATAACCCTTATCTGTATAAAATAACCGCCTTGACATTTCTTCATACCATATTCCTCGCGGCTTTAGCTGCCTCCGTAATACCTGTCCTGCTGCATCTGTTGAACCGTCAGCGATTGCCGTTGGTGAAATTCAGCAGTCTGGAATTCCTGCAGAAACTTCAGAAACGAAAATCCCGCCGCGTCAGAATCAGGCAGCTCATTCTCCTGATTTTTCGCACACTGGCGGTTGCCGCGGTTGTGCTGGTATTCGCCAGACCGGCTCTGCAAAGCGGTGAAGCTACTGGCTCGGCAGCATCGGTGGAGATGGTGATTATCCTTGATAACGGGATAACATCACTGTCGGAAACGAAGGATGGGCAATCGTTGAAATTATCGATAAACGTTTGCCGTAAGCTCATTGAACTTTCGGAAGGTACCGACAGGATAACACTTATACCTGCGGCAGCACCTCAGAAGACGATTACTGCTCCGGCAGGCGCTCGGGATCTGATTTACGAGAGGCTGCAGGAAATGGAGTACGAATATACAGCGCCGGATCTGGAGCTTACGAGGATAATAACGGATTCCATATTCAGCAGTTCCGACCTCTTCAACCGTGAGGTCTATTTCGTAAGCGGTTTTTATGGTTCAGCATGGGATTCGCTCGATTGGCAGCTCTCGGATGATAAGGTTCGCCGCTTCGTTCTGCCAATCGGTCCGGAAAGACTTGATAATCTGGTTGCTTCGGAAGTCAAATTGAGGAGCAGCATACTCCAGCGCGGTGAACCGTTGGAGCTGGAGGCAAGTTTCGTTAACCATTCGGATAGGGCTTTAAGAGATGCCCTGGTTAGCGTTTATTTGGATGATGAACGGGTTATTCAGGCATCGCTGGATATTCCGGCGGGAGGTGTGGTGTTGCGTTCTTTTGCCGTGATACCTGAGCGTTCCGGTCTGATTGCCGGCAGGGTGAAGTACGAGGAGATCGATCCGCTGATGGCTGACTCGCGGCGTAGTTTCATTTTGCATATCCCGGACAGCATAAATGTATTATGCATCGCGCCGGAAGTTTCGGACAGCCTGATAATTTCAGCGGCTTTATCGGGCAGCGGCACGGGATTTATCCGTTTGTACCGGGGAGATCCGGTTGGCTGGGAGACGACTTCGCTCTCCGGATATGACGTGCTGATCCTGGCTGGAATACGGTCAATTTCAACCGGCGCTTCCGAGCGGGTGGGTGAGTTCGTGGAGCGTGGCGGCGGTGTGGTTATATTCCAGGGTTTGGATTCAGATCTGGCGGGTCTCAGCCGCGGATTATGGCGCAGGCTCGGATTTTCCGGCGCACGAGGGACGATACAGGAAGGCAGTTTCGGTTGGGGTAAGTTCGACTTGGGGCATCCGCTGTTCAGCGGCATCTTCGAGGATAAAGGCACGCCGCGGTCGCCAACGTTCAACTTCGCCGTAGATATGGCGATCGGCAGGGGCGACAGAGTGATTATCCCTTTGACAAACGGCAGACCGTTTCTGCTGGAACGGCAGGTGGGCAGAGGAAGAGCATTGATGTTCGCTGTGCCTCTGAGCCCAAGCGTCGGCGACTTCGCTTTCACGGGGATAGTGGCGCCATTGCTGTTCCGAGCGGTTGGATATACCGCATCGAGCGGTAGCGATGGTCTGTACGAATGGGAAACCGGACGCAGCGCCAGGATGCTGCTGTCGCTGTCACGTGCGGACGCCGCACAACTGGAAATGCCGAACGACGATATTATCAATTTGCCTCCCAGACCTGTAGTTGGCGGTGTGGAATACGAACTATCGAAAGTCAGTCTGCCGGGTGTTTATAATCTGAAAGTCAAGGGGCAGGTGGTGGCTCGTTATGCCGCTAATGTCCCTGTGACACAGTCCAACCTCCAACGCACAACTAAAAAGGATTTGACCGAACGTTTAGGCGGTGCAGTATTAATCCGGACTGATGACGAAGAGATTGAAGAGGTGATATATACAGCGCGTTTCGGTCGGGAATTATGGCGACCGCTGGCAGCGATATTCCTCCTGCTGCTGGTGACCGAGTCGCTACTGGGCAGGGCGTGGAAACGCGAGGGAGCGGATTGACAGTGTCGTAGTAGGTGCCACACTCCTGTGGCGCATTATACCCGACAGGAGTGTCGGACCTACTCATGAATAAACAATATGACTAAAGAAAAACTCGAAAATTCAATCATAATCGGCGTACAGCGCAAGGGCGTGCCATCGTGGGAGGTTAACGACAACCTCGACGAGTTGGAACAGCTTGCTTACACCGCCGGCGCTAATGTAACCGCACGCATTATGCAGGACAGACCCAATCCCAATCCAGCTACATTTATCGGTAGGGGCAAGGTTGAACAGATCTGCGGGATGGTCGCAGTAAACGACGTCAGCTTGGTTGTCTTCGACGATGATCTGGTTCCGGCACAGGTGCGAAACCTCGAGCAGAAGTTGTCGTGCAAGGTGATCGACCGTTCAGGACTGATTCTCGATATCTTTGCCAGCCGTGCTCGAACCAGAGAGGCATGCATCCAGGTCGAACTCGCGCAACTGCTCTACTTAAGACCGCGCCTGACACGCCGCTGGCAGCATCTCTCACGTCAATATGGCGGTATCGGCACGCGCGGTCCCGGTGAAACCCAGCTCGAGACCGACCGCCGCGTCATCGGTAAGCGTATCGCTCAGTTACAAAAGGACTTGAACCGCATCGAGAGATCACGCGCCACTCGCAGAAAGAAACGTTCTAATGTGTACAAGGTAGCCCTGGTCGGGTATACAAACGCCGGTAAGTCTGCTCTCCTTAATGCCTTGACCCGAGCGGAGGTTTTCGTCGAAGACCGGTTGTTTGCCACACTCGATCCGACAGTCCGGTCATTCCGCCTTGAGGGCGGCAAGAAGGTGCTGCTGATTGATACGGTTGGTTTCATACGGAAACTGCCCGTGGGACTGCTGGCATCGTTCCGCAGCACGCTTGAAGAGTCCCGACAGGCTGATCTCTTCCTCAATATCGTTGATCTGTCTCATCCTCACTGGGAGGAGCAGCTCGCTCAAACAGAGGAAGTGCTGCAGGAGCTGGAACTCGACCGTACACCGCAGATCATGCTGTTCAACAAGGTCGATCTTGTAGACGATCCCGTGTTGCTTGAGGGTCTCAGGCGTCAGTACCCGGATGCGCTGTTTATCAGTGCACTTAGGGGTATCAGGTTGCACGAGATTCCCGAGCGGATCACCCGATTCGCCGAACAGCGCTGGGAACGCGGCAGCAAGACATTTAAACCGGACGAGGTCGAGAAGTTAAAGCAGTTTGAGGAAAGCGTTAAGGTCATCGGGCGAAGTTTCAAGGATGGATTGATTTACGTGGATTATTTGAAGAAAGTGAGCGAGTGAGCGAGTGGGCGAGTGGGCGGGTGAGCGAGTTCGGGGAGCTCAGGTGCTCCTATTTGGGCGACGTAAGTGAGAAATTAGTTTAATATTGCACGGAAGGGAGAAAGGAAGAGAGTGTGGTAAAGATATTATGCGTGGGTCAGGATGCTTGTCATCCTGACAGGATGAAATCAGCATCACAAGGATGCTGACCTACTCTTTTTTATGCATCAATCAGGCAGTTCATTCAATACTTTCCTCAAACTGTCAAGATATGCGCGAAATGCCTCGCGACCCTTCGTTGAAAGACTCAATAAAGTCCGCGGCGTTTTATCCACGAATTCCTTTTTAACATCGACGTAACCCGCCTTTTCGAGTGTGATCAGGTGCGAGGAGAGGTTGCCCTTGGTTAGTTCCGTCTGCCGCTGGAGGAACAGGAAATCGGCGCTGTCAACAACATAGAGATAAGCCAGTATGGTCAGACGCGCCGGACCATGGATAATCTTGTCGATCTCGGGCATCTTGAACGGTATTTCCGCCTTCTCATTATCAGGCATGACCTGCCTCCCCAAGTTTCTGCAGCGGGTATTTTCTCAGGAAACTCAGCAGTAGTATGACGCCGGTGGCGAGGATCACTATTCCGAGTAGAAAGAAGTTTGTCGGTGGTGGGATGCCGAGCAGGTGGAAGGCAACGAACGAACCCGCTGTCAGCAAGGCATAAACGATCAACCGGTCAATCGCAAACAGGTATCCCACCAGCGCCATGATAAATGCCGCTACGATCCCAAACGGCACCAATTCAAGATGCCGTACGAATTCTTTCCAGCCGGACTGTTCACCTCCGAAAGCGATGAAATTGAAGACGCCAACGATAAGGGTCGCGGAGAGGGCGATGATCATCAGTCGGTTTTTGCGAGTGAGGCGAGCCTTGCTGAACTTGACAAAGCCGATCCGAGGGACGATGATCGACTTTCTGAGACTCGTACCCAACGGGACAAGGACGCAAATGAAGATAATGGCGAGGGTTGAAATATCGTAAATCAGGGAGAATCCTGTCAGCAGAAGCGCCAGACCGACGATGATGTCGCTCAGCCCGTCCTGGTGATAACTGATGAAAGCCTTTTTCTCAATGGCTTTCAGATCGATGTCTTTTGTAATCATTTGATTTTCCAAATATATGTATTATTTTAGACTTGTATGTGTTACATACAGGTCTGTAATACAAACCAGTATGAATTAATATAACAGATGGATTTGGGGATGTCAAGAGTAAAATGGAAAAAAATTGTGAATTGGGAATTATGAAGCCAGGAGCGGGGATGATCTATTACTTTAAGCCGACAGGTTACATCCGCAGGAAAGATTTTCAAATTGGTTTGGGCAAAATACAGCGGACTTGAAACCTGTCGGGAACGGATAGGAAGTCAACATTGCAAGTATGATGTTCTTGCCTTCATAAAGGACTTTTCGGTAAAGAATCACGGTCAAAATCTATTAGTGCGTGTAGTTCATCAACTGATTTAATATTTGACGAATGTTGCTGATATTGACTTGAATAATATGATATAAACCAAGTTAATATTCTCCTTGCGAGACTCCGACCGAAAGTTAGATATCTTTGATTTGGTTTAGTTTTCTTAAAATCTCCACCATGTACCAATTTACTTCTTTGACCATATAATTTTTTAACTAAACTTCGAATAATTGTTTTCTCACAATAATCTCTGCCTAAAATAATAGCTGTTCGTCGAGCAACTGTTTCGGAAATTTGCTCTTGATTGCTTGGTGCAAGGAGTATCTCTAAAGTAGAAATATTCCAGAGCAGTTGTAATAAACCATAAGTGCAGCTCGCTCGTGTAAAGTAGTCTAAAGCTCTATCAATTGATTTAAATTGTTTTTCGGATTTTTTTAGTTGTTTGATCATCTTAGTCATTTTTTTACAATAATCAATAAAATATGACTCTTCTTTTTCACTCAAATAATAAGGTGGATCAGAACGCTGACCAATATATTCTCCATCAGGACCATAATTGTCTTTAAACCAGCTATCTTGTAACGTAAATATCTCAGAAGATCCACTAAAGGGATTATAATCCAATGTTCTTGGTTTAGGTTCATGAAAAGGCAACCACCAATGACCATCCTTCTCCAAATGATATTTAAAGGGGATTGTCAGCCAATTTCGAATATGAGTATCTTCCCATCTGAAAAGTAGAATTACTCTGAAAGGTATTATGAGCTCGGGAGGTAAATTATTCGCTTGCCAATCAATTGATCCTGACAAATCTAAAAGAAGTTTATTTACTTTAACCTCTTGTGTGCTTTTGACCCGAATGTATTTTAGTTGAGTAGCAAGTGTAGAATTACACGTAGCATGAGGATAAAAGACTTTATTTATCTGGCTGTTTGATAACGAATCAATGAAGTCTTTTCCAAAATGCCTTAAAGACCAACCATCTAAATCATACTCTTTGCCTGGAAAGTCTATACGTGGTAATGGCAAAATGAAAATTATTGGAAATTCAGACTTTTTTAGGTTCTCTTTTAATAACATATAACTATTTTCTATGTCTAATTTATTATCAATAATTGAATTATAGGTACCACTTCTTCTTAAATAATTCTTTAATTCCCAATTTGAAAGTTTATGTTTCGATATTTTATTACACTCAGTAAGTAATAGTTTAAATTCTGAAGTATTTTCTATATTTTCGAAAAAATATACTACGGCATCGGATAAAAGGCTATAACGAGATCTCATGAATTTTTCAAAATCTGTTTGGACTTTAGATATGTAAATATTATAGATTTGCTTGAAAGAATCACTCATTATTATTTCTTGATAGTTTCTTCATCTATTTTTATTTTCGTTAGATTACAAGGTCTCAATTCTTTTTCTTCTAACCTGTTTTATCTAAATGTCTTTTACTGACCAGTTATAAAATTCCACACAGCACCCTGTGATTCAGCGCCATGAGTATCCTTTGCTACTACTTTCCAATAATAACACTGGTAAGTACCCAGTTCAGCCGGTTGCACATTCTTTTCACTTATGTCTCGCCAAATTGAGATTAAAGAGGTGAGTTCCCGATTAGTCCCAAAATAAACATCGAAAACAAGACTGTCACCATCAGCGTCATCGCATCTCCATGACAAACTGGTATTTCGTGATACACTAGTCTTACCACTAGGCGGATCTGGATCATAGGGTTCCGAAGGTGGAGTATTTTGTGGTTCATCTATAATCGTAATAGAAACTGAATCGCTATCGACTGACTTTCCATCTGAAATTGTTATGCAGACGAAATATTGTCCTGCTTGACTTGTTCCCTGCCAGGTAACCTCATAACCACTTCTATCGATGAAGGATCCTGCATGACATGTCCAATAATAAGTGAGACTGTCTCCATCTTCGTCAGTAGCGATACAGGTTATTGTCGATTGCCCTGAACGTCCGATTTCATTTGGATAAGCAGTAAGACTTTGGATTACAGGTGCATGATTCCCTGGTGTGGCAGGATTGTCTGAGTTGCCGTTATCTTGTTCAGAGCATGCAATAATTATTAGCAAAAATGTTAGAGACAGTAGAAAAACTGTAATCTTCATCTCAACTCCCTATTAAGTTTTGTGCCCTGGATCGGTTGTCGTCCGGGATTCACTCAAGTCACACACCCCTGATCACAAGGGATCAGGGCTACTTGAAGTATTTATACCTTAAGTTACACCCAATCCCCCAAAAGTCAAGTCTTTCGGTTGAAAAATAACGAATTAATTATATTCAGGCATGAATGATACCTCTTGCGTGGTGGCACGTGACAGCATATTAAGAACAAGGATGGACAGGATGAACAGGATGTTGGTTGGTTGTTGGTCGGGAGTATGTAAGTCTGACGCAACCCCCCTTATGTTCCCCCTTCAGTAGAAGTGGGGAATGTTTGGTCGGCGACAGGAACAGTCTGTCTGAGAATGTAAAAAACGCATCGAACCTCATCATTCCATCGAAAGATGGAATCCAGTAAAGCATGTAATATCAGCAACTTCTCTGGATTCCAACTTCCGTTGGAATGATGAATCCCGGGACAATTTTGTATTCTCAGACACACTGGGAATGTTGCCGCTCCCCAAAACTTTCTCACTTTCCAACTTTCTCACTTTCCCGCTGTTTACCAGTTGATTCAGTTGAGATTAACTGGTATATTGTTAATCTGTTTTTTCAAGACCATGAATGAGGTAAATCCATGAAAGGTATTATACTTGCAGGAGGTACCGGCAGCCGCCTCTATCCTCTGACCAAGGTCACCAACAAGCACCTGCTGCCGGTCGGTGACAAACCGATGATCTACCACCCGGTACATAAACTGATCGAGGCGGGGATCGATGAAATCATGATTATCACCGGCGTCGAACATATCGGGCATGTAGTCGGACTGCTGGGCAGCGGTAAGGAATTTGACTGCAGGTTTTCATATAAGGTCCAGGACGAAGCCGGCGGGATAGCGCAGGCACTGTCATTGGCGGAAAACTTTGTGCATGGCGATGACATGGCTGTCATCCTCGGTGATAATGTTTTCGAAGATCCCATCATCGATTTCGTTAAGGATTTCGCGGTTCAAGGCGGCGGCGCCAAGATAATCCTGAAGGAGGTACCAGATCCGAACCGCTTCGGAGTGGCTGAACTCGAGAAAGACAGGGTTATCGGGATAGAGGAGAAACCTTCCAAACCCAAGACCAACTGGGCAGTAACGGGCGTCTATTTCTACGATGGTGATGTCTTTAACATTATCCGAACGCTTAAACCGTCCGGTCGAGGGGAATACGAAATAACCGATGCGAATAACTATTATATAAATAAAGGTAAGATGACTTACGGATTGTTCAAGGGCTGGTGGACCGATGCGGGGACGTTCGAGTCGCTGCGCCGCGCCGACAGGTTATGCTCAGAAACCGGAGTTGTGAAATGAAGGTCGCGGTTATAGGCACCGGATACGTGGGACTGGTGGCGGGATCATGCCTGGCTGAAACCGGCAACGAGGTTGTCTGTGTTGATATCGACGCCGAGCGTATCGAGTTGCTCAAACAGGGTGAAGTGCCAATCTATGAGCCGGGGTTGAAGGAGCTGGTTGAACGCAATATCACCAAGAACCGCCTGTTGTTCACCACCGATACAGTTGAAGCAGTAGAGAAGAGCCTGGTTGTATTTATGGCGGTTCAGACACCGATGGACGAAGACGGTTCCGCTGATCTGCGTCACCTGTTGGAAGCAGCAGCGACTGTCGCAAAGGGCATCAACGGCTACAAGGTTATAGTTGACAAATCCACCGTCCCGGTCGGAACAGCGGTCAAGGTGAAAAAGGTTATCTCCGAGTTGACTAAGCACAAATTCGATGTAGTATCCAATCCTGAATTCCTGAAAGAGGGTGCGGCTGTCGATGATTTCATGAAACCTGACCGCGTTGTGATCGGTTGCGACAGCCCGCAGGCGGAAGCGATAATCAAAGACTTGTACGAGCCATTCGTCCGCACCGGTCACCCGATGATTACTATGAAGGTTACGTCGGCGGAGCTTACAAAGTACGCAGCCAACGCCTTACTGGCGACAAAGATCTCATTCATTAACGAGATCGCCCGACTTTGTGAACTGGTTGACGCCGACGTCGGTGAAGTCCGGCAGGGTATCGGAACCGACCAGCGGATCGGTTCGGCATTTCTTCATCCCGGAATGGGCTTCGGCGGATCCTGCTTCCCAAAGGATCTGCGAGCCTTGCTCCACACCGGCAAATCAAACGATCTTGATCTGCAGGTAGTCGGCGCGGCTGTCGAAGCCAATGAACGCCAGAAGCGGTTCATACCGGACAAGATACGCGCGAATTTCAAAGATAACCTGAAAGGTCGGCGTTTCGCGGTCTGGGGTCTGGCATTCAAAGCCAACACCGACGACATACGGGAATCTCCGGCGCTGGAAGTGCTGGATTTCCTGATAAACGCCGGAACAAAGGTCACTGTTTATGATCCGCAGGCGATGGATAATGCCCGTCGAATCTACGGTGATAAAATTGCTTATGCTTCTGACAGTTACGGCGCACTGGAAGGAGTCGATGGGTTGGTTGTGGCTACTGAATGGAACGAGTTCCGGCGACCGGACTTTCAACAGATGCTTGATATGATGAGCAGTCCGGTAATCTTCGATGGACGCAACCTGTACGATCCGGAAAGGATGCGGGAGCGCGGCTTTCAATATTACGGAGTGGGACGGAAATGAAACGGATACTTGTCACCGGTGGCGCCGGATTCCTCGGCAGTCACCTCTGCGACCGGTTACTCAACAATAACGATGACGTAATCTGCCTCGATAATTTCTTTACCGGTTCCAGGAATAACATCAAGCACCTATTGTCGAACCCGAATTTTGAGCTGATCAGGCATGACATTGTGCAGCCTATATTGCTCGAAGTCGACCAGATTTATAACCTTGCCTGTCCGGCGTCACCTGTTCATTACCAGTACAACCCCGTCAAGACGACCAAGACCTCGGTGATGGGTACTATTAACATGTTGGGGCTTGCCAAGAGGATTAAGGCTCGGATACTGCAGGCTTCGACATCCGAGGTGTACGGTGATCCGACCGTTCATCCTCAGCCGGAGGATTATTGGGGCAACGTCAATCCCGTGGGCATCAGGAGCTGTTACGACGAGGGCAAACGCGCCGCTGAGACGCTTTGCTTTGATTACCGGCGTCAAAATAATGTTAAAGTTAGAATCGCCCGGATATTCAACACCTTCGGTCCGAGGATGGCTCTTAATGACGGCAGAGTTGTATCGAACCTGATTCTGCAGATGTTGCGTAGCGAACCGTTAACTGTATACGGCGATGGATCGCAGACCCGTTCGTTCTGCTATGTGGATGACCTGATTGATGGATTGGTTTCCCTGATGAACAGTGATTACGAGGACAGTCCGGTTAACCTCGGCAATCCCCATGAGGTTACGATTCTGGAACTGGCAGAGAAGATCAGGGCGATTACCGGTCTGAACAACACAATTGATTTTCGTCCTTTACCCGCCGATGATCCGACGCGGCGCTGCCCTGATATCAGCCTGGCTCGTAAGGTGTTGAACTGGGAACCACATGTGCCACTTGAGGAGGGATTGCGAAGGACAATTGATTACTTCAGGGATATGACCGGAAGAAATGAAATAACTTAGCCACTTGTAAGCGTTTCATATTAAACGCGCACAAAGCGCTTAACTACAGTAGTTAAACGTAATAATACAAAGGACCCGGATGGAACCGGGTCCTATGAGCACGCGAATGATCGAACAGGTACTTATGGAAGTGCAGTTTCCCACCTGCGTATCGTTCACTTCTAATATCGGTATAATTGTTATATAACTTTAGCTATTCTAAATCTTCGCTGAAATTTTCTTTATTAAATGAAATCCATATTGTTTCAACTTCTGTTTCGTTTCAGTGATGATTGCAGGAAATAAAAAACCCGGTCCTTAAGAACCGGGTTTTATGAGCACGCGGATGCTCGAACGGTTGACCGGTAGAAGTGCAAGGGGTAACCGGTCTATGTATGTTCTACCTATAATATCGGAAATATTACCGACGAACTTTAGCTAAAGATGCGTTGAGAATTAAAAAAAGTTAAAGTTGACTTAGGAGTAGTGTCCCTTGATGGTTGTCATTCCCGCTTTCCAGTCTGTCTGAGAATAGTGCTGGAAGTGCTGTCACGTGTCCTCACGTGACAGTTATGTTCTTGTATATCCGTCACATGAGGACATGTGACGGCACGCCGAATTACATTCTCGGACAGACTGTTGCGCGGGAATGACAATGAATAGCTGACACGACCGATTTAAGCAAACAAAGTTCATATACTGTGAGGTATGGATAACGTAGTATTACTGGGTGCACATTATAGTAAACACAAAGTAGATTCACCTTGTAGGAGAACTGGTCACATTACACACATTGAAACACGGGTTGAGCAGGGGGGCGGTAAAGTTAATCAACCCGTGCCACACAAAACAGAAAGTACGTTCCCCTGAATAAATATCTCGGACATATTCAACTATAAAGTGCACCCCTTAGTATGACCCGTCAGCAGGCATTCGGTCGGCGCACCGTTGCAGAACTCCTCGAAACGGGGCTGGAGGTTTATGAGATTTTCCTCGCGACGAGCGGTCACGGTCAGACGTTCTCCGATCTCAAATCTGCAGCGGAAAGCAAGCGGATAAGGCTTGTTCCTGTCAATCGCGCCGAGATCGAAAGGATGGCGCCGGGCATGAATCATCAGGGAGTGGTTGCTTATTATTGTGGACCACTCATCTTGGAGGTCGATGATCTGCTCGATCGAATTACTCGCCAGGTACCGCATCCGATACTGCTCATCGACAGCGTTCAGGATCCCCGTAATCTCGGCGCGATAATCCGTTCGGCTGAGGTTCTGGGTGGCGGAGGCGTGATAATTAAGAAACATGGCGCATCGGGCTTGACGCCGCTGGTGATAAAAGCTTCAGCCGGCGCCGCTCTACGCCTGCCGATCGCCGCTGCAACGAGCATTGATCGAGTGATCCGGGAGATGAAAGATCGGGGGTATTGGGTTTATGGTCTTGATGCGGATGGTGAAGAGCAACTGTGGGATATGAATCTGACCGGATTGATCGGTTTCGTAGTGGGAGGAGAAGGTAAGGGCATTTCCCAACTTGTCAGAAAGCGGTGCGATATGCTGGTGAGGATACCGCAAGTTGGGAAAGTGGCATCGCTGAACGTGTCGGTAAGCGCTTCGATCGCTTTGGGCGAGTGGTTGCGCCAGAATATGAGAAAATCTGAAGTAAGTCTTGATTTACCGATTCAAAAATAATAGATTTACCATTTTAATTGCTCATTAGGATTGATTATACTGAAAATGGATCATGAGTAAACGGCTGAACATTATAATTGTACCGGATGAGGGTGGCAATCCCCGCCGCTATAAATTATCGGTATTCTGGCTTAAATTTTCAGCCTGGGTAGCTGGTTTTCTAATTCTTGCGATTATCACCGGCGCGGCGAGCTATTCGATACTGGCGAGACGGGCTCTTGATTATGACCGGCTGTCAGCCGAAAATATCCAGCTCGAGATGGAGAACACGAGGATCATACGCGTGGCACGTGAAGTTGACCAGAGTCGACAGATACTGGCGCAGATAATCAGGTCACTCGGTGGTCATCTCGAGATCGGTCGTACCGATACCCTGTTGTCAGTTGAGGATGCGCTTGCCGGAGGCGGCGAAGTATCTGAGAATGGTGAATATCTTATTGGTGGTGATTCCTATGCGGTCGAACGCATTATGGCATACAGTATGCCGACCTGTATGCCGGCGGATGGGTTTATTTCTCAGGAATTTCGCCGGGATTACATCTTTCCTGAGCGCAGTCATCTCGGCATCGATATCGCAGGCAAGACCGGAACTGTGATCAGAGCAGCCGCAGCAGGTCGTGTTACTTTCTCCGGCTGGACGACACATTTCGGCAAGTGTATCATTGTAGCGCACCGCAACGGTTACATGACCTTCTACGGTCACAACCTATCCAACCTTAAATCGGTACAGGATGAAGTTCGTCGGGGCGAGCCGATTGCGTTGCTTGGTACATCGGGAGCTTCCAGCGCGCCGCACCTGCATTTCGAGATATGGAAGGACGGTGTCGCTGTCGATCCTCTTGAATTCGTGCAGGATCACAAGGCTGCCAAGACGGCTGAATTGTGAATCTTGTAAGTGAAGTTTTTAGATTAACCATATAAGTTGGTAATGTCCTTATGTAACTGTCATTCCCGTGAAACAGCTTGTCCGAGAATGAGAAAAACACATAGAACCTCATCATTCCATCGAAAAGCGGAATCAAGTAACGTATGCAATATCAGCAACTTCTCTGGATTCCAACTTCCGTTGGAATGATGAATCTTGAGACAATTTGGTAATCTTGGACACACTGGAAGGCGGGAATGACAACCATCAAGGGACAACACCCATAAATTAAACTTTAAGTGATTATCCTTGGCAAGAACTGACAAAAACATTATTGCCGGTACAGGGGAGCTGTCCACGATCCTTGGACCGGACGCCGACTTCGAAGGCAGGCTGACGGTCAAGCAGTCGATGCGGATAGATGGTAAGGTTAAAGGTGAACTGACTTCATCCGGAACCATAACCATCGGCTCTGGCGGTTCCGTTGAGGGTGACATTACAGCTAAGGATGTGATTCTGGGCGGCAGGGTCATCGGCAAACTCTCAGCTTCAGGGAAAACAGTCCTGGAACGTTCGTCGCGATTGACCGGCGATCTGAAAACCACACGCCTGGTGGTAGAGGAAGGCGCTGTGTTCAACGGCAATAGCGACATGAGTGATGCAGGCGCAACCGTTCCTCAGCATCCCCCGCGCAAGATTACGCTGTCGGACGACGAGTAGGCAGCGTAATATTGATAATCTCCCTCGTGCGAGGGAGATTTTTGTGATTGTTTCAAATAAAATTTTTCACAAGTAACCGGATGAGCTATGCCGAGGCAGAATAAATGGGGCAACGTTACCGCTTACTCCCACCTCGGTATGACTTTGGCAGTTTCGGTGCTGGCGGGATTCTTCTTAGGCTACTGGCTGGACGGCAAGCTCGGAACCAGACCGATGCTCGCAATCTTCGGCGCTTTCATAGGCGGGACAGGAGGATTCATCAATCTCGTGCGAACATTGAACAAGATACAGAAAAAGAGTGAGAGCGAGGAAAGCGGCGAGGGTAATGATGACTAAGGCGGGCAAGTATATGGTGGGGGTGTTGATCCTGGCACTGGTGATTACACTTGCGGTCGGTAATCCCGGTTTGGATATCGATAAGATCGCTGGTGTTGCGCTGGCGTCGCTTACTGTACTGCCGGTGTTTTATCTCCTGATTCGAGCGATGCGTTCGCGAGAGACAAAAACTGTCTTGAAAACGTTTATCGGGGGATTTTTTTATAAACTGATCGTACTGATGGCGGGGATCTGGCTGGGACTGGTGAAAGCCGGTTGGGATGTCACCGATTTCACGGTTGGCTGCCTGTCATTCGTTTTTGCTTATCAGGTCTGTGAATCGCTCTACTTCTGGGTGAACAGGGAAATCGTAAACCAATCTTAAGCGCACATGACAGAACAAGTATCACACGTAGCGGAGACTGCAGCCCACGGCGCCGGACACAGCGAGGGCGTCGATATAGTACACCATCTGACCGATCTGAATAATATAGAACTGTTTTTCTGGAATTTCTCCCTGGAACCGCTTCACTTTGAGCTGTTCGGGATCGATCTCTCCATAACCAAGCCGGTCATCTTCATGTGGCTGGCAGGATTGATTCTGTTGCTATCGTTTACCCTGGCTTTCAGGGGCGGCAAGTTGATGAGGAACAAGTTCGCACAGTTGTTGGAGGTTTACGTCCTCTTCGTCCGCGATGAGATTGTCTATCCGAATATAGGCGAGAAGGACGGACGCAGGCTGCTGCCGTATTTCCTGACGGTCTTCTTTTTCATCCTGACCTGCAACCTGTTGGGGCTGGTGCCTTCGAGCTCAACCGCCACCGGCAATGTGAACGTCACGGCGGGGCTGGCGATAATAGCCTTCATCGTGATCCAGGGGTCGGGCATTGTCAAGAACGGCTTTTTCACACATTTCAAATCAATGGTTCCATCGGGGCTGCCGGTATTCGTGATCCCGATTATGATTCCGGTTGAGATCATAAGCATGTTCACCAAGCCGTTTGCGCTGTGCATCCGTCTGTTTGCCAACATGGTAGCGGGACATGCGGTGATACTGGCGTTCTTTGGTTTGGTCTTTATGGTGCACGGTTATTTCAGGTACGTCATCGGACCGCTGCCGTTGTTGGGTGTAGTCGGTATATCGATATTGGAGGTCTTTATCGCCCACCTGCAGGCGTTTGTGTTTACGGTTCTGACGGCGATATTTACTTCGATGACCATGCATCCGAGTCATTGATTTTTGAGGAGATCAGTTAATAGGTTTAAACTATGAGTGAATCAAAAAATCTTGAATTACTTTTTGATCCCGTATATCACAAAACTTCAGTAGCTTCAGATATATCGTTTCGATCTGGGAACTTAACAAAGCGCGATATTCTTAGTCTTCTATTGAAAAGTGAAATGGATTTTCATAATGAGAAAAGTCTATATGCAACACATGATCTTCATGCATTCGCAGCCAAGTTTCCTCCACAACTACCGCGAGTTTTCATAAGGAATCTGACAGATCCAGGAGATGTTGTATTAGACCCAATGGTAGGTTCTGGTACTACCATTGTTGAAGCTTCACTGGAAAACAGAAAAGGTATTGGCATTGATATTGATCCTCTTGCTATATTAATCTGTCAGATTAAAATTACACCATTAGATACAGATATATTAGGGAAAACTGGATTAGAAGTATTACGTGATGCAAGAGATTATTTGGATAGTGAGGAAAAGATCGAACACGAGCTTAAACAAAGGTTTGATAACAAGACAAAATCCTTTATTGATTATTGGTACTTTCCTAAGACACAACGTGAGTTAATGGCGCTTATCTTAGCGATCGAAGATGTAAAGGACAAAGATACTTATAATTTTCTGAAACTAACATTATCATCAATAATAGTTACAAAATCTGGAGGAGTTACAAGAGCAAGAGATTTGGCTCATACTCGTCCACACTTGGATAGTAATAAAATTCCCAAAAACGCGCTAGATCAATTTGCATTGCGAATAAACAAGAATATTAATAGTGTATCAAGAATGAAAACTAATGGAATTTCTACTCCCATCACAGGAGATGCCCGTTTACTGCCCATTGCAGATGAGAAAATTGATCTAATTGTCACTTCACCACCATATGCTAATGCAATTGATTATATGAGAGCTCATAAGTTCTCACTTGTTTGGTTTGGCGCAGTATTAGACGAATTATCAAATTTGCGATCAAAATATCTCGGAGCCGAAAAGAAGGAGAAGATTGATTCTAATCAATTGCCGGAAAACGCCCAATCTATTTTAAAGTTCCTATTTATAACAGATCCATATAAAGCTGCGATATTGGCAAAATATTATAATGAGATGAAAATGACAATTACTGAAATGTATCGCGTATTGAAGAAAAACTGTTCTGCAGTTATGGTTATAGGAACATCTACTATGCGGGGTCTTGATGTAAAAACGCATCTGTGTTTAGCAGATATTGCTGAACAAGTTGGATTCGATATTGTTGGAATAAAGGAAAGATTTTTAGATAGGAACAGAAGAATGTTACCAGTTCATAAAAACATTCAACCATTATCATCCATTGAAAATAGGATTCACAGAGAGTACGTTATTGGTTTACATAAATAGTTGAGGTATTTACTGGATAATAATGCCAACTCGTGAAAAAACAATTATTGATACAATTAAGATATTCGAGAATTCTCGATATCCTGAAGGTTTTAATGTTAGCACAGCTTGGCTTGGTGTTTATCAAACTCTCCTTTGGTTTGAAGAGATTAATCATCTGAGTTATGATCATTTACCACATATTATTGATGCTGATAAGTTGAGACCTGCTAATAAAAAAAGAAAAGAAAGTTGGATTTCGCCAAGTATATGGCAAAAAAGAGCTGATCTTGTAAAGCATTATTTATCTGATTGTTTACTTGTAGATAAGCAAAGTGTACATACTTACTTTGATCGCCTTATGCGAGAACAAAGCTATATTGGTTTGCAACGACAGAATTCCCTTGGGATTGCATTCATTGGTCTGACAAAACATATTATTAATCTCTTTGGTCCGCAGGACTTGAGTATTGAACTTGAGAAAAATGCTGCTGAGATATTTCGTGGAATAACTTTTCCAGGTCGCAGTGTTGCTCCACGAATTGACATAGTTGGTTTCTGGGATGATTTACCATGTTTAATAATATCCGGGAAATGGAGTATAAGGCATGATCGATTGAGTGACATTACCAATGAATGTCCGATTTATAAGTCTGCTTATGAACGCATTCATAGAGGGTCAGTGCGTAGCAAGTTATTATATTATGTAATAACAAATGAATATGATCCTTCACGTTTGAGTAAGTTATTGAAAGATCCATGTATTGATGGTGTTGTGCACGTTCATAAGAAATGCGTTGTTGAAATATGCGAATTAGATGATAGATTGAATAACCTATTCGATTTGGTGGACTTTATTACATTGTTGTCGAAATTATAACTCTGTAACAGTTTAATTTAATTCTTGGAGGAACTAAACCAATGCTTGCATTTCTTGCCCAGATGGGCGACGTCGGCTTCGCTTATCTTTCAGCCGGTATAGGCGCCGGGCTGACCACTATCGGCGCCGGCATCGGCATCGGGCGCATCGCAGCCAATGCCATGGACGGCATCGCCCGTCAACCTGAAGCCGCTGCCAAGATCCAGACCGCAATGATCATCGCCGCAGCGTTGATCGAAGGTATTGCGCTCTTGTGTTCCGTGATCTGTCTGCTGCTCAACCTGAAGGCTTAATAGAAGGTTTATGAGTATCTGGTAAGTTAAACGGCATCGGCGGGGATAGCCTGCCTTAATACAGCGCCCCTGCCGGAGCATTACAAACCCAAGAACGAGTAGAACACTATGCTGGATATACATCCAGGTTTGATGATCTGGACGATCGTGTCGTTTTTGATTCTTCTGGTCATCCTGAAGAAAGCGGCATGGACTCCCATTTTGAAAGCGCTTGACGAGCGTGAAAAGGGAATTAAAGGCAACATCGAAGCCGCCAAACAAGCCCGCGAGGACGCCGATCGTTCGCTGGAAGAATACCGCCGGAAGCTGTCGGAAGCCCATACTGAGGCGCAGAGTGTTGTCTCCAAAGCGCGTCAGGATGCCGAACGTGTCGGCGAGGAGCTGAAAGCAAAGTACAAGGTGGATGCCGACGTAATAATCGACAAGGCGAGGAAACAGATCGACCTCGAACGACAAGCGGCAGTTAATGAAATCCGCGCTGAGGTCGCCGGTCTGGCAATTGCCGCAGCAGAAAAGGTAATCGGGAAGACGCTCGACACAGAAGATCATCGCCGCTTGGTGATGGAAAGCCTCGAGGGGAACTCCAATTGAGCGGAAGTCTGGCGCGGCGCTACGTCCAGCCGCTGTTTGAAGTCGCACAGGAGAAAGGCGAGCTCGAGCGAATTGCAAGTGATCTTGCCGCACTCGACCAGGCTTTGCACGAATCTGCTGAACTCAAGGAATTCCTCGCGAATCCGTCGATCCAACGGAAGGTGAAATGGATACTGATCGAGAAGGTATTTGCGGAAGCATCATTATTTACCCTTAACTTCATGCGCGTGGTTATCGACAAGAATCGACCGGAGGTTCTGGGCGCAACGTATCGTTTATTTACGGATATGCTGAATATCCATCGAGGGATTGCGCCCGGGGTCGTCGAGACCGCCGTACCGCTGGATGATGCTGCTTTCGATAATGTAAAGAGGACACTTGAAACCCGCTTCGGGTGCAAGCTGGAGCTCGAACGCAAGATCGAACGCAACTTGCTGGGCGGAATGCGCGTCCGGATTGGCAACAATGTCATCGACGGAAGTGTCAGGGGGAAGTTGGAAGATCTGAAATCAGCGTTATCGGGCGGATAGGATTAGTGTATAATCTTGTAAGTATGTATAACAATCTAATAAGCATTTAAATTTCAAATAATTGCGAATTTCTGTCGATGTTATTCTGAACGAAGTGAAGAATCTCAGGATTGAACTAAAATGTATATCCAGTTGCAGATTCTTCACTTCGTTCAGAATGACTGCTGGTCTTTCAGAATGACTGCTGGTCTTTCAGAATGACTGCTGGTC
>CAYYHI010000035.1:18243-21986 GCA_964471745.1 uncultured bacterium | reverse complement strand
CGAGGAACTGGTTGCGCAGGAATATGCCGATAAACTTCGCGAGAATATCGACCGTAATCACCGCAATCCGGTCAAAGAAGCGGGCGATCCGTGGGGCACTGAAACCGACAGGAATACAAGCCATATATCGGTGATCGACCGTGATGGGAACATGTGCGCCATCACTACATCTGTCAACACATCCTTCGGGTCGCTGGTTTACGTCCCAGAAATGGGGATATTTCTCAACAGCACTATGGATGATTTCTCAAAGCAGTCGGGAGAGCCCAACGAATTTGACCTTGTCGGTAGCGATGTCAACGCAATCGCACCCGGCAAACGACCGCTATCATCGATGTCACCGACCCTTGTCTTCAAGGACGGCAAGCCTTATATGTGCCTCGGCAGCGTCGGCGGACCGAAGATCATCACATCGGTGGCACAGGCTATCATCAACGTGGTCGATTTCGGGATGGACATACAAGCCGCGATCGATGCGCCACGGGTTCATACGCAGTGGAAACCGGATAAGCTGTATGTCGAGGAAGAGGTCCCCCCGGAAGTGTTGAACGAGTTGCGCAACCGCGGCTGGAACGTGGAACAGAAGAGCCTCTGGTCGCTCAGCCAGGGCGTGATGATTGATTTAGATACCGGTGAATTCTTCGGCGCCAGCGATGCACGCGGGGTTGGAACAGCCGGTCCGAGGCTCGTGCGATAGCAATGTCATGCTGAATAGCAAAGTCATGCTGAACGAAGTGAAGCATCTCATCCTTTTGCAGTGAAACCGTTTCTGTCAGCCATTCCTATTTATCTTCAGCCTAATAATTCGTACATTATTCTATCAAGACGTTAATTCGACCATGATATGGAGTAAATAGAATGCCGGACAATAGTGAACATTACCACGTAGTAATCATCGGATCAGGACCAGCCGGGTTGACAGCAGCCATCTACACCGCCCGTGCCGACCTGAAACCTTTGGTCATCGAAGGCACGCAACCCGGTGGACAGCTCACAATCACTACCGAGGTTGAGAACTACCCCGGTTTCCCCGAAGGTGTTATGGGACCGAAACTAATGGATGACTTCCGCACGCAGGCGGAACGGTTCGGGACGAGCTTCATCACCGACGCCGTATCGAAAGTCGACTTAAATGAAAGACCGTTCAAAATAACCATCGGTAAAAAGTCTGTACTTGGCGATGCGGTGATCATCTCCACCGGCGCCACGGCAAGGTTGTTGGGGCTCGAATCGGAAAGCCGTCTGATGGGGCACGGCATATCAGCCTGCGCTACCTGCGACGGCTGGTTCTTCCGTGATAAGGAAATCGTGGTCATCGGCGGAGGCGATTCCGCTTGCGAGGAAGCCGATTACCTTACGAAATTCGCCAGCAAGGTCACAATCATTCACCGGCGGGATGAGCTTCGCGCTACAAAGATAATGCAGCAGCGGGTATTCGATAATCCCAAGATAGACTTCCTCTGGAATCATGTTATAGTAGATTTTCTCGGATCAGACTCTGACGGCTTGCAGGGCGTCAGAATTAAAAATACAAAAACAGGTGAAGAAAGCACTATCAAACCGCAGGGAGCTTTCCTCGCTATTGGGCACAAGCCCAACACCGAACTGTTTCAAGGACAACTCGAGCTCGATCCGAAAAACTATATTATCACCGAACCGGATTCATCCAAAACCGGCATCCCCGGTGTCTTCGCTTGCGGCGACGTACAGGACAGCGTCTATCGCCAGGCTGTCACAGCAGCCGGCAGCGGGTGTATGGCTGCCATCGAGGCTGAGAGGTTCCTTGCTGAAGAAGAATGAGTTGGAAAGTTGCAAAGTTGAAAAGTGTAAAAGTTGGAAAGTTGCAGTGTGGCACTGGTTGATTGTCAATATAGCCCACTTGCTCAACCGGTGTTTCAATGTTTAAGTTGTAAAGTTGTAAAGTTGCAAAGTAGAAAAGTTGCAGTGTGGCACTGGTTGATTGTCAATATAGCCCACTTGCTCAACCAGTGTTTCAATATGTGGCTTTATGTTCAAAACGTTCACAAAAACCTATTGACATTGGTTTCGTGGAATGAGAGGTTAATCATGACCAGTCTGAACACTAAATGTATCCTTCCAACCATCGCCATCAGTGTACTGTTGATTGTTGCCGGATGTGGCGACAAAGACTTTGAAGCCGGGATGTACTGGCTCAATAAGGAAAACAATCCAACTATGGCTGCCAGGGCTTTCCAACGTTCGCTGCAGAACAGACCCGGACACTGGAAGACCAATAAAATGGCGCTGGAAACTCTATCACTATCTGAGAATATCCCTGAGTTTGAGAAGCAGATCATATCAACTCTCCATTACTGGCCCGACAGCAGTCGGTCTGCGTCGCTGTACAGACCTGCCGTTTCCCTGCTTGGTGAAGAGAGATACAATCAACTGAGCGCGCCCATTGCCCAGCAACATCTCGGGAATCTGATTGGGGAAAAAGGGGACCGACCGGATATCCTGTCCAGCATAATAATGGCATCATGCCGGATGAAGGACACGGTAGCAGCGAATGATTATTTCAAACGACTCATGAGTTCCATTGGCGGTGAGAACGCACCCGATTCCGTGATTCAGGAGCTTGGTTTCCTGATCGGACCCGCTGGAGTCGATTGGGTGCAGATGGATTGGAAAATCGCCAAGAATCCCGATGATATCGACGCCAGGCTGGCTCAGCTGGACGCTGGACTTATTGTAGGTGACTCCATTGCTGTCCGCCGGAAACTTACGGAATTAGTCGCTCGTCTGCCTAACGCCACCGCTGATCCTAAGTTTGCCAGGAAGTTCGGTCGTCTGGTGGGCGTAGACCCGTTTGCTTCAAAGACAGTGGTCAAAGGCTGGGACGGTTCACGTTCACTCGATGGGAAATCTATCGTCTATATAAAAGACCTCGGAAGAGACAACGAACCCGATCAATACATTTATAAGGCGACCTCGAACGGAAGCCAGGAAACACCTTTGATGAAGGGACTGCAGCAGGTGTTACCTTCCCTGGCATGGCCCATGTTCTCCCCGAATAATAAGTGGGTTTACTTTTACGGATCACCCAATAGAAACTGGAGCCCGGGTAGAAGCGTGGGAAGATTCCATCTCTATCGCATACGTGCGCGCTATGGATCACGACCTCAAAAGATGACCGACGCCGACCTGTTACCTGTTACACCGCATTTCGGCAATGACGGTTCTTTACTGCTGGTCAAGCGTGATGTCGGGAGCACGCGAGCTTCTGTAGAAGTTGTCATGCTCAATCCTGAGAAATGCAAGCTGGAAATCCTCAGCCGCATCGGTGAACCTGTCACCGGCGCTGTATTCACACCGAGCGGTGATTCGCTGATCTTTACCACCGACCGGGGAATCTTCAGAAGATCTGTCAACGGTGGAAAATTATCGGTCGATCTTGCTAAGCGCGGTCTCTTCTACCCGCAGATCTCACCGGATGGAAAACAGTTGCTGGTTCTGAACCGAAGGAATCAAGCGCTTCTGATAGACCGATCAACCGGTGAATTCACGTTCATCGGCAGAACACCAACGCCGTTATGCAGCTTCGACAAGGATGGTAATCTGTTATTGACTCAGGTAATCAACGGTCAGCGACACATCGTGAAGCTCGATCTAAATCGCAGGATAGAGACTTCAGAACAATTTCTAACTGCGATCAGACAATAGAGTGATCGAGTAAGCGAGTAAGCGAGTGATCGAGTAAGTGAGTAAGCGAACAGAATGTT
>CAYYHI010000035.1:9946-18143 GCA_964471745.1 uncultured bacterium | reverse complement strand
TTGTGTGGCACGGGTTGGTTGTCTTTACCGCCCACCTGCCCAACCCGTGTTTCAATAGACGATAAGTAATCAAGTGATCAAGTCGCAAGTTAGCAAGCGGAATGTTAACAGGTTTGTGTGGCACGGGTTGGTTGTCTTTACCGCCCACCTGCCCAACCCGTGTTTCAAAAGGGTCTAATTATGTTCACTATATTCACTCGGCTGAAAAATTCGACAAGTCGCAATCCAAAATCCATAGTCGGTAGTCAGTAGTCAGTAGTCGGTAGTCAGTAGTCAGTAGTCGGTAGTCAGTAGTCGGTAGTCGGACTACAGACTATAATCCAAAATTTCAAAGTCTGTTCAACAGGTGAATCAGAAATGCAGTTAGGCAGGTTCAAAATAACACCCATTGAATTCGGGCATTTCCGCCTTGACGGTGGCGCAATGTTCGGTGTTATTCCCCGAGTTCTATGGGAAAGATACCATCCAGCCGATGAAAAGAATACCATAGATATGGTAATGCGCGCCATGATGATAGAAGTTGATGAGAGGAAGATTCTTGTCGACACGGGATTTGGCGAGGGACGCAGAGAGAAATTCAGGAAGATATACAGCTTCAGAGGCAGCGATAACTTCGTCGATGATGCTCTGAATGCGGCTGGAACGTCACGGGAAATGATAACCGATGTGATTATAACTCATCTACACTTTGATCACGCCGGCGGCTCGACCATCGATAAGGAAACCAATCCGAAACCGGCATTTCCCAACGCTATATATTACATCCAGAAGCGCCAGTTGGAACATGCGCGCTCCGGTTTGGAACGGGATAAGGCGAGTTATCTGAAAGAAGACTTTGAACCTCTAATCGATTCGGGAGTGGCGGAGGTCGTGGATGGAGAATGTCAGTTGATGAATGGCATCGATACGATAATATGCAACGGTCATACGCCGGGTATGCAATTAGTGCGAGTCCGCTCGGGCGGGAAAACCCTGGTTTACGCTGCTGATCTGTTCCCGTTGGCAGTCCAGTTCAACCTTCCCTGGATAATGGCTTACGATCTCTATCCTGTAACAACTCTCGAAGAGAAGAAGCGAATCTTAAATCAAGCTGTCAAAGAGGATTGGATATTCTTCTTCGAACACGATCCCGAATGGATAACCGGCAAACCTGTTCGGACTGATAAAGGGTACGGGTTAAAAGCTTAATCAATCTTCTAGTATATTGAAACACTGGTTGAGCAGGTGGGCTATATTGACAATCAACCAGTGCCACACTGCAACTTTCCAACTTTCCAACTTTCCAACTTTCCAACTTTTTAACTTTTTAACTTAAAATAACCTGACTATTCTCCTGCCAATGTGATCTGTATCACTTGATTATTACGGTTTATTTTGTTAATTTGTAGAATGTTGATTATTGATGATCGATTTTGACTGTCAATTATCGATTATTGGTTGCCTTATTAAGGTGGTGGGATAGTTAAAAGTTGCAAGCCGGAAGTCACAAGTCGCAAGTGGCAAGACTTGTAACTTGTAACTTGCGACTTTCAAACTCTACCACCGTAACCCACCTTGTTTAACAGATATACGGAGTTCATCATGCGTTCTGCCGTTAATTTACCGATCGTTATTCTGCTTCTCCTGACGTTCGGCGGAATACCCACAGAGGCTCGCATCCGTCACGTTCCTAACGAATACGAAACGATCCAGTCTGCCATCGACGCCGCCCATAACGGCGACACTGTACTTGTTCAACCCGAAACATACGTTGAAAACATCTCGATCATCGGCAAGGATATCGTGGTGGCAAGTCTCTTTCTAACCACGAACGACGATAATTTCGTCACCAGAACGATTATCGATGGCGATCAGATTGGCAGCGTGGTCAACTTTCGCAGCGATGTCAGTCCGAACTGTAAACTGGTCGGTTTTACCCTCCAGAACGGACTTACGAACTACGGGGGAGGAATCTACCTCAACTCGTCCAGCCCGATATTTGATCATCTGGTTATCTGGGACAACTACGCCCGCAGATACGGCGGTGGAGTCTATGCTACTCATAACTCCGACCCTACAATGATAAACGTAACCATCTCCGGCAACACGGCCGACCTCGGTAACGGCGCTTTCCATCGGTTCGACGGTTCGGACGCAACAATTCTGAACTCGATCCTTTACGGCAATACCCCGTTCGGCATGCCGGATGCGCTGACCGTAACATACTCAGATATCGAACACGGCTATGGCGGCGAGGGCAACATCGAGGACGATCCGGATTGGGTCGATCCGGAAAACGGCGATTTAAGCCTGAACGAAGGCAGTCCCTGCATCGATACCGGAGATCCAAACTCACCGGAGGATAGGGACGGCTCCCGCGCTGACATGGGTGCATTGTTCTATAATCAGGGGAACGTCCGAGTGTTTGTTGTGCCCGATGAGTTCGAGACCATTCAGGCGGCGATAGACTCCTGCGCCGACGGCGACACAGTGCTGGTTCATCCCGGTCAGTACGTGGAAAATATCGACTTTCTGGGCAAGGAGATAGTTGTCGGCAGTCTGTTTCTTTTAACTAACGACCGGGATTACATTCACGAAACCATCATCGACGGCGACGGCAACGGAAGTGTTGTGACCTTCGATAACAGCGAGACTGAAAATTCGATACTTACCGGCTTCAGCATCCTCAACGGAGATGCGCAAAACGGCGGAGGTATTATAATCTCGCGCTCCAATCCGGTCATATATGCTGTTGAGATCGAAGCCAACACGGCTGTGCGGGGCGGCGGTATCTATCTACTGGAATCGGATGCGCTGCTTCGGAATGTCGCGGTGATTCAGAACGCATCATCCTTTGACGGCAGCGGAATAAGCTGCTACAACGCCAATCCCGAACTCATTAACTGCACCCTCAGCCAGAATATTACCAATAACGATGGCGGTGGCTTTTACTGTGACGAAGATGCTGGACCGATACTGAACAGTTGTATTGTCAGGGACAACGATCCCGCTGAAATCGACGACAATGGTGAAATCGGTATCACGTACTCCGATATCGAAGGTGGCTGGGAAGGTGAAAGCAACATCGACGCCGATCCGCTGTTCGCCGATCCCGATGGCGGCGATTTCCAACTCACATGGGAAAACTGGCGCGAAGAGGACGAAACCAAGTCACCATGCATAGACACCGGTGACCCAAACCTGCCGCAGGATCCCGAAGCAACCCGCGCCGACATGGGCGCATATTACTGGCACCAGGAGCCCTACCGAGCGATAATAGCGATCGACCCGCAAGCACTTGATACGCAGATTGATACCGGCGATATGGATACACTGAATTTCGACATATCCAATGACGGTGATACACTACTGATCTTTCAGACTGAAGTTAATATAACACAGGAACCCGAGTTTGCTCCAAGACGCGACCGGCGCGGCGGACCGGATGAAATCGAATACGAATGGCGCGACAACGACGAGGAGGATGGGCCCGATTACAACTGGATTAACGTCAGCAACCGCGAAGGTGTAATCGATGTGGAATTCGGTAACGACACCAACGAGGGACCATTCGATCTCGGATTTGATTTTGAGTTTTATGGTAACAGCTACAACTCCGTCAATATGTGTTCCAACGGCTGGGCGTCGTTCACAAGCACCAGGACTTATTACAGCTATGCAAACTGGGAAGAACTACCGTCTAACCGCGCTCCCGAAAACTTCCTCGGCGTGGCAATGAGTGACTGGAATCCAGCGGCAGGCGGTGGAAATTATTACTTCTGGTCGGATGAAGAGATGGCGGTTATGTCCTGGGTAGACATTCCTCATATCAGCGGTCAGGGTAGCTGGACGTTCCAGATTGTGCTGACTCCGGACGGAATGATTAAATATCAGTACGCCGAAACCGGCTCACCCGACGGCGTTCAACTGGTCGGATTGCAGAACGAAGACAAGGATTACGGGTTTGAGATACTGCGGGATGAAGAGGACTACCTTGTGGCAGGGCACGCTATCGGCATATCCCGTGTATGGCCCCTGTGGATACGGGTCGAACCTGTCGAGGATGAGGTTGCCGCCGAGGGCAACCTGGAGATGAACGTGATTATCGACGCTTATGGACTCATCGAAGGCGACTACGCTGCCGACGTTCATATTCTGTCCAACGATCCTGAAAATCCCGATATGGTTGTAACTGTTTCTGTTGTGGTTATCGGCATACCATCCATCGAGCTCGTCTGGGACGACCAGATCGGCTATCCCGATATCATCGATTGGAATCAAGCCTACGAGAACGTGCTGGTCGGTTATGACTATGATATCGCACTGGAAGTGATTAACGACGGCACTGCAACGCTGCAGATAGACAGCGTCGACTTCGATAATGAAACCTTTAGTGTAGAAGATGACCTTATCCCAGTGCCGCCCATGCAGACCGGTGAGTTAACCGTTACTTTCCACACCGAAGAGCGCGGTCAACACGATGCAACCATGATCGTCTATTCCAACGATCCGGATCAGGGCGAGTACGAGGTTTCACTGACCGCCACAGCTGTAATCCTGGCGCCGGCGATCGAGGTTGAATGGTCGGAGGATGCCGGCTATCCGGACGTTGTAGACTGGAATCAGGTTTTTGCTGAGGTTTATGCAACGGCTACTTACGATATACCGATCACTGTCCGGAATGCCGGTGATCGCGATCTGGAAGTAATTGGCACAACTTCGGAGCATGATTATTTCTCGGCTGACCCAAATGCGTTTGTGCTGGGACCTGACGAGGAACGAGAAGTAACCCTTACGTTTGAAGCTGATACGAGCGGAGAATTCACATCCTCAATCACGATCCATAACAACACAGAAGATAACCCTAACTATCCGGTGCCCGTACATGCCGACGCGCTCGATCCACCTGTCCTGGTGATCGATCCGGAGTCGATTACGGACAGCCTCTGGGTTGGTTGGACAACCCACCACGTGGTCAATATGGCTAACGAAGGCGAAGCTACCCTGAATTTCACCATCGACCATGAAGTAATCAGCGAACCGGAACGTGATAACGGGATTAGAGATGCGCGTATTCTGCGTGGAATTAATGGACCACGTCGCGATGATGCGGGTGATCTGATCGACTCGTTCGACGATCCGGTCGGCGGAGGAGCTAATTACAAGGGTTTGATCTGGGACATTGAGAACCAATGGATGTGGATTTGTCATTATATCAGTCCATACCAGGTCTGGCCCGTCGATCCGAACGATAATTATGACCGCGTCGACGGCGAAGGATTCAACTCACAGACCGGCTGCCTGTCCGGTTGTATGGTGGACGGTGTTCTCTACCTTCTGTCCCCACAGGGTCCCTGGTATGTTGTCATGTACAGCCGAGACGGCGACAACCTCGGGCGAGTGAACATTAATTTCCAGGTAGGCGGCGTAGCTTACAGCGAAGAGTTGGATCTGCTCTTTGTCATGAACGGGCAGTCAAACCTTGACATTCACGTATTCGAACTGGACGAAGACGGCGACGCCGGTGATCAGGTTGGCGTCATTAACGACTACCGCGGTCTGATAGACAACTGGTATTCGAGAAGCATGTGCTGGGTTGACAGACACCGTGAGGGTCAACTATGGCTGAATACACAGCGCGATGGAGGTCAAAGCCAGGGCAATACGGTACATCAGCTTAACATCAATACCGATGAATGGGAGGCTGTCGAGAAAGTACAGGAATTCGACACCTGGGACAGTGGTACCGGTATGATGTACGATGGTATAGCTCACGACCGCGAGAACCTGTGGGCTTGTCAATACTCCACTCCGGAAATCCGCATCTTCGACGACGGCATGAACGAATGGGGCTGGCTGGGTTACCAACCGATGGAAGGCAGCATACCGGGAGGTGAAAACCTCGACATAAATGTAACACTTGACGCCAGAGGCGAAACCGAGGGATTTTACGAAGCCGATATGATCTTCCATTCCAACGATCCACTCGACCCGGATATGGCGCTGAACGTGAGGGTCTTCATCTCGATACCTCCCAGCCTCGTCGTTGAGTGGGACGACGATCACGGTTTCCCAGACGAAGTGAACTGGAACTTAGCCTATCCTGATCTTTATAACAATAGTTCTTACGATATCGAACTGACCTTCTTTAATTATGCTGAAGATCCGACCAATGTGGACAGCATTAGATTTGAGGGTGAAGGCGGAGAATTCTTCACTTCCGACCACGATGAGTTCAGTATCGACCCGGAAAGTGAGCTCACAGTCACCGTAACCCTCGATGCGAATGAATCCGGTGTGCATAATCCGACCATGATGATATATTCGGACGCCAGGCGCCTCGAGGAGTACCCGGTGCAACTCGTCGCTGAAACCCTTGACCCTCCGGCAATTGAAGTAGACACTGATACAGTTGAAGACAGCCTGATCACCGGCGAAGTTGCATATCATAACGTGAATATAGCAAATACCGGTGAAGCCGTGCTGCGTTTTTCAATCGATCCGGTCTCAATTTCAGAACCTGAACGTGACGACGGGATTCGCACGCTTCGTAGTATTCGAGGTCCAGAACGACCTCACCGCGACGACCTCGGGGATATTGTGGACAGATTCACTTACAACCGTTTCGGATCAAACACATACAAAGCCGGTATCGCCTGGGATTGGGAAAATAGTTGGATGTGGCTGACCAGTTATTCCGCCAGGGGTATCGGTGCGGTCGATCCGACTGACAATTTCCGCGAAAAAGCCTGGACGAACCTGGATTACGGACCGATGGGCGCCGGCTGGCACGATGGTGTCCTTTACGTAATTCCCTGGAGTTATCAACAACTGCGAATGTACGATGAAGATCTGAATTTGCTGGGCAACCTCAACCTCCAGAACCAACCAACCGCTGTGGACTGTGCGGACGATTTCATCGCCTATATCACCGCTAGTGGCGGTCTAAATATCGAAATCATCGAATACAACGGCGAAGGTATCGCCACCATCCAACAGGGTGATTGGCTGGGATATGTCGGCAATCAGTCGTCGCGCAGCCTCTGCTGGGTTGATGAACATCCCGACGGTCAACTCTGGATCAACACGGCGAGGCACATCTGGCAACTTGCGGTGGACACCGATGAGTGGGAGATTACCGAATGCATTTCAGACTTCAACTGGCAGCAGGGCAGCACGGATTGGGACGGCGTCGGTCACGACGGCACAAATCTCTGGCTGGGCAGCATGAGTCAGACTGATTATTTTATAGTCGATGACGGCGTTACCGAACAGTTCTGGCTTAGAGTGGACATAACAGAAGGTGAGCTGGGAGGTAACTCCAATATCGATATCACTGTAATCCTCAACGCAAGCTGGCTCCAGGGTGGGGATTACGAAGGTACGCTCATAATCAACAGCAACGATCCTGAAAACCCGGAAATCACAGTGGCTGTTTATATGTATGTCGACGCGGCTCCGGATATCGAGGTCTTATGGGAAGAGGATTACGGCTATCCCGACGATATCGACTGGAACCTCGCTTACGAGGGTATTTATCCCGATCTGGAATACGAGATCACAGTCGAGGTCAACAGCTCAGGTGTTACGGATCTCGAAGTGGATTCTATACGGATCAATGATGAAGCCTTTACCGCCAACGCCGACGAGTTTGACCTCGATCCCGGTGAGAGCAGGGACGTCATGTTAACCTTTGAAACTGATGAAGCAGGTGAGCATAATGCAACTCTGACATTCTACAGCAATTCTGAAGCCGACCCGGAACTGCAGATACCACTGCACGTCCTCGCTGAAAATCCGCCTGTGATTCGCATCACCCCCAGACCGATAGAGATTACCCTCAGATCAGGCGAAATCGCTGAAAGAACTCTAACCGTTGAAAATCAGGGTGAGGCGACGCTACGCTTCGATGCAGGTATAGACATTGTTCAGGAGCCGGAGCGTGACATTGATATTCGTACAATCCGTCAAATTGGCACAGCTGTTGCGCCCCGTCGTGATGATGCGGGTGACGTTTTATACAGTGTCCAATCCCCCATCGGTGCAAACCAATATAAAAACCTGGGGTACGACGCTGACAACAACTGGATGTGGCACAATCAATACGCGAGTCCCCACCGAACAGTAGCCTTCGATCTCGATAACGACAACGAGATCGTAGCCGACTGGAATCTCGGCGCTGAGAATCCAATGGATATTGCAGTTCACGATGGTAAAA
>CAYYHI010000035.1:0-9936 GCA_964471745.1 uncultured bacterium | reverse complement strand
GCGCTTACCTAAGCCGTTATGACCTCGAAGGAAACAACCTGAACAATCTGAACCTGAACCTCAATGGAGCAAATGCCAACGGCGTGGCTGTCGATAACGAGGATGACTTACTAATCGTTGGCACAAATGACTACAACAATATCTATGTGTTCGACCTTGAAGGCAATCGTATCGGTGATTTCTCAGGTGTGAGGCAGCGTGTTGGTAATCAGAACTGGCATGCTATCGAATGGGTTCACAAGCATCCGGACGGTCAGTTGTGGGTTCACACGACTGGCAGGGTCTGGCAGCTTCCGGTCGATACCGATAACTGGGAACTTATTGGTGATGATGCTGTCCAGGATTTCCAGGTGAATTCGTATGTAGAATGGGATGGTATGGCTCATGACGGGCATAACCTCTGGATAGGTAATTACCAAAGCGCTACCATAAACGTCTATGACGACGGCATCACCGAACTCTACTGGCTAATGCTTGACCCAACTGAGGGTGAAGTACCAAGCGGCAACTCAATGGATTTAACCCTCACCTTTATCGCAACGGACTTGGTCGTGGGAGAATACCTGGCGAATGTAATCTTCTCATCAAACGACCCAATCCATTCGGAAGTTTCAGTCGGTATTACCATGAATGTCGACCCCGCGCCGGATATCGAGATAACCTGGGAATTCGTTGATGAGGACGAGCCCGATTTGGCCGACTGGAACCGTTATCACGATGAGATCTACTTCGGCTATGAATACCGGGTACCGCTTACGGTTCACAACCTCGGTGGCGCTTCACTCACTGTCGAAGATATCGTTTCCAACAGGAACGAGTTCTCAGCCGAGCCCACACAGTTTGAAATCGACCCCTACGATACGAGGGAAATCGAATTCATATTTACCGGTCCCGATCCCGGAGAATTTGAAGGCATTATGACCATTACGTCGAACGATCCCGACGAGGAACAGGATACGCTTAGACTTCATGCCTTAGCCTCAGCCATGCCGCAGATTGAACTAAATCCGGACGCAATAACGGACACCTTGCAGGCAGACACCGAAAATGATCACATCATAAACATCGCCAACACCGGTCTGGCGGAACTGAGATGGTGGTCCGGCTTCGAGGTGATCGACGGTCCGGAGCGCGATGACGGTAACTCCAGGCTGGCGCGTCATATAAACAGCCCATCCATACCGAGCCGGGACGACCTTGGCGAAGAGATCGACCGATTCACCTGGCAGCGCAGTGGAAGTGAAAATCACAAAGCGGGCATCGCCTGGGATTCCGAAAATGAATGGATGTGGCTTACCAGCTATAACAACGATTACATCGGCGCGGTAGATCCAGCCAGAAACTTCGAGGAGGTTACCGCCTGGCAGCCCGACGGACAGCACCCTATGGGAGCGGCATGGCTCGACGGTGTCATCTACGTTGTCAACTGGGCGCGCCAATGGCTCGGACGCTGGGACGCGGAAGGCAACAATCTGGGACAGTTCGACACACAAATCAGACCTACAGCGCTGTCCAGCACAAATGAATATCTCCTCGTCATGTCGGATGCCGGTGAGCGTAACATAATCGTACTGACAACTGAAGGCGAGGAAGTCGGTATGATCGACAACTACCGACAGTTCATCACAGGCAATTCGCGCAGCCTGCAGTGGGTCGACCTGCACCCGGACGGTCAGCTTTGGATCAACACGCCAGGTCATATCTATCAGATCGAAGTCAACGGTGATTGGGAGGCTGTCGATCTCGTTTCGGACTTCGAATGGGGCGGCGAGGAGGAATGGGACGGCATCGGTCACGACGGTTATAACCTTTACCTGGGAGCGTGGAACTACGAGCATTATTACATCGTGGACGACGGCATCGAAGAGATCCGCTGGATATATCTTATCCCCGCGCGTGGAATCGTTGAAATTGATAGCGATCAGGATGCCGTTCTGACACTTGACCTGCACGACTTCGAGCTCGGTGAATACGAAGTTGATCTGCACATCTACTCCAACGATCCGATCCATCCGTACGTTGATGTAAACGTTCAATTCAGTGTTCTCGAAGTCGATATCGCTGTTGAGCCGATGCTGCTCGATTTCGGTGAGGTTGATTTCCTGACCACCGACACACTGGAAGTTACGGTGCGCAACGAGGGTTGGTTCGAGCTGACAGTTTCCGATATCAGAGTTGAGGGTGACAACTTTTCGGTCGAATTTGATGACCCGATCATACTCGGACCCGACGCTGAAAGTATGGTTTCGGTTGTGTTCTCGCCGGAAGAAGAAGCTGACTATGAAGCATTCCTAGTTGTTACATCCGACGACCCGGACGAGCCTACTGTTGAAGTACGTCTCATCGGAACCGGTATTTATGTACCATATCCACCTGAAGTCGTCAGCCCCATAGAAGATTTCGAAATCAATGAAGATTTCGAGCCGTTTGAGGTTGCAGACCTCGATACCGTGTTCTTCGATCCCAACGGTGAGGATCTATCCTATTCCGCCTTCAGCGACAATGAGGACTTCACGGTTGAGATCGTCGATGAAAGTCTGCTCAGGATCGACAGCGCTCAGGATTGGAATGGTGATGCGGAGGTAACGGTCATCGCCGACGACAATACAGGTGATTGGCGGGACGAGAGGTCCAGCCGAATTCTCCGATCAGTAAATTCCCCGGATCCTCGTCGCGATCTAACCACAGAACATACATTCACCGTAACAGTTCTTGCAGTTAACGATCCGCCGGTGGTAGCGTTTGAAATACCGGACCAGGAGGTTGACGAAGACACCGGTCCCTGGATTATCGCAGACCTGGACACTGTCTTCATAGACGTTGATGGCGACGAGCTCGATTACCAGGTTTTGTCCTTCGATTCTCTCTTTACACATTTAGATGAAGATAACGTGTTATCCCTCGATGCTCCTTTGAACTTCTTTGATGTCGATCTGCCCGTGCTCATTATCGCCAGCGACAGCCAGGAAGAGGCGGAAGACGGCTTCCTGGTGACCATCCTCAATGTTAACGATCCACCGGTGGTAGTGCAGCCCATCCCCGACCAGGAGTTCGCGGAAGACACCGGACCATGGGATATAACCGATTTGGATGAAGTATTCTACGACGTTGACAACGAAGTACTGACCTATGAAGCCGTTCCCGAATATCCACTGATAACCGAAATTATCGACGACCACCTGCTAACGTTGGATACTCCGGAGAATTTCAATGGCGAAAACCTGACCGTAACAGTCACCGCATACGACGATGGAGGCGCAGTTGCGGTCGCAAGGTTCCGACCCGATCTTCGCGACAACGGTCCAGTCAGGGGATTAAGGTCAATATCATCAACCTCAGGATTTAATTCACGGGCACCCCGCCGCGACGAATCGGCAGATGATGACTTCAGTGTAACCATCACAGCGGTAAACGACCCGCCGGAATGGATTGACGTACCTGATGCCTTTGAAGGATCGGAGGATTCTACAGTCCAGTTCGATGTGGTGGGATTTGATGTGGACGGTGACGACCTAACGATTGAGTATTTGTCGGATGACCTGCCGGAAGCCGTTCAGTTCGTCGATAATGAAGACGGATCGGGCAGCTTCAGTTGGGAAACCGGTTTCGAAGATGCCGGTCAGTACGGCGCCTTGTTCACCCTGTCAGATGCCGAATTCGATGTTGATACCACGATCAGTATAACAATTCTGAACGTCAATAGACTGCCTCTCTGGACACAGATGCCGGAATCGTTCGAAATCGACGAAACCGATCTGCTCGAATTTACGGTCTCCGGCGAAGACCCCGATGGGCAGGATATTGAGATTACATACAGTTCGGACGACCTGCCCGAATCGGTTGAGTTCGATTTCGACGGTACGGACACTGGAACATTCAGTTGGCAGACAACCTACGAGGACTCCGGAACCCATACTGCCACGTTCACCATGTCCGACAGTGAGGATGAGGTTTCCGCCGATGTCGAAATAACCGTCCTGAACGTTAACCGCCCGCCGGTACTGACAGAGATCGGCAACCTTGAGATCGACGAAGCAGAAGAATTCAGTCTGCAGTTGGAAGCGTTTGATCCTGACGGCGATAACCTGACCTTTGAAGCTGAGAACCTGCCCGACGGCGCAACGTTAGTAGACGATATGTTCAGTTGGACGCCGACTTACGATCAGGCAGGTGTTTACGAGGAGATCATCTTCAGGGTCTGGGACGACAGCGAACCAAGTCTGTCTGATGAGGAAACCATTGTAATTACCGTCTTCAATGTCAACCGTCCGCCGGTGCTTGCTGAAATCGGCGACCTTGAGATCGATGAGGACGAGGAATTAACCCTTCAACTCCAAGCTGATGATCCCGATGGTGACAACCTGACCTTTGAAGCTGAAAACCTGCCTGAAGGCGCAACACTATTAGACGATCTGTTCAGTTGGACGCCGACTTACAACCAGGCGGGTGTTTACGAAGGCGTCATCTTCAGGGTTTGGGATGACAGTGAACCGTCGTTGTCCGACGAGGAAACGATTACCATCACTGTCAACAACGTCAATCGACCGCCGGTCTTCGTGGAGATCGACGATATCGAAATCGATGAAAACGAAGCGTTCAGCCTGCAGTTGGAAGCGAGCGATCCCGACGGCAACAACATTTTCTTTGAGTGTGGGAACCTGCCTGAAGGCGCGACGCTGGTTGACGACCTGTTCAGTTGGATGCCGACATACGATCAGGCGGGTGTCTACGAGAGAGTTGTCTTTTGGGTATATGACGACGGTGATCCTATCCTGTCCGACCGGGAATCAATCACCATTACCGTTCTCAACGTCAACCGTCCGCCGGTGCTGTCTGAAATTGGTAACCTCGAGATCGACGAGGCTGAGGAATTTAGCCTTCAACTGGAAGCTTACGACCCTGACGGCAACAACATCAGCTTCGAAGCTGAAAACCTTCCCGATGGTTCAACACTGGTTGATGATCTGTTCAGTTGGACGCCTACCTACGACCAAGCAGGCGTGTACGAGGGGATTGTATTCAGGGTGTGGGATGACGGCGAACCAAATATTTCCGACGAGGAAACCATTACCATCACCGTGCTGAATGTCAACCGCCCGCCGATGTTATCTGAAATAGGTGACATCGAGATTGACGAAACTGAGGAGTTCAGCCTGCAGTTAGACGCGAGCGATCCTGACGGGAACAACATAAGCTTCGAAGCAGAAAACCTCCCTGACGGCGCAACATTAGTGGGTGATATGTTCAGTTGGACACCAACCTACGACCAGGCGGGTGTTTACGAGGGCGTCATCTTCAGGGCTTGGGACGACGGCGAGCCGAATCTGTTCGATGAGGAATCAATCACCATAACCGTCCTCAACGTCAACCGACCGCCCGTACTGACTGAAATCGGCGACCTTGAGATAGAGGAAGCTGAGGAGTTTAACCTGCAGTTGGAAGCGAACGATCCCGATGACGATAACCTGACCTTCGAGGCTGAAAACCTGCCGGACGGCGCAACGTTGGAGGATGATCTATTCAGTTGGACGCCGACTTACGATCAGGCAGGCGTCTATGAAGGCATCATCTTCCGGGTCTATGACGACAGCGATCCGGTACTGTCCGACGAGGAAACCATCACCATCACCGTTCTTAACGTCAATCGTGCACCGATACTGTCTGAAATCGGCGACCTTGTGATAGACGAAACAGAGGTGTTCAATCTTCAACTGGAAGCTAACGATCCCGATGGCAACAACATCAATTTTGAAGCCGAAAACCTACCTGAAGGCGCCACATTGGACGATGGTCTGTTCAGTTGGACGCCAACTTACGATCAGGCAGGCATATACGAGGACGTCATCTTCAGAGTCTGGGATGACGGCGAACCCAATCTGTCCGAAGAGGAATCCATCACCATAACCGTCCTCAACGTCAACCGACCGCCGGTACTGGCAGAAATCGGCAACCTTGAGATCGAAGAAGCTGTGGCGTCCAGCCTGCGGTTGGAGGCGAACGATCCCGATGGTGATAGCCTGACCTTCGAGGCTGAAAACCTGCCCGATGGTGCAACTTTAGAGGACGACTTGTTTAGTTGGACGCCAACTTACGACCAGGCGGACGTTTATGAAGGCATCACCTTCAGGGTTTGGGATGATAGTGAACCAAGACTGTCCGACGAGGAAACCATCACGATTACCGTTCTCAACATCAACCGACCGCCGGTGCTGGCTGGAATTGGCGACCTTGAGATCGAAGAGGCTGAGGAATTTAACCTTCAACTGGAAGCTTACGATCCTGACGGCAACAACATCAGCTTCGAAGCCGAAAACCTACCGGACGGCGCCACATTAGAGGATGACCTGTTCAGTTGGACGCCTACCTACGACCAAGCAGGCGTGTACGAGGGGATTGTATTCAGGGTGTGGGATGACGGCGAGCCAATTCTGTCCGATGAAGAAATGATCACCATCACCGTTCTCAACGTCAACCGTCCGCCGGTGTTGACTGAAATCGGCAGCCTTGAGATCGACGAGAACGAGGAGTTCAGTCTGCAGTTGGAAGCAAGCGATCCTGATGGCAACAACATCAGCTTCGAAGCCGAAAATCTACCCGAAGGCGCAACGCTGGTTGACGATATGTTCAGTTGGACGCCGACTTATGACCAGGCGGGCGTTTACGGGGACGTTATCTTCAGGGCTTGGGACGACGGCGAGCCGAATCTGTTCGATGAGAAATCAATCACCATAACCGTCCTCAACGTCAACCGACCGCCCGTGCTGACTGAGATCGGCGACCTCGAGATCGATGAGACTGAGGAGTTCAGCCTGCAGTTGGAAGCGAACGATCCCGACGACGACAACCTGACCTTCGAGGCTGAAAACCTGCCCGATGGTGCAACGCTGGAGGATGATCTATTCAGTTGGACGCCGACTTACGACCAGTCCGGCGTCTATGAAGGTATCATCTTCAGGGTCTATGACGACAGCGATCCGGTACTGTCCGACGAGGAAACCGTCACGATCACCGTTCTCAACGTCAATCGACCGCCGGTATGGACGAACGTGCCGTATGAGATTGAAATTACGGAGACCGACACGCTTGAACTACAGGTTCAAGGTGAAGATCCCGACGACGATGATTTGACGATAGATTACAGTTCGGACGGCATCCCGGAAGCGGCGTTGTTTAATGATAACGGTGACGGAACCGCAACCCTCGAATGGGAGACCGACTACGAGGATTCAGGCGATTACACCGCACTGTTCATCCTTTCAGACGGCACATCCGACGTTGAAGCACAGGTGATGATCTCGGTCGGTAACCTGAACCGTCCGCCTGAGGTTATCCATCCGATTCCGGACATCGACGTTAACGAAGACCCCGACCCGCGCCAAGTGGAAATTGCCGATCTGGACACTGTATTCAACGATCCGGACGACGATGAGATGAGCTTCGATTTCAGTGGTTACACGGAAGAGATGAACATGGACATCGACGAAGACAACGTTCTCTTTATCAATCCGGATGAGAACTATAACCTCCCTAATGGCGTTGAGATAACTGTTGTCGCCGACGACCGACCGGAAGGCTTAAGAGCGCTCGGTCATCAATCAGCGCATCCAGAAGGAACAACCGATATCAACGGTGGTCCTGTCAGGCAGTTGCGTTCCTTATCGACAGCTTCGGCAGTTCCAACAACCAGCCGCTTATCTAACGACCGATCCAACAGGAATCCGCGCCGTGACGAGACAACAGAAGAAACATTCATACTTACAATCAACCCCATAAACGATCCGCCCGAATGGGACGAAGTCCCTGAACCGGTGGAAGTCAACGAGGAAGAGGTTGTAGCGTTCAGCGTAAGCGGCAGCGATATCGACAGCGAAAACCTGAGTATTGTGCTCAGCTCGGATAACCTTCCGGAAGCCGCTGAATTCGACGATAACGGGGGCGGCAGCGGTCAGTTCACCTGGCAGACGACCTACGATGATGCCGGTGACTACACGGCAACATTTACAATCTCGGATGGGGAGCTCGAGGTCGATGCCGATGTGGAGATTACGGTGTTCAACGTGAATCGCACGCCCTTCTGGACGAACGTGCCTGAAGCGATAGAAGCTGCTGAAAATACACTCGTCCAGTTCGAAGTGGTCGGCGAAGATCCGGACGACGATGACATCGATATTATCTACTGGTCAGATGACCTTCCGGAGGCTGTGCAGTTTGAGTTCGACGGTGAGAACACCGGCACATTCAGTTGGGAAGCAACTTACGAAGACTCAGGCAGTTACACTGCACACTTCGCTATATCGGATGAGGAGTTCGAGGTCGAAGCCGAAGTTGAGATCACCATCCTGAACGTCAACCGTGCACCTGATTGGACGGATATTCCGGAACTTGTCGAAGCAGATGAGACTGAGACGGTACAGTTTACAGTTACTGGTGAAGACCCGGACGGCGACGAGGTTTCAATCGAATACTCTACGGATGACCTGCCCGAAGCCGCACAATTCACCGACAACGGCGGCGGTTCCGGTGACTTCACCTGGGAAACAACCTTCGATGACTCCGGCTCATATACGGCTCTACTGACCATATCGGACGACGATCTGACAACAGAAGCCACTGTCTCGATCAGGATCGGTAATGTCAATCGCGCACCTTTCTGGGTGGAGGTCGAAGATACGGTTGAAATCGACGAGAACGAGCTCATCGAAATAACCGTAACCGCCGAAGACCCGGACGATGATAACCTGACAATCGAGTTCGCGTCAGACGACTTACCGGAAGCGGCTGAATTTATTGATAACGGCGACGGCACGGGCGTTCTCACCTGGCAAACGAACTACTACGATGCCGGAGAATACTCCGCCGAGTTGACAGTCACGGACGGCGACCTGAGCGATGTTGCCGATGTTGTTATTCTTGTATCAGACGTGAATCAAGAGCCGGAGGTTATCGGTGAGATTGAAGACATGACCATCGAGGAAGATCCCGACCCGCGTCAGGTAGACATCGTCGATCTGGACGAGGTTTTCAGTGATCCTGATGGCGACGAACTGATATTCGACTTCATCGCACCCATTGAGCTGAACATGAATATCGACGAGGACAACCTGCTATTCTTCGTTCCGGATAATGACTTCAACCTTCCGAACGGGCAGCAGATTATCGTTACGGCAGACGACCAGCGCGGTGAGGGTCTGATGTTCATGATGAACAGAATGCCTTCAACAGGATTGAAGCAGACAGATCGTGATGCTGGACCCGTACGCAGACTGCGAAGTATAGATGATCCGTTCATGAATGCTCGCAGCCCAAGACGCGACATCGCCGTTGAAACCAGCTTTATCCTGACTATAGAAGCTGTCCCCGATCCACCCGAATGGGTTAATATCCCGGAAGAGATCAATGCCACCGTCACCGAGAGAATACACATCACCATCGAAGCAATCGATGTCGATGGCGACGCCCTTGAATACTCAGCAGAAGTCCCCGAAGGAGCGGAATTTACGGACTTTGGAGATGGAACCGGTCTTTTCGAGTGGCAAACAACTATGGACGATGAAGGCGACTGGACTGCGTCCTTCGAAGTCACTGACGGCGGTTTCATGGTGGAAGCTGAAGTACCGATTCATCTTGGCGGATTGCGGGATCTCACCGTCAATCTCGACAGAGGCTGGAACATGATCTCTCTTAACATCAATCCGCTTGCGGAGTTTTACGTTGAGGGTGAAGATCGTGGTCCTGATGTGTGGCTGATGATCGAACAGATGCGAATCGACGAAAACAACCATCGCGTCTTCTCACTTAACGACGAGAAGGGTGATTTCTGCTCGCCGGGATGGAATTACAACGGTATAGATTTCTGGAACCTCCAGGAAGGTTACCTGATAAAACTAACGGAGGATTTTGAAGCCTCCTGGTCAGGTGTTCCCATTCCAGCCGATG
>CAYYHI010000034.1:0-22257 GCA_964471745.1 uncultured bacterium | reverse complement strand
CCGCGGAGCGGGGGGGAGAGAATGAATTGTTTCTATCCTTAATTCCACCAGCTTGGCGTGCAGATGTAACGGGCTCTCTCCCCACCGGTTTCCGGGGGGGAATTGAAGGGGGGGTGCCAGGATGATACTCATACACAACCTTAATTCCACCAGCTTGGCGTGCAGATGTAACGGGCTCTCTCCCCACCGGTTTCCGGGGGGGAATTGAAGGGGGGGTGCCAGGATGATACTCATACACAACCTCTCCGTTTTTTATCAGTCGCACCGAATCAACATCATTCTCGTCGTATATGCCTATCTGCAGTAGAACATCGCCTTCGACCGTGCTGCCGGGATCCGGCGCTGTCCACCAGACGTCCGGCGGCATCCGGTCTTCCGGCGGAGGCTGGTCACCGTTACGGACGTTCACCACCAGCGAAGGACTTATCCCCAAGTTGCCGCTATCGTCCCAGGCGCGGGCTTCGAGGATGTAGACGCCGTCGTCGAAGTCAAGGGTGTTCCAGGATAAACTGAAGATGGTGTCGGCTGATGCAGTCTGACCACAATTCACTGACAGACAGGAATGTCCGTCCCACTTGTTATCAGATGGCATACAGGAGTGTCTACCCTCCCCGTTTGGTGGCAGACAGGAGTGTCTACCCTCCCCGAACAGGGAGCCATTGATGTACACACAGGCGCTGTCGATCCCAACCTCGTCATAAACGCTGAAACGCAGCTCGACCACGCCCGACAACTCATTGCCGCCGTGAGGGTAAAGCCATTCAACTAAAGGTGAAATGTAATCGATAAGTGGTTCGGTTGGGGTCTGGTCTTGGGTGCAGGTCAGTACTATAAATCCGGTTAACAACAATGCGATTATCTTGAATAGAATCTTAAATCCATCCATAAGTTCCTCCGTAAATCTAATGTTGAGAACAGCCTTTTGAATTCAGTTATTAAATCTTGTTAACAGCTTAAGTTGGATTTATCGTGGCGTCAGGTGTCCCCACCTGACGCTTGAAACATCACTCTGCCACGTGAGGACACATGGCAGCACGCTTATCGCCGGATTAGGATTAAAACTTAACACACGCCTTCGACTATATCAATGTTAATGAGAATTGAGAATGTTTTGCAGAGATAAAAATGCTGTCATATACATTGAGATGATAGACTGATTATCTGACCGATCTCAATGGAGCTTCATGCAAAAAAACCAGACATAAATCCCCCTTGTACACTCCAACTACACCACCATTACTAATCTATTTCCTTAATGAACATTGCATATTTCCATATATCTTCGTAAATTACATATCATTTGGTTTATCCATTACCCGCATGGAGCAAGGTTATGCCGTCCGGTTCGATTCACAGATATTCCATCATCACGACTTGCGTTGTTCTGCTCTGCCTGTCTCTTGCTTCTGGTTTGAATATCAGAACCTCCAAGCTACCTCTCGTCGGAATCGAATCTGAAACCAGGCACCTTGAAAACATCAACGAATGCACAACCGGCGTGGCATCCGGAGCGACCACTCCCGACGGTAGACCGCTTCTGTGGAAGAACCGCGACGTCGGTAATCCCGAACAGGAATACCACTTCGTCGACGACGGGCGCATACCCTTCATCGGACTGACCTACGCCGGCATCACCGACAGGTACTTCGCAGGCATCAACGCCGCCGGATTCGGGATCGAGAACGCTTCAGTTCATAATATGGATCCCCAGGGAGGGAACGACGAAGGCGCTCGAATGAAGCTGGCGCTGGCGACCTGCCGAACGGTCGACCAGTTCCAGGCTATCCTCGATTCAACCAACGACCCGGGGCGACTCTACTGCTCCAACTACGGCATTATCGATGCCTTCGGCGGCGCAGTGATGTTCGAAACCGGTCGCTGGAGCTACACCCGCCTCGACGCAGACCAAACCGACGACGGCTTCATAGTCCGGTCAAACTTCGCCTTCAGCGGTGAAGAGGATTTAATCGACGACTACATCGGTCTGCACCGCTATCGACGCGCTCACACACTCTGGAAGAATGCGGTGGACGACAACAACCTGACGCCGCAATACATCTACCGTGAAGTGGTCCGCGACCTCAGCTCGCCCGGCTTCGACCCATACCCGCTGCCGTTCGACGGGTATTATGAAGACTGTCCCTACGGCTGTCTGCCCAACGACTTGTCCATCTGCCGGTCGTCAACCCGTTCAGTGATGATAGCTCAGGGCGTCAGGTCAGGCGAACGACCCGATGACGCGGTAATCTGGGCGATGCTCGGATCGCCACTCTCCGGCATTGCCACCCCACTATGGGTTCGCGCCGGTTCTGTACCGGTCGAGTACGATGGCGACCAGACAAGCTCAATCAGTGAACGCGCCGAGGAAATCAGCGACTGGATCTACGTTGAGACTGACTGGATCGACAAGGTCGATACTTGGAGGCTGGCCAACCGGCAGGGAAACGGTTTCTTGGATTTCAGCCTGCCGCTTGAGAATTACATCTTCGACAGGGTCGACCGCTTTCTGGCGTCTCCCCGCTTCAGTTACGACCGCCTTGAAGCATTTCAGAACGAGATCGCTCAGCAGATTAACGATTCACTCGAAGCCTGGCAGCCGCCATATCGCATGGTTGAGTCGTTTGATCTGATCTTCGAGGCGAATAACATCGTTCTGGTCTGGGGAGGAAATGAAGGCTTGCGTGACGGTGAAGCCATCCCGGAGGGTTATATTGTCTATCGTAGCGCCAGTCCTTTCAGGGAGAATAACTCAGGTGAACGTCTGGCATTCGTCGAAGGAACCCGCTACGTTGACCATGATCCACCGATCAATATGGCTTTCTACAGGGTGGAGGTGGTGTTTTGAATTTGATCAGGGTGGTGAATATTAGATGGCAATGAAATGTTATAACAGGATTAAAAATATCGAGAGTCTTAACTGATTACTGATGTCGTGAGCAAGTTCACATTTCGTCATTCTGAACGAAGTGAAGAATCTCAAACAGCGGGGGAATGAAAACGAGATTCTTCACTTCGTTCAGAATGACAACGTATTGGAATCAGTATTTTGTTAATGCTCTCAAAATATCTATGGTTATCTTGTGGACTGTCAACTTAACTAATTGTCATTACTTCACCGACCGCTGACGAGATCGCTTTCCTACTGCCCGATCAGCAGATACTTGTTCTCCTCCCGCATCAAAGCCCTGCTGAGGCTGCCGACCATGAAATCCACCAATCCTTTCTTGGAATGTGCGCCAAGCACGACCATGTTGGTCTCTTCGAGATGGTTGTTCCTGATTTCCTCGATAATATTTTGCGGTGTCCAGACCTTCTTGATATTCTTAAAATTGTGCGCACGCAGGAAATCCTCGGTTTGGTCCAAACAGTCATTGGCATATTCCATGTCCTGATGCGACATGATTATCGTAATATTGAATTCCGCTGTTCGGACAAGCTGGGCAAAGCGATGAACCGCCCGGGCTGATTGCAAACTGGCGTCAAAGGTAACTAACACGTTAACCCTGTCTTTCGGTATTTCGAAATGATCTGGTACCGCAAGAATGGGCGTTACCGAATGGTCCAATACCTCAGCAACCGATTTGCCCTGTGCAGATTCACAATCGTAATGAAAGCATGTTTGCAGACCGAGCACCACCAGGTCGTAATACATCGAATCCTTGATGATCTGATCGCTGGGATTTCCCTGTCGCTTGGCTAAGCGATAAGGAACACCCTCGGACTTGCACCTTTCCTTAAAGCTTTTCAGAAGCGCTTCTATATGTTCGAGGGCTTTCTTTTCCTTTTTCTCGACGAGATGCTGCGCGTAATGAATACCGCCTAAGGGTACCGATCCGATTGATTTTTCTATCCCCGGCAGATCAAGCACCGCAAGTCCGGTCAGCTCAGCACCGGTAATCTTCGCAGCGTAAATACCCCAGCTCAACGCCGCCTGTGAAAAAGGCGACGGGTCGAGCGGGATCAGTATTCTACGTAACATTGATTCTCCTTATTCCCGTTTCTGACAGGAATGTGGCAACGGTCAAACCACGATTTCGTCAAGCTTCCCTGATAGCGTCCAGTGTCACCTTGTTTTCGGGAACCATCTTAAAGAACTCCTCCAGCTTCTCACAGACGTAATCGTCACAATAAGCGCAGTTGGCAACTTTGCGTTCGATGCCGCATGCTCTGATTTCACAGACGTTACAGTAACTGAAATGCCTGTCGCTGTCGGAGGTGCAGCCGTCGCAATTGATATCTGATGCCTTGATGTTCGGGTTGAACATCTTTGACCATTTGTCAGCGGTTTCAGAACGTAATCTGTCATCGTTGTTCTGCGTGGCAATGTAAGCCTCGCACTCTCCGCACTTAATACCGCATATACCGATCAGTGTTTCCATCGAAAGTTCCTTTAATGTAACCTACTTAATCCTCCAGCCGAGCGAACGCGGCGGTCGGTAGATCGATTCCCCGTCGTTGCTGCCAACCCCGACAGGCATCATAAGATCGAGCTTCTCAGCTTTCTCCGGTTCTTTCGGAACTCCAACCTGCCAGACTTCTTTCTCAGCCGCTCTCGATATCTCATAAGACTTCTCAGCCCACTTGATGATCTCGCGGTCAAGCCCTTCCGAACTGATCATCTCAGTAAATTTCCGCCTGCCGTCAACGATCTCTTCGATATAGGAGTTTATCTGTGCCTCGTCATAGTACTTTTTCGGGTCATATTCACTAAGATCTGACCCCTCCACCGCTACGATCTCCTTCGTTCCCAGTCTGCCCTTCTCGTATCTGTTCGTCATACGCAGGTCACCCTTTTGGATAGCCGCCATCAGTGGGATAGGCACCCGTTTGACCTTACGCACCATGTTTTTCTTCCTGCCTTCAGGTGTTTCCTTAATTTCAATGATCTCACCGATGCCGCCGGTGTTGTACTGGAAAAATCGAACCTTGCCCGGGTAGCGTTCACACAATCCCATGATGATATCGCGGAAACGGTTGACCTTGCGCGCCCGTGAACCGACGATAAAGGGATCGGTGCCGACTGTCCTTACCGACTCACCCGCCTTTGCCGGCTCCGAGGCAAAGCTGTGCGATGATTCCCCCCATAGATAGGCAAGAACTGCCTGCTCAGGGGTTAACTCCTGCGCGAAAGTCATCATTGTGTTGCGCCGGGTTATGAACGCAAAGCATAAACCGTCCAGCTTATCAAGAGTCGGCAGGTTCAGACCGTCGTAATCTATTCTGACCAGCTTCCTGCCGCGCCTTACGCGCAATTTATCTTTGCGAATGACGGCACGTCCGTTGGCACAGAGGCTCTCATCCAGGAAATCCGGATTACCGTCGGAGTCGATCATCACGTTTTCGTACAGCGCCGTTTTATCGGTCAGCGACCAGAACATCGCTTCCTGGAGTTTGGCGTCGACATCGGTCTTAACGAAGAAGTTCTGTTCCGAACCGAGCGCCGAGCCGTCACTCTTAAGAAATACAATATCATCCTGAATGGTTTCGGTTTTCTCGCCATCTTTTTCGTTCAAGCCGAGTTGGTGGCATGACCAGGTGGATTTACCGGTGGCTGACAATCCGAAGAGAAGCACGCCGTACTTCTTCAGTTTGCTGTCATTGGTATCTCGAACCGTCACCATCTTCGTACCGGCATGAAGCCCGAGCATGCCGTGTTCGTCCGCGTACCACATCGACTGACGAAGAAAGCCCTTTTTATTCTCACCCATATAATCCGTACCAAGGGCGATGTTGATATGGTATTCGGGAAGGTGAAGCACCTGCTGGCGCAGGACGTGTTCTTCCGGAATGTGTATCATGGTGAACTCCGGTCCGGGCAAGCCTTTATCCGGATCGCCCATCGTGCTCCCCCACATGTAAGCCAGGCGGTAGTTCTTATGATCAGCGACGGATATGTACAGATTACAGATCGGATTGTATTCGCTATTCTCCCCCATGCGGCGGCGTATATGCACCATCGGCAGCGTGCGGCAAAGCTGAAGAACCTTGTGCAACTCGTCCGGAGCGACGGCGATAATGCTCTTATGCAAGTCAGTTGGTTTTGGGAGAAGCACTGGTTCAGATCCAAGGTAAACAGTCTTGGGACCTATGCGACTCGAAACTGCCGACCGCCATCCCCAGGAACCAAACTTGGTTGGCGTGCCGGTCTCTATTGACGGTTTACGTAACTTATCAAGCTTTATATGCTTGATATTCTTACCTGATAGTGCATGCGGCAGGTTCTGGGCGAACTGACGGTATGCCGCTTCATCATATATACTGCTCATATTTATTTCCGAATTGATTTATAGGAAAAGCCGAGAGTAAATGAAAATATACAAATTTTAAATACCTGCCGCAAGCTTATAAATGACCAAGTTTGAGAAACCGGATAGCGCAGTTGTGAAAATATTTGCATTCTCATAACGAGAATGATATATTTATCTGCTGCATTAATTATCTGTGCATCAATACTACAGAATTTTTCATTCAAAGATATTTAAGAGGGCTAATATGAGTACGGTAACACTGCTCATCATAATCGGCGTTGTAGTTGTAGTTATTGGTCTGTTAATCCTTGCCCAGGCAAAGCAATACCGGAAGGTCGGACCCAACGAAGTACTGATCATATCCGGCGGGCGCAAGCGAATCATCGAAGAGGAAGGTCAACGTATCAAGGTCGGTTACCGGATGGTTATCGGCGGCGGCGCCTTCGTCATGCCGTTTCGTGAAACGGCGCAGGTTTTGCCTCTTGAAACCTACACCATTCAGATTAGAATCCCTGAAGTACTTACAAAACAAGGTGTACAAATAATCGCCGAGGCATTGGCACAGGTCAAGGTAGCTTCGAATCAAGGTGCTATCCGCCGGGCAGCCGAGCAATTCCTCGGTCGGGGTTCAACCGGTATCAAAGAAGTCGCCGGACATATCCTGGAAGGCTATGCACGTTCGACAATCGGCTCAATGACACCTGAGGAGATTTTCCAGAACCGTGATGATTTCGCTGAAGATGTCAGAAAGAACGCCCAGGAAGACTTCGAACGGATGGGTCTGGAACTGTTGTCCTTCAATCTCGGTGATATATCCGACACTCAGGGCTACCTCAACGCACTGGGACAACCGCGCATTTCTCAAGTCAAGCGGGATGCAGCAGTTGCTGAAGCTGAAACCGATAAAGATACGATTATCAAGTCTGCAGAAGCACGCAAGGAGGGCGACATTGTCCGCTTCCAGGTTGAGACTGAAATTGCCAAAGCCGGTCACGATTTCGAACTGAAGAAAACAGGCTTCCAGATCGATACCAACACCCGCAAGGCCCAGTCAGATGCTGCCTACGAACTCGAACGTCACAAACAGGCTGCCAGTCTGAAGAAGGCTGAGTATCAGACGCGTTTTGTCGAAAAGGAAGCAGCTATCAAGGTCGAAGAGCAGGAGATCAAGCGGCGTGAGTTGGAGCTCGAATCGTCCGTGAAGCGCCCGGCTGAAGCGCGCAAGTTCCAGGTTGAGACCGAAGCCACTGCAGAGAAGTTCCGGCTGGCTTCCGAAGCCGAGGGACGCGCCTCAGCACAGAAGTCTGAGGGATTAGCCGATGTCGAGGTCAAGAAAGCCGCCGGTATCAGCCACATCGAATACACTCGAAAGATGGGTGAGTCTGAAGCGGATGCGATGGCAGCCAAAGCGGACGCTTTCAAGTCATATAACGAGGCGGCTGTATACCAGATGATTATGGACAAGCTGCCCGAACTGGCAAAGGCGATTTCCGAGCCGATGTCCCGCATCGACAAAATGGTGGTCATCGACGGCGGCGACGGTAAATCCGGCGCGACGCACCTGACACGACAGGTCGCAGAGATACTGGCTCAACTGCCGGAAGTCGTTCAGGCGTTGTCAGGGATTGATTTGAAGAAGTTTGCCAGTAAAGCCCTCAACAAAGATGAGAGCAAAGAGACCGGGCTAAAGGACGAATAGGTCTAAACTTCGGATTTTATGTTCTATCACCTTGTGGCTCTTCTTCGCGAACGGTAGAAATGAAGAACCATGATAACTATGTGATAACGGAACAATTTCAACTGTGGATTGCTGATGATCATAGAATATATTCAAGCCGCACTGCGTAAAGCACATTATGAGTTTATCGACGAGGATGACCTTTATTTTGGTTCAGTCCCGGGGCTCAAAGGTGTGTGGTCGGAGGGAAGGACTTTGGAAGAGTGTCGGGGTACGCTCGCAGAAGTCATCGAAGACTGGATATGGGCTCACATTCGTGACAATGTTCCCGTGCCTGAAATCGATGGTATAACGGTTGCAGAAAATCCCAAAACTGTTGCTGATTTTAAGTGAAGCCTGTTTCGAGACGGGAACTGATAAGACGTTTAAGGGCTTTGGGATTTGAAGGACCAAGACCAGGTGGAAAGCATCCTCATATGAGAAGAGGCGAACTCTATATCAGCATCACAAATCCGCACAGCAAGGATATTTCTATAGGTTTACTTAAGCGAATCCTAAAAGTAGCTGGAATTTCAGAAACTGAGTGGGATTCAGTGAAATAACTTTCTGATGTCTCGCAATATGAGATTTCGATTGTTTCAATCGCTCAAGTTATTGCTACTGGTATGTCTATTATCCACGATCCCTGAACTTACGGAAGCCCAGTCATTCCGGATGGTAAACAGCGGTGTGGTTGTTTATCCACATTCCCGTGATGGTGACGATGATTATGCAACCAAAGGTTACCTGTTCTCGGCTGGTTTTGGTAGTGTAATAAAGAATACCTTAGCTCTGGCAGTGGAGCCTCGTCTGGTCATTGTGCCCGATGGATACAGACTAAACAACCGTGAAGCTAATCCCTGCCCTCCTTATGTTGTGCCGTGCATGGTCGGTTACAAATCTGAGCCTGACGTTTACTATCATGAAGCAGGGCTCGATGTCACCTTGCGCTTCAGCGACTACGGTGGACTTCGAAGGACACCCTTCATGCCCGTATTTAAGTTCTTTTGTGGGATTGGCGTACCGAATGGTGCCTCATTTGGAATGGGTTTCGGCGCCGATCTGGAAATCAGCGACAATCTGGCGTTTTTCGCGGAGATTAATTGGCGTGTTTCGCCTTTCGGGTCAGCCACGATGCCCATCACGGTGCCACTCATCGTTGGTGTGAGGTTTTAAGAATGCAGGCAGGATTGGACAGTAAGGAAGTCAAACGATGGCTTGAGAAAGCCGAATATGACTTGAAGACTGCAGAAGCTATGCAAGTTGCAAGACGCTACCTCTATGTCTTGTTCTGCTGTCAACAGGCACTGGAGAAACTCATTAAAGCCTTAATTATAAAGGATAGTGGGGAGCTTGCGCCACGTATTCACAATCTCGTGACATTAATCGAGAAAGCTGGGCTTGACTTGGAAGCTACTCAGGTCTCCCTCCTGCGGGAACTATCCGATTATCTATGTTAGAACCAGGTATCCGCTTCAGATTGATTTGAAGCTGACCAGACAAACCACTGAAAAATACTTGAAAGCAACCAAGGAGTTATACGGATGGTTGTTGACAAATCTTTACTGACATTGCGGGTAAACCAAGTAATTAAACTACTTGGCAGCAAGACCAATATCAATGCCGTTTATATTTTCGGGTCGCAAGTGGATGGTAGTTCAGACGAATACAGCGATCTGGACATCGCTCTTTTTGTAGATAACTTCAGTAAATGGACGCTGATGAAACAGGTGAAAACAAGCTGCCGGGTTAAGGAAGCAGAGGGCGACGACATTGACCTCCACTTCTTTGACGCTGCTGAACTGCCCAATCCCAGCCCCGCATGTTTTGCCGGATGGGTGGTGAGGAATGGGGTGAGGGTTGCTTAAAACAGGAGGACGGGGCTCCGTATCTGTCTAATTTCATATAAATTGGCTTCTTCAGGCAATTTTCGTTGGATCTTAAATGAAAAAGCTGAAAGAATGGATTTGGACGGATCATATTGTTCAACAATTGAAAGAGAGAAAGATACCACGTGAGTTAATTCATGATGTTCTTGTGAATCCCGATGATATTGTAATCGGTAAAAGGAACCGCCTCATTTACCAGAAACTGATTGGTAATAAATTGATACGCTTAGTCACAGAAAATAAGAAACTGATCACTGTCTATCCCACTAATAGGATCTGGAAGTACTTGAAAGGAAAATAAAAATGAGAATTCGTTATTCGAAAGAAGCGGATGCGCTGTATATTCGTTTGAGGGAGACCGAGATCGGCAACTCAGACGAAATCAACCAGGACATGATCGTCGATTATGACCATGATGGTAATGTGGTTGCAATCGAAATTCTTGACGCATCTGAAAAAACCGACATACGCCAACTGATTATTCAGGCGTTTGAGGAAGTTACGTTGGAAAGAATAGCTACTGCATGAGGAATAGTTGGGTTAAGGAATGAGGGCGTGGCACTGTACCCTTCTATGAGCCCCCCACAACCCCAGCCCCGCCAGCTTCGCGGGATGGGTGGTCAAGAATGGGGTGAGGGTACTATAAATAAACGCATAATTTACCAAATGCCAATTAAGAGGAGGTAAACATGCCTTTCATAATTTACAATGTTAAACAAAAAGCTGGCGAATTATCAACCTACAGCTATTTGAAAAAAGTCTCACTTGCTGGCAGAAAAGGTCCTATAGCAACTTATGTTCAAAGTTTGGGACTAGCACCTAAAGATTCTGGTATAAAATGGCACTTATCCGAGCAAAATATTTTATTGATACTTGGACAATCAGTAGAAAATAGTGCTCTAATTGTTGACTTAAAACCTAAAGTGGAAAGGAACGTTTCCCTCTATCGCATAGAGGATGTCTGGGGCGACTCCAGGCCTGGATGGACACCGATTATGTTATCTCTTAGAACCCTTTATGTAGATTTAAGTCTAGAGGACGCTGATAGTTTTAAGAAATCCTTTAACGATAAAGATAACGTTTTTGATGGAGATCTAATTCACGAATTTCTTTACTTACAAGGGGGGTTTACTTCTGGAGGTTGGAGCTGGGGACCAATAGGGAGTGTAAATGCTCCTTTGTTATGGCCTGGAAGCCTGAAATTTTCCTATGACAAAATAATTGAAAAATTTAGAGGAGATGGAATAAATTTTGAAGATATTGTCTATTAACTTTTAGGGAGAAATGTTTTGACTCGTGAAGATATTTTACAACTTCTAACCAAAAACCACGACAAGTTAAAAGAGCTCAAGGTCAAACGCCTGGCGCTCTTAGACTCGGCGTCGCGCGAGAAGTTGTGATACAAACATAAAGTAAAATGGGCAAGCTCAACATAGACAAACGCGCGATCAAGTCCTTCTGCGTCAAGCATCGCATCCGACGACTGGCACTCTTCGGGTCGGTGCTTCGGGAGGAATTCCACCCGGACTCCGATATTGACGTGCTGGTGGAGTTTGAACCCGAAGCGGTAGTGGGACTTCTCCGGATGGCGGCAATGGAGCGGGAACTGTCGGCGATACTTGGGCGCAAGGTTGACCTTCGGACACCGGACGACCTAAGTCCATATTTCCGTGATGATGTTATTTCATCGGCGCAGGTGCAGTATGCACAAGGATGACTTCATCCGGCTGCGGCACATGCTGGATGCCGCGAGGGATGTGGAACAGTTCACTCAAAGCAAGACGCGCCGGGATTTGGATAAAGATCGCCTGTTGGAGCTTGGGGTTGTGAAAGCCATTGAGTTGATCGGTGAGGCAGCTTCCAAGGTCTCGCCCGAAGTCCGGCGTGAATTCTCCGACATTCCATGGGAGGACATCATCGGGATGCGCAACCGCCTGATACATGCCTACTACAGGATTGATTTGAACCGGGTCTGGACAACCATTACCGATGATGTTCCCTTACTGCGCGAAAAGTTGGATAAGATAGTCACCGAATATTGGATGGATTGAAACACCTATGATTCGCTCCAATATACTCAACCTTCTCATTGAGCACCGTAACAAGTTAAAAGAGCTCAAGGTCAAACGCCTGGCTCTGTTCGGTTCGGTGGCTCGGGGGGAGGAGGAATTTGAGAGTGATATTGATTTGATGTTTAATTCTAATAAAATCAACCATTAAAACTAAACTATAATCTCTAACAATACAACAATATAACAATACAACAATGAAATAATGAGACAATTGAAAAATCCTTTCAAAGTGAAATTTAAATAACATGTTATCAGACCGAGTACAACGCATAGGCTTTTCGTCGACCTTGCGCATCAGCTCCAAGGCGCAGCAGATGCGGCGCGAAGGGATCGATGTCATAAACCTTTCCGTCGGTGAGCCTGATTTTCCCACGCCGGAGAACATTAAGAACGCGGCGAAAGCGGCTCTCGACAAGAACTATACGAAATACACCGACAACACCGGCATTCTGGAGCTGCGCGAAGCCATCGCCCGCAAGTACAGCGATGAATGCAGTGCAGATTACAAACCGGGCGAGGTGATCGTCTCTACGGGTGGCAAGCAGTGCCTGTTCAACGCCTGCACCGCGTTGCTGAACAAGGGCGACGAGGTCATTGTGCCGGTGCCATACTGGGTGTCATATCCGCACATGGTGAACCTCGCCAAGGGAGTGCCGATCTACGTCAATACACGCGAGGAAAACGGTTTCCGGCTGACAACCGAAGACCTGGGACGTGCCTTATCTGCCCGAACCAAAGCCATTATCCTCAACAACCCGTGCAACCCCACCGGCGCTGCCTATAACCCGGATCAGTTGCTGAAGCTTATCGACGTCTGTATGGATGAAGGCTTGTTTATCATCGCCGATGAGATTTACGAAAAGCTCGTTTACGACGGATTCGAGATGAAATCGGTCGCTGCATTTGGCGAGAAGGTCAGAAGCAAGTCGATCATTGTCTGCGGCTTCTCGAAATCCTACGCGATGACCGGCTGGCGACTCGGCTATGCAGTGGGACCTCTGGAACTGATTCAGGGCATGTCCAAGGTACAGTCGCACGCCACCTCCAATCCCAATTCGGTCGCGCAGTGGGCGGGCGTGGAAGCGCTGACCGGACCGCAGCACGAAATCGTTCGGATGCGCCAGGAGTTCGAAGCACGGCGTAACTTCGTGATCTATAAGCTGAACGGCATGCCGCACGTATCCTGCAACAAGCCTGAGGGCGCGTTCTATGCCTTCCCGAATTTCTCGTGGTACTACGACAAGCAGTTCGAAGGCGTACCGATACGCAATTCCAGCGGACTGGCATACTACCTTCTGAAGCACGCCCACGTAGCGCTCGTACCCGGTGATGCGTTCGGTGCGGACAATTTCATCCGCTTCTCGTATGCGACATCGCAGGAGAATCTGGCTATTGCGCTGGACAGGGTAACCGAGGCGCTGGCATGGCTGAAACCGACTACCAAAGCCAAGCGGCGGGCGTTAAACAACACAGTGACCAAGATCAAGGATTATTCCGAACTGGAAACAGCTATCGAAATAGAGATGCGCGACGCGCTCGTTTCTGAGGCTGAAGCAGCAATGACATACGACCGCTATCACGAATGGTGCGCCAACATCGGCGGTGTTGTAGTGAAGATGATGACGAACTCACCGCATCTCATCGACTTCTGGACGGAGAACTGGTATCCATCGCCAATCGAGTCGGATCTCGAACCTCACGGTTTGCTGTACGGTGTCAAGGATGCGCCGGGACGGGAAGCGCGCGTTTTCTATAACTCTCAGACACGTACCGGTTTGACGTTCAACACCGCCTTCTATCCGCAGTTGCGTGCCATGACGTTGGGTATTGTCGATGACATCGCCTCGCGCACGTTCGACATGCACCTTGTTGTCGGCTCGTGCTTTGATGTCAACGGTCGGGGCGTTGCCCTGATTGCGCCGCCGGGGACAGGTGGTTCGACTCATTTCGCCGGTCTGATGCGCCGTCAGGAAGCCCGATTGCACAGCTACGACGGGTTCTTCGTCCGTCAGGCTGGAGGTTCGCCGATCGCCGATTCGGTTGAGCGTAAGTTCCTGATACATACCAACCTGGCAGGAAAGCTTCCGGAGTTGATGCCCTTATTCGACCGATCCAAGCTGGAGAACGTCGTCACGAAGTCGGACGATTGCCAGGCAGAAAAGCATCTGGTCAGCAGCGAATGCCCACTCGAACAGGGCGCAGCCTGCTGCTATGAGGGATCGCGCAATTCATTCGCCATACTCGACCCATACTGGATCGGCGGTTCAGCCAGGCATATCAAGCGGACGCTGCTAAGCTCCATAATCCTGCTGAAGAGGGACACCATGGCGCCGAAGGTAGACAAACCGTCAACTGACGCCGCGCTGCGCATAATCGAAGAGGGCGGTTATTCGATGTCGCACGGACGGTGGTTCTCGGTTCCGTTCTACAATCCGTATCTCCTGGTTAGCGACGCCGCGCGCATGGATCTGCTGCGCCGCCAGTGGAATAGACTGCTGGATGCTGTTCCGCTTTATATCGTCAACACCGAGAGTATGGAGCTCGCTGAAGCGAAGGAAAGGATCTGGGAGATAATAAATAAGTAACCACTGTCATTCCCGCGAAACAGTGTGTCCGAAAATACCTAATCGTCTCGGGATTCATCATTCCAACGGAAGTTGGAATCCAGAGAAGTTGCTGATATTACGTACGTTACTGGATTCCATCTTTCGATGGAATGATGAGGTCCTGTACATTTTTAGTTCCCGCCAGATTTCAAGACCGATGGATTTCTGGCTTGTGGATTTCAAAGTATTAGCGCGGTCGTAATCTGGCGGGAACCTAATAAAAAATATGTTATACTGCATCTAAGAAGTATATAAAACATGAAAACACAAATAAACGGAAACAACCTTAACATAGACCAAGTTGCCTGCACGGCGCTGAAGGTTTGAAATGCTAAGTCCAATTGGATGTTGTATATGATCCCCACCAACCGCCTATATTTCGGTGACAACCTTAAATTCCTCAGGGACAGGGATTTCTTCCCATCGGAATCGGTCGACCTGATCTACCTTGATCCGCCGTTCAATTCCAATCAGAGCTATAACGTTCTGTACAAAGAAGCTGAGGGGACGCCCTCAACGGCACAGGTTAAGGCTTTCGAGGACACGTGGCGCTGGGATGAATCTGCTGCAAAAGCGCTGCATGAAATGAATACGGTTATTGACTACACTCCCCAACCGCTTGTCGCTTTGATCAATATGCTGGAAGAATTCCTGAAACATTCACCGATGTATGCTTACCTGGTGCAGATGGGGGTGAGATTGGTCGAGATGCATAGGATTCTGAAGCCTACTGGCTCGCTATTCCTGCACTGCGATCCGACGGCGAGTCACTATTTAAAATTATTATTAGATGGCATTTTCGGACCGAAGAATTTCAGAAATGATATAGTTTGGCATTATTCAGGATGGAATAAAAAGCTGAAATCCAGGATTGAATCCCGACATGATACTATATTTCTATATAGAAAGAAATTGAGATTTACCTTTAACTACCCGACAGCCGAATGGGAATCAAAGGAGGAATATATAAAAGTTAGGAAGCAAAAAATCCATGTAGATAAAGATGGAAGGGAATACGTTCTTTCCGATGCTGGAAAGGGAAAGAGAATCAAACGCTATATTGAAGACGCAATGGCATACGGGCGTCCGTTGGATGATTTATTCAATATTGAAAAACTCACCAGTGGTGAAAAAGAATCATTGGGTTATGATACCCAAAAACCTGTTCGACTTCTAAGAAGGATAATAACTATCGGCTCAAATCCCGGCGATATGATCCTTGATCCCTTCTGCGGATGCGGAACGACAATTGACGCTGTAGAGACATTAAATCAGGAAACTCCCGACAAACCGCCTCGCAAGTGGATCGGCATCGACATCACACATCTGGCGATTGATCTTATGAAGAACCGTCTTATGACACGATTCGGTATCGATAGAAACTATTATGATGTTATAGGGGAACCAACTACCTTAGAGGAAGCTAAAGCCTTGGCGCTTGAGAATCGTAAACAATTCGAATATTGGGCTCTCGGTTTAATTGGGGCACGTCCGTGGGGAAAACCCGATAGAGGAATAGATGGATATAGATACTTCCTACACGGTGCCAAGCGAAAATACGAAAAATGTATAGTTCAGGTAAAATCTGGTAAAGTTAATCCCAGTATGATAAGGGATTTAAAAGGGACTATGGAAAGAGTAAATGCAAAACTTGGTGTTTTCATTACTCTTGAGAAGCCAACTAAAGAGATGATAACGGAGTCTGCTGCAACTGGGTTTTATCATTCCGAGGTGATGAACAAGGATTATCCGCGTTTGCAGATACTAACAATCAAAGAATTATTTAAGGATCCGGATATTTTTAAGATTCCTCCAGGTGGACAATTAGCCTCGGCACCAAAATTTAAGAAGCGGGATGATTCTCAAAATAAGATGTTTGATTGAAATAATTAGTTTCTCTGGAGATATTCATTGAAAACACAAATAAACGATAACAATCTTAATATAGACCAGGTTGCTCAGTACGGCGCTAAAGGTTTGAAATGCTGAGTCCAATTGGATGTGTTGTATGATCCCCACCAATCGTTTATATTTCGGTGATAACCTCAAATTCCTCAGAGACAGGGATTTCTTTCCATCGGAATCGGTCGACCTGATCTACCTTGATCCGCCATTTAACTCCAATCAGAGCTACAACGTTCTGTTTAAGGACGAGGAAGGAACACCCTCATCGGCTCAGATCAAGGCGTTTGAGGATACATGGAGGTGGGATGAGAACGCCGCGAAGGCTTTATATGAGATAAACAGCGTAATTGACTATACACCACAGCCGTTGGTTGCTCTGTTAAATATGCTGGAGAGCTTCCTCTGTCATTCGCCCATGTATGCGTATTTAGTCCAGATGGCTGTCAGACTGGTTGAATTGCACCGGATATTGAAGCCGACCGGTTCGTTATATCTGCATTGCGATCCGACCGCCAGTCATTACCTCAAGCTTGTCTTGGATGCGATATTTGGACCGAAGCTATTCCGAAATGATATAATATGGTATTACAGGCGGTGGACTGCAAAATCGAAGCACTTCCAAAGGATGCATGATAATATCCTGTTTTATGCGAAGGATATGCAACATCAAATCAACAGGACTTATATTAAACCAACATCCGGACAAATTAAGAAGCACGAAAGAGGCTGGGATCGAAATACAGTACCAATTGATGGCGTGAGAAAGCCACAGTTAATCATCTATGATAAAGGGAAGGTTGAAGAAGCCGTAGCGCGGGGAAGGATAAATCTCAAAGATTATGCAAGGATCGTCGAAGCAGAAACCCGATTAACTACTGCGCCCGACGTTTGGGAGATCGATTTTATTAATTCACAGGCTAAGGAAAGACTCGGTTACCAAACACAAAAACCGTTGGAGCTCTTACACAGGGTAGTTAATTCGGCATCCAAATCAGGTGATATAATCCTCGATCCCTTCTGCGGCTGCGGCACAACAATCGATGCAGTTGAGACTCTTAATAAAGAGAATCCGGAGCTTCCACCGCGTCAATGGATCGGGATCGATGTAACTCACTTGGCGATCGACCTGATTAAATTCCGGCTATACTCCAGGTTCGGTATGGATCGCCAGTCCTACGATGTAATCGGTGAACCGACAACCGTGGAAGAGGCGAGAGCTTTGGCAAGGGAGAACCGATACCAGTTCCAATATTGGGCATTGGGGTTAATCAACGCTCGACCGTGGGGTGAAAAGAAAAAGGGCGCTGACCGGGGTATCGATGGCTACAGGAGTTTTATACACGGTCCTCGGCGAACGTACGCCAAATGCATCATTCAAGTGAAATCCGGGACCGTGAACCCATCCCAGATACGCGACCTCAAGGGCGTAATGGAGAGGGAAAAGGCTGAAATGAGCGCATTCATAACTCTCGAACCGCCAACTGCGGGGATGATTTCGGAAGCGTCCTCAGCCGGATTTTATCATTCGGAGGTTATGAACCGGGATTATCCTCGGATGCAGATTTTAACAATCCCGCAACTGCTAAGTGATCCGGATTGCTTTAAGATTCCTCCTGGAGGAGGACTATTGGGAGCTCCCAAATTCGTAAATAAATCAGATAACCAAGAGAAGATATTTGACTAATGGACTGTCAACTTCAGGAGGACTGGGCTCCGTACCCGTCTCTAAAGATTGCTTCACTTCGTTCGCAATGACCCTGGCGGTCAGTGAAGCAATCTATGAAAGGAAGACAATTATTTAGTTACCGCCAGATTTCAAGACCGATGGATTCCTGGCTTGTGGATTTCAAAGTATTGTTACGGTCGTAATCTGGCGGGAACCTAATAAAAATTATACTATACTGCATCTCAGGAGTACATAAAACATGAAAATACAAATAAACGGAAACAACCTTAATATAGACCAGGTTGCTCAGGTTGCTCGAAACGGCGCCGAAGTTGAACTCGCACCGGAAGCAATCGAACGGATCAACGCTTCTGCTGCGCTGATTCAAAAGTTAGTTGACAAGGGTACAGCCATTTATGGTGTGACTACCGGCATTGGCGAACTGGCACGTTTGCGCGTGTCACCTGAAATGAGTTCCGAACTACAGCGGCGTATTATTTACAGCCACGCCGCCGGTACTGGTGATCCGTTTCCTGAGGAGAATGTGCGAGCAGCGATGTTGTTGCGCGCGAACACGCTTTGCCGCGGCAATTCCGGCGTCAGGCTGCAGATTCCGCAGGTTTTAGTGGATATGCTGAACAAGGGCGTTACATCGGTAGTTTGCGAAAAAGGCTCTTTGGGCGTTTCCGGCGATCTGTCCCCGATGTCGCAGTTGGCTTTAGTATGCTTAGGCGAAGGCGAAGCTTACTATAAGGGCGAGCGGATGCCGGGCGGTCAGGCGATGGAGCAAGCCGGCATCAAGATCATCGACCTCGGCTACAAGGAAGGTTTGGGGCTGATCAACGGCAGTCAGATGTGCGTCGGTGGCGCAGCGCTGGAGTTGGTCGACGCCCGCAATCTGATTAAAAACGCGTTCATTGCGTCAGCTATGACCATCGACGCACTGAAGGGAGTCCAATCGGCTTACGACGCCCGGTTGCACGCAGCGCGCCCGTTCCACGGCCAGAACCTGGTGGCGAAACATCTGCGGATGTTGATGGCTGACAGCGAAGTCATCGCCGACGGTTCAGGCAAGGTCCAGGACGGCTATTCGATGCGCTGCACACCGCAGGTTTACGGTCCGACGGTCGATGCATGGCTGTACGTACGCAAGCAGGTTGAAACGGAGATGAACTCATCGGCGGATAATCCGCTGTTCTTTACGGAGGGCGAAGCTTACCTGGCGGGCGGCAACTTCCACAGTCAGAACATCGCGCTGGGGATGGACTTCCTGGCAATGGCGATGTCCGAAATCGCCAACCTGTCCGAACGGCATACCAACCGTCTTCTGAATAAGAATCTATCCGGGCTGCCTGATTTCCTCGTAGAGGGTAATGGTCTCAATTCGGGACTTATGGTAGCGCAGTACACTGCGGCGGCGCTGGTCAGCGAGAACAAGGTGCTGTCTCATCCGGCGTGCGTCGATTCTATCAGTGTTTCCGCCGATCAGGAGGATCACGTGGCTATGACGCCGATCGCAGTGCGCAAGTGCGGTGAAATCCTGCGCAATGTCGGCGCGGTACTGGCGATAGAGATGATGTCAGCCGCTCAGGCGTTTGACTACCGCAAGCCACTCCAACCAGGCAAAGGAACACGCATCGCCTATCATAAGATCCGGGAGCAGGTTGCCTTCCTGGAGAATGACCGGGTTCTCTATCCCGATATCGAAAAGATAGTGGCTATGGTTCGGGATGGCTCTATTGTAAAAGTAACTGAAGACACGGTCGGTGAGCTCGGTTTTGAATAAATCTCACTTACACCAGGGAATACAATAGGCCCGTTCGTTCAGCGGTTAGGACGCCGGCCTCTCACGCCGGTAACAGGGGTTCGATTCCCCTACGGGCTACTACGCTGTCGACTCGCCGCAGTCGACAGCAATTCCTCATCATTCCAAACTTGATTTGGAATCCATTTGTCATTGCGAGGAACGAAGTGACGAAGCAATCTCTTCCTTAATTCGACATTCCGGACAAGCCTGCTCTCGCGGACGAGGGGGATCCGGAATCCAACAATGAAACAATGGAACAATATTGTCTTGTTTTGCTTGACTTTGCAACTTCTTTGATTATATTGAGATTATAAATAAGACAGCATCCCTCACGGTGAGATTACAAATTAAAAACTAAAAAGGGGTCACACGATGGGTGACAAAGGCGGGAAAAAGGATAAAATCAAGAGTCAGAAACAGAAGAAAAGCAAACAGGATCAGAAGACAAAAAACAAACAGGACAAGCAACCAAAGCGCACTCCGTAAGAGGTAAATCACAAGGCTACTCCCCCACGAATCTTTAACCGGCTACTGCTTGTATTATAGAGAGCATCCGGAGATGTAAGTTGAATCTCAGCGGATCGTTTTGTTTGTCTTTGCAATTAATTTGATTATATTGCGGTTATGAATAAGGCAGCGTGGACTACTTGAATGAGTCCAATTCGGGACTTGCAACTTGTAACTTACCAATAAGAACATGACAGACTCCTTTTCACAGGAAAAACGCTCACAGATTATGAGAGCAAATCGAGGGAAGCGAAATAAATCAACAGAAATGAAACTTATCGATTTGTTCAGGGAACACAGAATAAAGGGGTGGCGACGTAACTATTCTGCACCAGGTAGTCCAGATTTTGTTTTTCTAAGAGCCAAGATAGCGGTATTCGCTGACGGTTGTTTTTGGCATGGTCATGATTGTCGGAACACGAAGCCTGCAACAAATCACGAGTTCTGGGAAAAGAAAATTAAGCGTAATAAGGAGCGGGACTGTAAAGTTGACACTGTATTAATATCTAAAGGCTGGCAAGTGATAAGGATATGGGAATGTGAGATTAAAAAAGGGTTGGTAAATGAAAAGCTCAAGAAACTTAAGAGCTTGACAGTTGAATAAGATGTTGTTAACTATGAGTAATAATTACTCGGATCGACCATTCGTTGTAAATGCCTCTGCAGTTGACCTATTTTGTGGAGTCGGTGGTCTAACATACGGATTTCAACAAGAGGGAATCGCAGTTAATGCCGGTATAGATATAGATCCCGATTGTCGTTATTCTTATGAACAAAACAACAAATGCGAGTTTCTGCTTAAAGATGTTTCCGAATTATCTGGAGATGATATCGCAGGTCTCTATACCAAAAACGACCTGAAAATTTTAGTAGGTTGTGCTCCATGCCAGCCGTTTTCAGCTTATACACAAGGATACGAAAACAGAAACGATGCTAAATGGGGGCTTTTATATTCGTTCTCTCGTATAATTAGTGAGCTTAAACCTGAAATTGTCAGTATGGAGAACGTGTCTCTTCTAACCAAACACCAGGTGTATGAAGATTTCATTGAAGGACTAATTAAAGAAGGTTATCACGTAACGACTTTTATCGTTGATTGTCGAGAATATGGAATACCTCAAACGCGTAGAAGATTAGTTCTCTTCGCATCCCTTTTCGGCTCATTAGATTTAATAGAACCCACTCATAAACCCACCGAATATACGACGGTTCGTGACTGGATAAAGGATTTAGAACCATTATCTGCAGGAGAAATATCAAGTATTGATCCGTTGCATAGATCGCGAAACCTTTCTGATAAAAACTTACGACGAATTCGGCAGTCCAAACCCGGAGGGACTTGGAGACAATGGTCGGAGGATCTCATAGCCGATTGCCACAAGAAACCTACCTGCAGGACTTACGTAAGCGTTTATGGTCGTATGGAGTGGGATAAACCTGCACCCACGATCACCACTCAATTCTTTGGTTTTGGAAATGGTCGTTTCGGACATCCTGAACAGGATCGAGCTATTTCCTTGAGAGAAGGAGCACTTTTACAGACGTTTCCAATTGAATACGACTTTATAGAATCGGGCAAACAGATATCCACTGAACGAATAGGAAAGTTAATTGGAAATGCAGTTCCAGTCAAACTTGGAAAAGTAATTGCAAGAAGTATAAAAAATCATGTGAGGGAATACAATGTCTAACAATGAAAAATTTACATTTGCCATCTCTCTCAGCGTTTTAAATCACCTTGGGAGGAATCTGTACAGAAGCTTCATGACTGTTTTAGGTGAAGCAATATCAAACTCTTGGGATGCCGATGCTAAAGATGTATGGATCTATATTGACAGGG
>CAYYHI010000033.1:0-23092 GCA_964471745.1 uncultured bacterium | reverse complement strand
AGTCTGGTTGAAAATCTAAAGCCTGAAAGTGATTTTTTCAGTGTCGACTATCTAATAACCAGATGCTTCACTGCGTTCAGCATGACGCGCTGCTGCTTTCGCGGTACCCCATATAGTAACTGCGAAATATCAGATAATCATACAATTTAGCAGGCGCAGCAATATTGTTAAGCAAATGTCCAAACAATGAGACCAGACTGAAAATCGGTGTAGACAACAGGATACGCCTCACAATACCTGATATGCCGGTCTTGTCGAGCCAGTCAAGCCGTAATTGTTGGTAGAGCTCCGGATGTTTTTCAACCAATCGAGGTACACTTGAACGACCGTACTCCCTTGAAGTCGATAGAACATCATTTAAGCATCTAACGTGTAAATGCTTCACAATCAAATCCAGCGTATAAATCATCTTAAATCCGGCGGCAGTTACTCTCATTCCGAAGTCGAGGTCTTCACCTCCGTGCGCACTGAAGTTTTCGTCGAATCCGCCGACCGCTTCAAACAGCTTCTTCGGCATGGAAACATGACCGCTCCAGAAATATCTGCCTGGCAGCGGCGTTCCAGGCGGAAGTTTACTGGCGCCGCGTGTTTCAATATACCTGCGATAACCTCGACATGGAAGCGATTCATCGTATACAACCTTACCCAGGATAACACGATCGGCATCCCTGCGCTTGGCTGCGTGCCCCGCAACCAATGCCGAACCGAATTCCATATCACCATCGATGAATAGCAACAGTTCGCTGTCGGTTGCTTTCACACCGGCGTTTCGTACAGCAGCCCGCCCTGAATTCTGCGGCATAAGCACCGCTTTAAGCCTGAGATTTCCCTTATAAGAGCTGAGGAAATCACCGCTGCCGTCGGTGGAACAGTCATCGACCACCACCGTCCGGAAAAATCCCGCATCCGGCGTTTGTTTCTCAAGACTGGCAAGGGTCCTCTTCAGCATTGGAAGACCGTTATAGGTTGGGATAACTACCGTTATGTCTCGAGATTGCATGGTGGTTATACTGTTTTTCAATTGAGTTAATAATCCCGAATCAACCTGTGTAACGCCTCCTCAAATCGATCGGCAATCCTGTCCCAGGTGAAATCCACACAAGTCTCCAATCCTCTCGAACTCAATCTCCGTCGCAGGCTTTCGTTACCGATAATCCTCTCAACAGTTCTCGCCAGGGTTATCGGTTCACGCGGCGGGACAATCAGCGCGTTATACTCATCGCGCAGAAATTCCCTCACACCCCCGCTGTCAGTTGAAACCACCGCCAACCCGCAAGCCTGTGCCTCCAGCGGAGGCATGCCGAATCCCTCAAACCAGGAACTGTGGATGAAAACATCACCGCTCCGGTAAAGTCCCGCTAATTCTTCATCATCCGCAGGCTTCTTAATATCAACAGGGAAACTGGGATGGGATATATCGAGGTCATCCTGGCTGATAACATTCAGAACAAACGGATATCGGACCTGATCGACAAGATTAAGCGCGCCGATGAGGTCGTCAAAGCCCTTCCAGCGCATGCGCCTGCCAACTGTAACAAGACGAACCGGATTGCTATTATCCTCTAATGTCTGTTTCGGATAAAAGACCTGAGGATCATATCCATGAGGAACAAAACTGCTCGGTCTGACACCACCTTCCTTAACACACTGCACAGCCGTCCAGTGGGAATTTACAAAGACCGGACCGGTTCTGATACTGCGCCTTGCCAGCGATCGATAGATTTTCAAAACGATTTCAGAACTTATCAAACTGCGGTCATCGAAGAAGTGAACATCGTCGTTCAGAACATAGTTAACCGCGGGAATGCTCCTGTCTCGGGCGACTTTTCGAGCAAGCAGTGCGTAGGGAGGCATACAAGCTAAGATGACTTCCACGAACGGAGGTATATGTCTCTCCATCGACATAACTCCGGTCGCAATAGCCAGAAGCGGGTTCTTCACTTTCAATCCGCACTCGATTACGTCCGCGGAAAGCCTGTATGGCAGCTTGTAACGACCTGACGGTATCAGTATATGGAATTCGTGCCCTCTGGCGACCATCCGATTTGAGAGTTCCACTGCCACACGGGCGCCGCCGGTTACGTGAAGGTTCGGCATCAACCAGGCGACTTTCAAACCAGACCCGCTTCCCTGTAATATCCGTAAAGTGTCTCCATTACTGCATCGATACTGTGTCTTTGAACAACCCACTCACGACCGAAGGTTGACAGTTCCCGACGGCGTTGAGGATTCTCAATCAGAGATATGAGCTCGAACTGTAGTGATTCGGGCGTTACCGATACGAACGGATGATCTCCCAGAAAATCCGCCACACGGGGATTTATAAGCGTCATAGTCGGAAGCCCCATCGCCAGTGATTCAACCGAGCTGGCGCCGTACCCCCATCCACCGATGTCGGTTACCTGGTCGATAAAAATATCGCAATCGGCTTTCATCTCCAACGCCCTGCGATGACTGACATTCTCAATCATAACCCAATCAATATCAAACCGTTTTTTCAGTTCCAGAACGGTTGTTTCGATGAAATCGCTGCCTTTCAGCTTACGATTGCGCGCCGCATGGCAGATACGAATCGGACTTGCATCAAACGAACGCTCTCGTTCGGGTAATTTTCCAATATCGATGGGAAGATAAAGGTATTTCATTCCGGGAAGACGTTCAAGCAGATCGATTTCGGACGTCAGGTTAAGCACAGCGGCGGAATGTACTGCAGGAATGACGCCGCGGTTGCGGAGATCCGTGCCGTGATAGAAGGCAACGATACCCTTCCCCCGTTGCGCCAGTTCCTCTACCCAGCGACCGTTACGAAAGGGATCGATACCCTGCTCAAAATGATAGATGTCGAAGTCATTCAGTGAATATTTATCTATCGCCTGTCTGATTCGGGATGTATTAACCAGATCCCTGATTCGGTATAGGATGTCCTCCATTGCTGAAGCCGGCTTCCATACAGGTGGATTACCAGTCAACTCCGGCAGATCTGGTCTTGTCTGAGCTCTGTTCAACAGACGACGTAAGCCGTGCACCCAGGAACGACTCGGCATTCCCCAGAGATCGAAGCACAGGTCTTCCTCATAGCCGAAACCACTTCTGAAGAAGGTAATCCAACGGCATTCACTGCCCCGCCTGCGGTGCCCCTCAGCGAACAGAGAAAAACCGCCTGTTACATTCTCAGGTGCAATATAGAGTAGCTTCACCCATTTCCCCGGGCAAGCTCACGAAACAACCGGCTTGCGGACTCCACTTGGATGCTCTCCAATAGTTCAATTGGTCGAGCCAGCCCCTTCTCAGTAAAGATATAATCCACCAATTCGAGAGGTATCTTCTCGTAATACTCATTCACCACGTCCAGATCTTCAGCGTCGTCAGAAGCTACCTCGCGCGGATTCTGCGGCAGAAAGCGCGAAAACGGGCACATATCGCTCGAAAGGAGTTTATCCAGTCCCATAAGCGAGATGAAAGGTATATCCAACGTCTTCGCCATTATCGCCAGCGCAAGACTGCCGATCTTGTTGACCAGACCCTCATGGGAAAGACTGTCACCACCGACCCAGACGACATCCGCGTCGATAATATGCGACATTAATGCAGCATCGGTGTAAACCGTAACCGGTACACCCCCTGCGGTCAGCCGACGCGCCATCACCAGCCCCTCCATTATCGGTCTGCCCTCGCCGCATATAACTTTCGCAGGCCAATTATTCTGCCTGCAGGCAATAATCATGTTCGCCACAGTGGAGCTGTTCGAGAAGGTCAACAATGTGCCTTCAACCTTCGGCAGTTCGTGCATACGGGACAGCATCGTATTCAACTGGGATTTACGAGCTTCCTGAATCACTTCCAGCGATTGTCTCAATGCCTCCCAGTCATCCGCAGCCCGTTCTTTTTCAGCACAGGCGCGGTTAAGCATGTTCAGCACCGGAGCCATGCTGGGTTGACCGTTCGCCAGACGCCTGACTGCACGCGAGAACAATTGCTCAGCAGCCTCAAGGTCTTCAACGCCGACCTTGGCAATGGAGATTAAAAGTTCGGCTATGTCTTCAACTATCTCAGCTGCGCCTCTGCGATGGTCAAGCGACAGGCTGTCGATGAGGCTGTTCAAGTTGGCAATCAAACCGTCGCTACCGGTATAGACCGGTGAAATCGAACTGATGAAACTCGGACATACAGTATTGACAGCCGTTAAACTGTGGTTTATGATCAGTGTCGATCATTCTTTTTACGGTTGTGATATTGTAGATCTTCTTCTTCTTGTCCGGGGGTATCTTATTAATGTTGCATTCGTATCGGACGAAGCTCATATCGTGGATGATGTTGTTTTCAAGATCTGCGATATACATGAAAACCTCCATAAAATTAGGGTTGAATGTTAAAATTGACAGTACGGACGGCTTCATTCCCTACGCGATCGACTACTGAGACGGTCAACAGATGTGAGCCATCCGCAAGTTCTTTCCACGGTTTGTACAATACTCGTTTTCGGGGCGGGTCGTATTCCGCAGGAACCTTTTCGTCGTCAATGGTCACTGTAATACCTTCAGCAACAATCCCTGAAGTCGTATCATATACCGAAGCTTCAAAGTAAAAATCAGCGCTTTTTATTATTCCCCCATCCTGCGGTTGTTTGATATTCAAATAGGGTAGATCCGGATCCATCACAAGTCCGAAGATCTCCCAGCTCAAAGCCGGCGCAGTCAGGTAATTTCCCTCCGGTGTGTTCCCCAGAAACGTCCAGCCTTTCCTTTTATCAAGGTAGTAAACTCCCCATCTCGATTCATATTCCAAAATATCGTTGTGATAAAGTTCAATCGTAACCTCGCTCCTGAGAGGTTGATCACGGGGTTCAATGCGATATACAGTTTCGACCTCACCAGGAACAACATAAGACGGTTCGGGAATTACCCGCACCCAGGTCGTGTCGTAAACTGTACCGGGAGGCAGTTCAACCCGGACTTGACCATCATCAGATTTAATTACTGCCGGTTCTGAAGGAAACACCGGCTTCAGATTTAATATACACTGCTCAACCGCTCTGCCTTCACGATCAAGAGCGGCGATTTCAACCTGACCGTCAAGATCGGCAGGTGGTATCCATATTGCAGCCTCATAACCGTCAAGAGGCTGGGTCAACAATGTCAGGTGCATATTCCCATTCAGGTCTATCCCGTCTATTCCTGGGGGTCCGGCAAACCTGATGTAATTATCAAATATCTCCAGGGTTATTTTGTCACGCGCGGGGCTCCCCCATCCATCTACCGTTATCATCGGTTCACCGGTCACGAGGCGGTCATCGTCCGGATCGACATCCGGAACCAAGTCGAACTCTATCCGACTTTGATTACCAGCAGCATCACTGAGAATTACGGCTACTTCAAGCGGAAACTCATCAGCACCGTCAACGTCGATTACACCGTTTCCGCGGCAGAAATCAAGCTCATTACCGAGATTGTGGTAGAGCCTGTGAAATATCCCCTTGCCCCGGCGGTGAAGGCGGTAGTTGCGTTCGGTCTCAATCTGGCGCGATTCGGAAAAGCTGAATTCGTCGAACATTGTCTCCCAGCGAAGCTCTCCATTCACGAACATCTGAATGGAATATACGGCAAGCAGGTTCTCGGCGGCGTCCATCTTGTCGTAAGCGTCGACCGAAATCCCGATCCTGCCGGAGGCGCCGACCGGATCGCGCGGACCCCAGATACCGTCGTTCCGGCGTACAAGATGTGCATAGATTCGCGGCTGGCAATCCAGTTCCACGGTGGAATAACCATCGAGCGGTTCAATCGCCAGCGCAACCGGGTTCGGGGGCATATTATCCTCTACACTGATGCCGTGAAGCAAAGCGTTCATGGGTCTTTCGCTATCATCGCGGATTTCAAAATGCACGTGCGGATGCTTGGTGCCGCTGCGACCGGCGTACGCCACAACATCCCCACGTTTGAAGTGAACTGCGCTGTCGCTCTCAAAGAATAGCTCCACCGCGAAATCTCTGCGAGCCTCCTGTTCCTGTCTGACAATATCTTCAACCGCGGCTGCGAACCTGTTCAGATGGGCATAAACCGCGGTTCGACCGTCTTTCAGTTTCAGGTACAAGGCACGCCCGTATCCGGTGGGGGTCACTTTAAGGCGCGAAACCCAGCCATCATCCAGCGCCCGGCAGGGATCGCCGATTCGACCGTAAAGCTTAAGATCCACACCGGCGTGAAAATGACCCGGACGGAACTCGCCGAATGAGCTGGTTACCGCCGGTCTGGAATCGACGGGCCAGAAATCATCAGCGGCGCCGAGTAATAGTCCTGAACTAAGTGAGAACAGAATTATTACTGCCTTAATGAAGAAAGGATTTTGCTCGGTATATCGCAAGTGAATCTAATTCCTTTAGTAATAGACTTGTCATTCCTCGAAGATTACTTGAGACCGGCAGCGCAGACACTCCCAGTATGTCCCAAAATACCTGATCAGCCGGCGTCGCCTCTCCGCAATTGATACCAATCAGCCGGTGTCGCCTCTCCGTAGGTGACACCAATAATATGTAAATTCAGTATTTATGCTGCCACCTGCGGTGAGGCGGCAGCGGGATTAGATCGACCCCTACTTCGACAATCCTTCCAACTCCTTTTTCGCCTTGCCAACAAGTGAACTCGATGGATAATCGCGGATGAAACGGTTGAGCTCCCACCCGGCGGCTTTGTCCCAGCCAAGCCTTGTATAACAGACCGCGACCTTGTATCTGGCAGCCTCCTCTTTGTTGGATTTCGGCAGAATCAGAACCTTCTCGAAACCGTTCAAGGCTCTCAAGAAGTCCTTCAGATCATACCAGCACTCAGCAGCCCAATAAAGCGAGTTGGATTTAAGCGCCCCCGCATCGTTACGTTCCGCCAACTTGACGAAATTCTCAGCCGAAGCCTCAATTTCAGCCCTGCTCTTGGCGGCTTGATACGTCTGGTAAGCCTGGTTGTAATCCTCCCTGAAACCAGCGAAGGAATGATTCACGGCAACCGTCAAAGCTAAAATTACTGCCGTGAAGATGATGAAAAACCTTGATACCTTCATTTTCTATCCAATAAATGACGAAGTTATTTTCTTAAGATTCTCTCCGATATAAGCCCGCGGAAAGCATAATACCGGTACAGATCAGACAGGTAATCAGAAACGATCCGCCATAACTGAGAAACGGCAGCGGCAGACCGGTTACAGGCAGCGCACCGACCGCCATACCGATATTGACAACTGCATGATAAAGCACAAGAGTCGTCAGCCCCACCAATACAAATCCCATGAAGTTACTCTTGACTCGAGTTGCCTGCCTGTAACCACTCCAACCGAATAATATGAATAGTAGAATGATCGTCGTTGTGCCGGCAAATCCAAATTCCTCGCCGGCTAATGCAAAAATAAAGTCAGTGTGTTGTTCAGGTAGAAATCTGAGCTGGGTCTGCGTCCCTTGCAGAAATCCCTGTCCGGTGAATCCACCCGATCCGACCGCCACCTTGGATTGGATTATCTGGTAACCCGAACCCAGAGGATCCGCGGCGGGATTGAGAAACGTCGTCAACCGCTTCTGCTGATAAGGTTCCAGTTGCCGCCACGCCATCGGCGCCGCAAAGGTCGCAATTGTACACAATATAATCATTCCCGACAAGCCAAACCACCTTACACCACCCTTTAGAAGGATAATAAGTCCAGCAATTAACAACGGCGCGACAATCCAGGGATTAACTAAGAGAAACAGAGAAATCACCGGTAATATAAATAATACAAAAATTTTAAACGGCAAGCCAAACCAAGCTAACATAACTGCGGTAATAACCGGAAAAACCGTCGCAGTCCCCAGGTCAGGCTGAAGCAGCACCAGTGCAGTCGGCGGCAGGCATAGCAAGGCGGATATACCGAGCATTCTCCATACAGAAACAGGCAATCCACGATGTGAAAGTATTCTTGCCAAGGCTAAAACCAAAGCCAGCTTTGCAGGTTCCGAAGGCTGAATATTGATGCCGCCGATTACCAGCCAGCGTCTGGCTCCAAGTCCGATTATACCTGACAGCGGAACCAGGAACAATCCCAATATCGAAAGTCCGTAAATAACATAAGCCAAAGCGTAATATATCCTGGGCGGCAAGGCGGCGGTTGCAACGAGCAGCAACAATCCGAACATACCGAAATAGACCTGCCGGATGAAATGTGATTTAATCCCCTGGGAATGATCCGCGCTGTAAATCAGAACTAAACCCAAAAGAGTCAGACCCAGAACTGAAAAGAGCAGCCTCAGATCAAGCTCATTCAATCGGCTTTTTCTTACTTTCAGATCAGTCAACAGCACTTGAATCCACCTGTTCAGAAGTAATAACCGGCACTACAACCCTCTTCGGTCTTGGTCCCGGATACAAATCATAAATATAGCGCTCCATCAGCCTGCAAGCCACCGGTCCTGCGCTAGTGCTTCCATGTTCACCGTGCTCCACCACAACAGCCACGGCTATCAACGGACGGTCGAACGGTGCGAAACCGACAAACAAACCATGATCCTCGCCGTGAGGATTCTGCGATGTACCGGTTTTCCCTGCCATGACAACTTCAGCACTCCTCAGCCAATACGCTGTTCCACCAGGTTCGTTGACAGCCATTCTCATGCCTTCACGCAATACCTGCAAGGTTTCAGTGGATAGCTTTAAAGACGATACTTCAGACGATATCTTGCGCTGCGAACCTTCAACCTGATCGATGAGACGATTCGCCAGACGGGGTTTAACAATCTTTCCTGTGCCGATGGCGGCTGTATAAACCGCAAGCTGAACAGGCGTCACCAGAACGTCACCCTGCCCTATTGCAATGTTCGCAAGCTGACCTCGAGTCCACTTCCCTTTGCCATATTTATTGTCAAGATAATGAATTGAAGGTATTATCCCTGGAAGTTCGCTGTCCATATCAATGCCGGTTTTCCCTCCAAGTCCGAATATCCGGCAGTATTTCTCCATCTTTTCGACATCTAATGTAAGCCCTAAGTTATAAAAGAACACATCACAGGACTGCTGGTTGGCTTCCAGTCGTCTGACAGTCCCATGCCCTCCGCCTTTCCAGCATTTAAACCATCGTCTCCCGAGCTGCATCCCACCCGGGCAGGTAACCTGATACTTTTCATCTACAAAGCCATCCTCGATGCCGGCAGCCAGAACCGCCATCTTGAACGTAGAACCAGGTGGGTACAAACCCTGCACCGCCCGGTTCAGCAACGGATGACCCGGATCGGTCGTAAGCTCTTCCCACACATCGGCGGGCAACACACCGGCAAATACGGATGGATCATAATCGGGAAGGCTAAGCAGAACCAGCACTTCTCCGTTTCGAGGATCCAGCGCCACTACCGCACCGTCTCGTCCATCCATCAACTCGTATGCATACCTTTGCAGACTTGCATCGATATTCAAGTAAAGGTCCCAACCCGGCTTCGCCTCCACCGGCTGCGGATCGGCAAGGAAGTCGGTGATGCGTCCCGATGCGTCAACCTGCTGATACCGAACTCCCGCTTCACCACCCAACCAATTTTCATAGACAAGTTCAACACCCTTCTTACCAACCAGACCGAAGCGACCTCTCTCCTTCTTTATCTCATCCGGAGCGCGTTCGCTGACATAGCCAAGAAGATGTACGGTTTCAGGATAGGGATAGGCACGCTTGGCTTCATTACGAAACATGATACCCGGATATTCTAACCTTGTTGCCTCAAGCTCCGCCAGTTTCGCAAAGGGTAAATCGCGTTGAAGAGCGGTAGGGTAAAACGTATTCCAGCCCCTGATGCCGATACGGTTTTTAACAACATCCGTTTCCAATTCAAGCACAAGAGCCAGTGAATCGATTGTTGAAGGGATTTTTCTGATCGTCCAGGGGTGAGCATAGAGTGTATAGGATGGTCTGTTCTCGACGAGCAATCTACCATACCTGTCAAAGATTCTTCCTCGAATCGGTTCGATCACTTCGACGCGGATCCTGTTGGTTGCAGCCATCTTCAGAAAGTCCGGCCGGTTTATCACTTGCATTGAGAACAACCTGAGCTCAATGACACCGAAGATGATAACAGCCCCGACGATGAATACCCAGCCGCGAGATTCACGCCACCATTGACTTGTCTCAATAATCAACCGACTCTCACCTCATGATTCGCTTCGATCGCGCCGAGACCTGGCGATCCGTTCGGCGCTTACCTACCGGAGCCAATGCCCAGAGATACCCGATAACGCCGGTGTATAAAGCTGCAGGTAGAATATTGAAAAACAGGTATTCAAATAGACCAATCGGGCTACCCTGTAGGAGAAAGAGTGAAGCGATAAAATCCTGAACTAAAGCTGAAAAGAACAACAAGATAAACCAACCAAACGGACCAACTGTAGTCTCTTGCTTCTCGACAAATCTACCTGCCCAGAAAGCAACCGTGCTTTTTGACAGGGCTAAAACACCGATGAAACCAACCGAAATAATATCCTGAGCCAGCCCTGCCATGAAACCGGCTGCCAAACCGACATAACTTCCCCGACGAATCGCCATTGATACTACGAAGATTAAAAGAAGATCCGGTCTGATGCCCTTTATTGCTAAAAGGGGTGCGAGAACTATCTGTGCCAGCAGGATCAGCAAGCCCCAGGCGAACACCTTGACAATATCACTCAGCACGTTCAATCTTCCGGATTATAAAGAGCTCCGTCAGTCGACCGAAATCAACAGCCGGTTTCACTTCGATTTCCCACAGCCATGCACCAGCACGATGTTTGGCAGTCCGTACCTCTCCTATGAGCAATCCCGAAGGGAATATCGTATCCAAACCTGAAGTGATTACCGAATCACTTTCAATTACTGATGCCGTTACTGGCACACCGTCTAGTTTAAGCCGCCTGCTGCCGGCGGCATGGACTATCCCATCCTCACGACTGCTCTTCAACCGACCAGCCACACCGAAGTTGGGATCCACCAATAACTGCACCGCACAACTGCGTTTTCCGACGCGATAAATCCGTCCCACCACACCATCAGATGTAATAACCGCCTGGTCTACCTTTACACTGTCTTTGCTGCCTGCATTCAGGAGAATTCCGCGGATACCCAGATCGGGATTCATCCCGACCACTTCTGCAGCAATCAGGCTGTAAGCGGATTTCTCCTTGAAACCTAACATTCGCCTGAGGCGTTGGTTCTCGTCGGCGCTGCCGCCTGTCTTCGACAGTCTGATGCTCATCTCAGCCAGTTGTCTGCGCAACTGTATATTCTCTTTCCAGAGCTTGGGAGCCTTTAAAAGATCACTGACAGGATGCGCCCCGATGACAATAAGGTCGGACAGGTTGTTTCGCAGAGTGTTGACTTGAGGGTTTTCGTTGGAAAGTATTAGTCCCAGAGCCAGCAATGAGGTTGCCAGCCAGGGAACGTAAGGTTTTATTGTGCCGAACATTACGGCCTGGATTAGACTTAGTTGTTGTCGAGCAGTAAATCACGGAAGTTATCTAGATCCTCAAGCAGCATACCGGTACCGCGCACGACACAGGTTAGAGGATCTTCCGCCAGGTTTACCGGCAGGTTGGTCTCTTCACGCAGACGCTGGTCGAGCCCCTTTAGGAGGGATCCGCCGCCGGTAAGAATTATCCCCCGATCACGGATGTCTGCGGAAAGTTCAGGCGGTGACTTTTCCAGCGCTTCCCTGACCGCATCGATGATCTGCGCCAGAGGTTCAGCCACCGCTTCCCGAATCTCTTCGGAACCGATCTCGACGGCTTTCGGCATTCCCGAAACGAGGTCGCGACCCTTCGCTGTGAGTGAGATCTCCTCTTCTAGCGGCATCGCCGAACCGACGTTGCACTTGATCCACTCCGCCATACGTTCGCCGATAAGCAGGTTGTAATTACGACGGATGAACTGACTGATAGCTTCGTCCATCTCATCGCCGGCTGTTCGGATCGAATGCATGGTTACGATACCTGAAAGGGAAATGATTGCGATTTCAGTGGTTCCGCCTCCGATGTCGACAATCATGCTTCCAACGGGTTCCTTAACAGGTAATTTAACTCCCAGGGCGGCAGCCATGGGCTCTGCAATAAGGTGAACCTCGCGCGCACCGGCGTATTCAGCGGAATCGCGAATAACACGCTTTTCAGATTTGGTCACGCCACTCGGCACGCAAACAATAACGCGCGGTCTCATCAGTCTGTTACGCTGCACCCGGCGGATAAAACTACGGATCATTATCTCGGCAATCTCGTCGTCATCGATCACACCGTCGCGCATCGGTCGAATTACCTCGATCTCCTCGTGCGTCTTACCCATCATCTCCCGTGCCGCGTGTCCGATCGCCAGCACCTTGCGATCGGTTCTGGAAATAGCCACAACTGAAGGTTCACTGATTACGATACCCTGATCCTTTACATAAACGAGAGTGTTTGCTGTGCCGAGATCGATCGCGATATCGTTGGAGAAAAATGACATTAGGTTAAATTTCATTGAACGTCCAACTCCGTCGGGTGGTTTGTGAAGATTTCTACTTTTTAACTAAATAGCTGAGTTAAACTAATGCCGGAAATGCCGTCTGCCGGTTAAAACCATTGCAATGCCGCGCTCATCGGCTGCCTTAACAACCTCTTCATCGCGTATCGATCCACCCGGCTGAATGATCGCTGAAACGCCTGCATCTGCTAACACATCCAGCCCATCACGAAACGGAAAGAAAGCGTCGGATGCAGCCACGCAACCGCCAATATCCAGTCCCGCCTGGCGAGCTTTCCATACGGCAAGATGCGCGGCGTCAACGCGTGACATCTGCCCGGCGCCGATGCCGATTGTTTGCTTGTCATCGGCGATCAGAATGGCGTTTGATTTCATGTAACGCACCACTTTCCAGGCGAACTTCAGCGCAGTCAACTGATCCGGTGACGGCTCCAGTCGTGTGACAATTCTAAGATCGTCAAACTCCGGAAATCCTATGTCCCGCTGTTGAACCAGCAATCCACCCCACACTGATCTTATATCCAGTTCGCTCTCCGGCAGTTCATTATCGAATTGGATATTACGCAGGTTCTTGGACTTCTTAAGGTGTTTCAGCGCATCCTCGTTAAAACCCGGCGCGCATACGACCTCGACGAAACCCTTTCTGATTGCCTCTGCGGTTTCCAGATCAACAATCCGGTTCAATCCGACGATACTGCCGAAAGCTGACTGCGGATCGGTGGAATGCGCGTTCAGGAACGCCTCCTCAATAGTCTTGCCGATCCCAACCCCACAGGGCGTAGTATGCTTCAGAATAGCCGCTGCCGGCTGGTCAAATTCACGCGGTAGTCGCATTGCCGTATCGAGGTCAAGCAAATTGTTAAACGAAAGCTGCTTACCACCGAACTGCTTCGCCCCGGTAATACCGGTGGTGCTCGCATTATCCGGAATGTAAAACCCGGCTGGCTGATGTGGATTCTCACCATAGCGAAGCTTCTGCCTCTTGACCATCGTCAAGTTAATTGCATCCGGCAGCGCATCCCCGTCAGCCGTTATCTCAAGACCGCCGGCAATTCTCGCATCATACTGAGAAGTCCAACGGAAAGCCTCAATTGCCATCTTTTGTCGATAATCAATATCCAGATTGCCATCATTCTGCTGAAGATCGGCAATTAAAGCTGCAAACTGCTCAGCCCGGCTCAATACCGCAACGTACCGATAGTTTTTGGCTGCGGCTCTAAGCAGTGAAACGCCGCCGATGTCGATCAGTTCGACAGCCTCTCTTACCTCCCCCTGCGTACGTGAGGATGGCGAATCTTCCGGAAAAGGATACAAATCAACCGCTACTAAATCAATCGGTTCAATCTCGAATTTCTTGAGAGCATCGCTGTCTTCCTCCACATCCCGTCGTGCCAAAATCGCAGCATAAACGGCTGGATGAAGCGTTTTTACACGACCGCCCAGAAGATCGTCAAAGCCCGTTAATTCGGACAACCGCTCAACTGCGACCCCGGCTTCAGATATTGCCGATGCCGTGCCTCCGCTGGCAATAATCGATACACCCATTTCCGCCAATCTACGCGCCAGTTCAACTGCCGGCTCCTTGCGCCAGGCACTGATGAGAGCATGTCGTACTCGAACGGTCCCCAAGGAATTATTCGTCATTAATATTCAAATCTTTATTGATTTTTTCTGCGAGATCAGCAATAACTTCCGAATACAATTGATGTTCGACTTTGAGAATCCGGGCGGCTAAAACCTTTGGTGTATCGTCTTTAAGCACCGAAACTTTTCGCTGGGCAATTATCTCACCTTGGTCGTACTGTTCATCCACGTAATGAATTGTCACACCGGATTCAGACTTCCCGGCTTCCAGTACGGCACGATGGACTTTTTGACCATACATCCCCTTGCCACCGAATTCAGGCAGCAGCGCCGGATGGATGTTAATGATACGTTTGTCGTATGCTCTGATAACCTTCGGCGGTATCTTCCTCATATACCCCGCAAGTGCGATCAGGTGAACATCCTGCCTCTCAAGCACGCTTAATATATAGTCAGCGAAGCTCCTGCCGTCGGGGTAGTCGTCCCGTTTGAAGACCGCGGTCGGTAATCCCATCTTGGCAGCGGACTTAAGACCCGGCGCATCCGGCTTGTTGCTGGCTACAAGGGTAATTTGGGCAGCGATTTTCCCCTGTTTGACAGACTTGGCTACAGCCTTGAAATTTGTACCGGTTCCGCTAAGAAATACAGCGAGATTCATGTAATAACCAGAAATGTTGTCACCCTGAACCCAGAAATGTTGTCACCCTGAACGAAGTGAAGGGTTTCCAGCACGACAAACGAGATTCTTCACTTCGTTCAGAATGACTCCATAAAGATTTTTACTATGTTCAGAATGACTTTTATATTAAACCTTACAGAGACTTAACACCCCATCATCATCAACAACAGCCGGTGATCCTACCGGCAGCGTCAGCCGATCATCTATATGACCGTAAGGCAGATCCCGCCAGATGGGGAAACCATCATGCTTGAACAGATCTAGAGCAGATCCGCTGACTTCATCGGAGATGGGTTTCTTATTCCACATAAATACACCGATCACCAAAGCGGCGATATTACTTAAAACACCCGACTCCCTTAACTGCCATAACATCCTGTCGACGCGGTAGGGCGGTTCATCTATATCTTCAATACACAGAATCGCCCCGGACAGGTCCGGCATGAATTCGGTTCCAACCAGGCTGACAAGCATCGCAAGGTTACACGGCAATAGCACTCCGGTTGCCGCACCGGATCGAACCGGTCTTAACAGCGGCGTATCACCGTCTCGCCAGGTAAGTAATCGCCATGAACCGTCAAGCATCCCTCGCAGATGCAAGGCAGTTCGATCTGTAACATCGCCACTTAACGCCATCGCAACCTGTGGTCCGGAGAAGCTCACCCACCCGCATCGCTGCCGGAGAACCAGTTGAAAAGCGCTTACATCGCTGAACCCGACGAACGCCTTGACCGGTTGTCTTAAAATCTCATCATAGGGCAATCGATCCAGAAGCCTTAGAACTCCGTACCCGCCCCTGCTGCAAAAGACACACGAAACCTTCCGGTCAAGTAGCGCGCCGGATAGATCCTTAAGCCGGTCGTTATCGCTGCCTGCTAAAAATCCAGTATTATCAAAAACATGCGGCGACAGTTCGACTTCATAACCCCAGGCTTCCAAAAGCCCTACACCATCATTCAGACGTTTCCGGTCTACCGGTCCGGCGGGGGAAACTATGCGTATTTTATCACCCGGAGATAATGCGGGCGGTAATTCTCCCCTGTTCACCAGCCCGGGGAAACCAGTCTATATTCACCAAACCCGAACTCGTCCTTAAAAACAAAACGCCTGTTCAGGTGATTATAATACCAGATTTCATACTGTAATGAACCCATATCCGACTCACTTCTTTCAACCTCAGTGGGCTGCCCGTAAATGATCAGGATCCTGCCCCTATCCGTCTCCCAGCCCGCACGGTTGTTGCCATAATGCAGATTGGCAAAATTCACGCGATTGTAATATTCGACCATCTTGCCGTTTACCTGCTCGTTCTCAACGGGAAACTTCTCACTCCAGAATTCAATAAAGATCTCCTCCTTACGGCTCGGAAACGCGTTTGATAAACGTCTGATCTCTTCAGCGGAAGCCACATGACGTAACTGTTTTATAGCTTGATCAAGATCACCTATCAGCCAGGGAAGCCCGTGAAAATTAATACTGAAAGCAGCGTTTCTCAAGATTATACTATTGTTATAAACTGCCTTCAATAAAATATTGTAATGGTTGAAGGTTAAATTATTACATGGAATAGATATAAAATATGGCGATAATTTTGCTCCGCCGATAATAGACAGGCTGTCGGCATACCTGATCTTACCGGATTTATCTATAACGCTTACCGTTATTTCACAAGGTTTGGATGGATCATCCCTGAAGAGATCGAAATAACAGAAGACCGATGATGAAGGATCAACCACGATCCCGCTGACCGTGGGATGAAGCGGTATACGTGAATTCCCCTGAAGTTCGCTGGAACAGGCAAGAACAATGTCGGACACATCGAATTGCATCGAGGTTCCGGATATCTTAAGATCAACCTCCTTTTTCACAGTTTCTCGATGGCGGGATTCGTTATCTTCAAGCTGCACTTCAATATTATATGAACCCGGTGGTAAATCGTGGGAGAAAACTGTAATGGCAAAGTCACGCCGCGAGTTGGTCAGATTATATTCCTGAACTCGTTTCGTTACGTGTTTGACCTCTCGAACAACTTTGTTATTATCAGTATTTATAATCGCCAGTTCCAGATTAACCGAAGCGACAAACTCGTCGTCGGTCTTAACGAACATGAGCATATCGTTCATAACCTCGACAATCACATCCAGACCGATCCTTTGCGGATCATCAATTAGGCGCTTGTGTGCGGAAATCACAAACAACGGCTGACCAAGCTGAGATTCCCTATCCCAGCGCGGGGTATCTTCAGCGGTTGAAGCGGTTGAAATGGAAAGCAGCGCCAACAATGATGTTATGATAAGCCTGCTCAATTCATGTCTCCAGCATGGCATTAACGAATATCCCGGCATCGAACGGCTGCATGTCATCCAGTCCTTCGCCAAGACCGATAAACTCAACCGGCAGTCCGAGCTCCTTGTGGATGGGAATTACAACCCCGCCGCGCGCCGTTCCGTCGAGCTTGGTCACGATAATTCCGGTTCCCCCGGCTGCCGAAGTAAATCCTCTTGCTTGCGAAAGACCATTCTGTCCGGTTATTGCATCCAGAACAAGTATGACCTCATGCGGTGCGGCAGGATCGTGTTTCCTCAGAACCCGTGAAATCTTCCCCAACTCTTCCATCAGGTTACGCTTAGCTTGCAACCTGCCTGCAGTATCGACTATCAACAGGTCTTCGCCGCGCGCCCGCGCCGATTGGTAGGCGTCAAAAACCACGGCAGCCGGGTCGGCTCCTGATTGCTGCTTGACCAGCCGCGCTCCGCCGCGTTCCGCCCACTCCTCAACTTGCTCAACCGCGGCAGCCCTGAAGGTGTCTGCTGCAGCGATCACGCTGCGTTTGCCTTGAAGACCGAAATAGTGAGACAGTTTCCCGGCGGTTGTGGTTTTACCCGACCCGTTTACGCCCACTAATAGTATCACCCAGGGCTTATATGAAAACCTCTGTAATTTCTCTACACTCGTGTTGCTAAATATCTCTACTAAGTTCGTTTTTATCAATTCAACGGGGTTTTGCTTCATCGCCGCAGAATCACTCGAAAGGTTCTCACGCAGATTCTTCATTAACTCTTCAACCGCATCGACACCAATATCAGCTTCGAGAAGAGCATCCTCCAACTCACTTAGTACATCCTCGTCGATTTTACCACGCCGTAAAATATCGGCGACCTTCCCGACAGTTTGCGAGCGTGTTTTTCCCAGACCGATTTTGAAACGTTGCAGAAGATTCACAAGTCGTTATCCTTCGCTGACAAGCCTTTTTTCTGGTTTAATTGATCCCGCCAGTGCAGCTTGTTGCGTAACAGTGAGTAAAAGGTATAATCTCCAAACTTGACCAGCCTGGTTATCCTTGATGAACGCTTGATGGTTACCTTTTCGCCGGATGCCGGCTTCAGCACGCTTTGACCGTCTGTGATGATCTGAAACGACCCGGCTTCACTGAATGTGGAAATCTCAACCGTTCTTTTCCCACTGACAACCAGAGGTCGGTTGGCAAGCATGTGCGGATTTATCGGACTGATAATCATCGCGTCCACTTCCGGTTCAGTAATCGGACCGCCAACAGAGAGGGAATATCCGGTGGAACCGGTTGGTGTGGATACAATCAATCCATCGGCATTGAATATGTTCAGATATTCACCGTCGATGGAGGTTTCGAGTCGTATAAGCCGTGGGAATTCACACTTGTCGAGTACGATGTCATTGAGTGCATGGAAATTATAAGCCTTGGAATTAACATTGATCGATGCTTCCAGCATAAATCGATCCTGAATGAGGAAGCGGTTATACAGCAGGTCGGTTATGCGGTCGCGAAGTTGATCAACTCCAACCTCGGCAAGATACCCGAATGCACCGAGGTTTATGCCGATAATCGGAACCTGGCTGGGGGCTATAAGATGCGCAGTGCGGAGAAAGGTACCGTCTCCACCGAAGGAGAGCACGAAATCAACGCTGCCAGCAACCGCTTCCGGTGAAACGGCTTCGCAATCGCTCAGATCGATTAAATTCATGAGATCGCTGGAAACGATGAACGGAATTTCACTGCTCTTCAACCAGGTGAAAAACGGTGGAAGAACTTCCGCAACAACGGACTTTCCGGTGTTGGCGATGATGCCTAACCTGACTGGCTTCACACCTTTGAACTCACTTTTATAATCCTTTTTCGCTGCTTCTTCGCCGCTGCCTTAAAGAAATCACAGGCGGTTCTTTCTATCGATTTGCGGTCAAGCTTTACATCTCTCAGCAGGCTGTGCCGGTCGCCGTGCGTAACAAACCTGTCAGGCAAGCCGATCCGTTTAACTGTTACGTTCAACTCCCGCTCGCTGATGAATTCCAGTAGTGCCGATCCAACTCCACCGATGAGAGCATTTTCCTCAACCGACAACCAGCGTTGAAAACGGATCGCCATCTCACGCAGTGTTTCCGCGTCCAACGGTTTTACACATCTTAAGTCAAGCACTGCCAAGTCAAGTCCTTCCTTCCCGGCAAGCTCTTCCGTTGCCGCCAGGCAATCGGCGAGAAGAATTCCCGTGCCAATTATCAGTCCGTCAGCTCCATCGCGGAGTAACTGGGCTTGCGTTACATCACGTTCAATCTCAGGTTCAATATCAACAGACAGGTCATACTTCGGAGAAGCGCCGCGTGGAAAGCGAATTGCAACCGGACCTTCAATGTCATATAACGCAGCATGAAGCATGAGACGTATCTGCTTCTGATCGCGCGGTACAAGTAATGTTATATGTGGAACATTGCGCAGAAAGCTAATGTCCAATGCACCATGATGCGTCGGACCGTCCTCACCGACCAGTCCCGCCCGGTCGACTCCGAAAACCACATGGAGCTTCTGCAGAGCAACGTCATGAATAACTTGGTCATAAGCACGCTGGAGGAAGGTCGAATAGATTACCGTCACAGGTAAAAATCCCTGCGTCGCCATTCCGGCGGCAAAGGTCACCGCATGCTGTTCTGCAATTCCGACGTCGAAGCATCGGTCCGGGAATGTCTTCTGAAATTTTTCGAGCGCGCTGCCCTCGATCATGGCAGGTGTTATAGCGATAATTCGTTCGTCCTTTTTGGCGATCTTCAGCAATTCGTCGCTGAAGTGGGCGCTGAAGCTCCTCTCTGAATTGACGCTCTTGACCGGACCGGTCTGAGGATCAAACTTGCCGACCCCATGCAGCCGGGTATAAGCTTCCTCAGCCGGCGGGTAACCCTTGCCCTTCTTGGTTAGAACGTGAACCAGCACGGGACCGGGTACGCCTTTGACCCATTCAAACATCTTCAGCAGCTCTGAAAGGTTATGACCATCTATAGGACCGGCATAGCGAAAGCCGAGCCTCTCAAACCACAACCCGGGCGTCAGCATAGCCCGCAGTCCGGCATCGAAGCCGTGTAGTGCTTTGCGGAACTTGTCGCTCTTGGGAAGGTGACCCGTAAGCTGCCACATTCCGTCCTTCAACTTCTCAAACCGCGGATCCGAACGGATAGCGAACAGATACTGCGACATCGCGCCCACGCTGGGCGATATCGCCATACGGTTATCGTTCAGGATTACGGTAAGATCAGTGCCGAAAGCGCCGGCATTGTTTAATCCCTCGTATGCCAGCCCACCGGTAATGCCACCATCTCCGATTACAGCCAGAACTTTACATTTATCGCCCTTCTGGTCGCGAGCCGTCGCCATGCCAAGGGCTGCCGAGATCGATGTCGATGAATGCCCGACACAAAACGTATCATATTCGCTCTCGTCACGATGTGGGAAACCGGATATCCCGCCATACTGTCGATTGGTGTCGAATTGTTTCATCCTGCCGGTGAGAATCTTGTGAGGGTACGCCTGGGCGCCGACGTCCCAGACGATTAAATCCTTGGGTGCGTTGAAGATATAATGAAGAGCTATCGTAAGCTCCACAGAACCGAGGTTTGAGCCCAAATGCCCGCCGGTGCGCGAAACCACGTCGATGAGAAATCTGCGCATCTCCGCTGCAAGCCTCTCGAGATCTTCGACCTTCATCCGTTTGAGGTCGACCGGGCTGTCTATCTGCGCGAGCAGCGGATATTGTGATGTATCAATCAATACCTTCTTCCTTCACCCTGAACTCGCCGTCAACTTCGGTAATAACCTTAAGCCTCTTTTCCGCTTGATCCAGCATACGGTGGCAGATCTTCAAGAGCTTCTGACCCTCTTCATATAGCATGAACGACCTCTCAAGGGGCGTCCTGCTGTCATCAAGCTCAGTTGAGATAGCTTCAAGCCTTTTGAAAGCCTCCTCGAAGGTCGGTTCAGTTCCCGTTTTTATTTCTTCCGTCATCTATACGGATTTCCTCCACTGTAGTGAGCGCTCCACCTTCTCTGAAAGAAAGGTCGAGCTCTTCACCGACCGAGATGTTCCGTGCGTATTTAACAATTGTCCTGTCAGACTTCCGGGCAACGCAGTATCCCTTGTCAAGCACTCGATTAGGTGAGAGCGCTAAGAGCCTTTGACCGACTGCTTCAACTCCCCGCCTCAGATTGACAATCTTCTGAGTCTGTGTCGTTTCGAGCTGTCTTGAAGTATCATCGAGCCGTAGTCTCTCCTCGGCGATGCGGTTGATGACACGTTTCATTCCATAGCTGTTGGCAACCGCTATAACCTTCTCCCGCCAGAGTGTAAGTGTCTGCCGGAGGGAGCGTGAAATTCGAGCGGATTTTTCGGCGAGAGAACGGTTCAGGTCTTGACGGTCCGGAACAACCAGCGCTGCGGCAGCCGTTGGCGTCGGAGCGCGCAGGTCGGCAGCCAGATCGCTGAGCGTTACGTCGACCTCGTGACCGACTGCTGATACGATCGGTAACCCGGAGCCGGCAATCGACCGCACGACTATCTCCTCGTTGAACGCCCACAAGTCCTCAATTGATCCGCCACCGCGCCCGGTAACTATAACATCCACCAAACCCGACCGGTTGAAGGCGGCAATAGCCCCGGAGATGTCCTCCGCAGCGCCCTCACCCTGAACCTTAACCGGCATCAGATACAAATCCACCGGCGGGAAGCGTGAACTGAATCCCCAAACCAGGTCACGAATCGCCGCTCCGGTCGGTGAAGTGACAATACCGATGGCTTTCGGATACTTCGGCAGGGGACGTTTGCGGGTCAGGTCGAACAACCCTTCAGCGTCGAGCTTACGCTTGAGTTCCTCAAATGCAGCCTGCAGGTCACCCACGCCGACGGGAAGGATCGTTTGTACGTCAAGCTGGTATCGTCCGCCGCGCTCCCAGACAGTCACCTTGCCGAAAATCCTGATCTTCAGACCGTCTTTAAGCTCGAACCCGGGTGCGGGGCGTGTTCGCCACATAACGCATGAGATCTGCGCTTCAGCATCCTTCAACGTAAAATAGCGATGACCGGATCCGTGCAGCGTTATATTTGACAGCTCACCTTCCACCCACAGCATGGGTAATCCATCATCCAGCAGATTGCGGATTAATCTGGTAAGACGACTGACTGAATAGATTTCTTCAGCAACTTTCAATGAACATCTTCAGAATAAATCCTCCCCCCGTTCTCACAAATCTTCCACCGGAACTATCTTCGCCTGAAATTTGTCGTTCTCGATTTCTATAATACCATAAGTGGGAAAATCAGCCCGACGCGAATCGGTCGGGCTACCCGGATTAAACATCAATACACCATTTACATGCTGGTTTAATGGTTGATGACTGTGACCGAAGACGATTATGTCCGCCGCCATAAAAGCCGAGTGCGCATATTGCAGTGCACGCTGCGGAGATCCTGTTCCATGAACGACTCCGATCCTAACGTTCTCAACAGTAGTCAGCAGTTTCACAGGAAGCAGACCGGATAATATGGCGCTGTCCATATTACCCTGCACAGCGGTTACATCAGCCAGAGAACTCAGTTGCCGGTAACATCCTTCACCGGTAAAGTCTCCGGCGTGTATCACCAGATCACAATTCTTGATCTCATGTAAAACAATGTCCGGTATGCCGGGCGTAAGTTGATCCAGATGGGTGTCGGACATTACCAGGATCCTCACCATCACGCCCCTCCTGTTCTGCTAACGGTTCTTCTTTTTATGGCGGTTCTTGCGAAGCCGCTTCTTCCGCTTGTGCGTCGACATCTTGTGACGCTTGCGTTTTTTACCGCAGGGCAATGACTCCTCGCTAATTAGATTTCAGATAATTGTCTTCAGATACTTCAGAGTAAAGGTTATTGTTGCGTACCAGTAGATACCCAATCTGCCGGAAAACGCAACCGGACTATGTAATCAGGATCTGATGCTGATTCATATCCTACTTATACTAAGTTGCATTCAGTGGGACGGACATTCTTGTCTGTCAGAGAACCATCTTACAAGTCTATCTCT
>CAYYHI010000032.1:11631-23281 GCA_964471745.1 uncultured bacterium | reverse complement strand
CAGAACGTAAATATTGAATTATCACTACATAGTGAATCTCCAAAAACATTATGTAAACTAAAAAAATTTGGTTCTGTTTTCATGTTACGTTGTGCAGCTTGCTGCATGAATATTCCAACGGAAGTTGGAATCTAGAGAAATTGCTGACATTGCATGAGTTACTGGATTCCATCTTTCGATGGAATGATGATGTTCTGTGCGTTTTAAGGAGGGTAACTAACGAAGTTGATTTCCAGGTGAAATCCCACCTTTGCGGCTCGTCGTAACTTCTACCTGATAAGCATAACCTTCTGAGTGGACACCTTTTCGGCAGCCTCCAATCTAACGAAATAAAGTCCCGATGGCAGGTTGGCGGCGGATAGAGTAACGGCGTGGACGCCGGGCGGTTGAATGCCCTGGAATATGTCCATAACTTTTCGACCGGAGAGATCATGCAACCGCAATGCCGTTTCAGACCAATACGGTAAAGTGTATTCGATCCGGGTGGAGGAGTTAAACGGGTTGGGGAAGATTGAAGAGAGGGTAAATCTGCCCGGCAGAGACGCTTTCGGCGGGGGTGTAAAATCCCGGTCGCCGGAATACTGTAGCATCTTAAAATGATCCTGATCGGCGAGATATACATACCCGCGGGAGAATGACACTCCCAATGCAGTCCCCTCAGTATCATAGAATCCAACTTCAACTGGATCTGCAGGATCGGAAACATCAAAAACCCTGATTCCATCCTCACCATCAGCCAGATAAACGAGATTTCCATTTACAGCAATACCATAAGCACATCCCGCCGTATAATAATATCCAATTTCAACCGGCTCCTCCGGGTTGCTGATGTCCACCACCCGAAGACCGCCATAGGGTCCATCGGCAACGTAAGCGTAATCTCCCGCAATAACAACATCATAAGCGAGACTCGGTGAGTCGTAACGACCGATTTCCTCCGGAGTTGATGGCTCGGATATATTTACGATTTTCAGCCCGTAGTTTCTCTCAGCGAGATATGCGAAGTCACCTCTCACCGCAACCCCGTATGATGAGGTAGCTGTTTCCAGGGAGCCGACTTCAGATGGTTCCGAAGGGTTGGAGATATCCACTACTCTCAAGCCTTCGTCCCTGTCAGCCACATAAGCATAATCACCGGAGACCGCCACATCAAAGGCTGTGCCCGGTGTCTCGCAGAAGCCGAGGACTTCCGGATTTAGCGGATCGGCAATGTTCAATATTCGCAATCCAATCGAATCAGCCAGGAATGCAAGTTCTTCCAGAATGGTAACTGCTTTGCCAACTCCTTCAGTCTCGAAAAAACTCACCTGGAAAGGCGCTGATGGTTCCGAAATGTTCACTATGCGCAGGTTGGGTATGGCATCCGCCAGGAAGGCGTAGTCACCTGATATTACCACGGCTCGTATGGCAAGCTGTGCCGGGTGATAGCCAATTGGATCGGATTCGATGGGGTCTGAAACATCCATTACATGCAGACCATTTCGCCAGTCGGTGACAAGGAGCAGGTCTCCTGTTAGGACCATTCCAAGGGGTGCTTCCGGGACATCACAGGTACCCCTTTCGACCGGCTCTTCAGGATTTGAGATGTCGATCATCCTCACGCCGAAAGAAAAATCGGAAACATAAGCCCAATCACCCGAACAAACCAGGCTGCGAGCCATCACAGGGGAATTGCAGACTGCTATCTCCCTTGGATGAGCGGGATCGGAAACATCCACCACCCTGAAATTATCATTGTCACAGGCAATGTAGGCAATATCCTCAACCACTTCGATATCATACGCGCCACCCCACATCCCAATTAGTAGAGCCCCGACCCCAAACGGTTCAGTTGGGTCTTCTATGTTCACTATCTTCAGGTTGAGGGTATCGCTCCCGACGATGTAAGCGTAATCGCCGCTGACCTCAACACCGTATTCATAACCTGGAGTATTGTATGCTCCAGACTCGACAGGTTCACGAGGATTGGAAACGTCGATTATGCGCAGTCCGCCTTCCCGGTCAGCTAAATAAACGTAGCCTTCCGCCATAGTAACTCCCCACGCGATTCCGTCTGTATCCAAGTTGCCGATGACAAATGGTCGTGCGGGATCAGAGACATCTACTACCGTAAGTCCGGCGCTGGAGTCCGCGATATAGGCGTAATCTTCGGAGACGGTTATACCTATAGCGCGGTCCAGGGTGCAGCATTGACCGATTAACACCGGATTGGATGGGTCAGCGACATCGACTATCTGAAGCCCCGCCTCCCCGGTGGTGACGAAGGCAAAGTGATCCTGTGCCGTGACCCAGGATGCTTGACCCCATAAATTAAACAGGCTCCCAAACTGCGTCACCTCGAGGCTGTCCTGTGCAGGCGCAGGGGTTGCCCACAGGACCGACAGGATTATGCATGATAGTAAAGAAGTATGATATTTAAATGTAATGTGCATCAGATTTTCTCTTGTTTCTTACCTAAGATTATGGTTCCGTCAAGTGAAACAGACCAGACTACCATTCCAGGTGAGCCAGGTATTCAGCGGAGAAGTATAACTTTACGCATATCGTTCATTGCACTTGGAGTAGTCACCCTCAGGAAGTAATTTCCAGTTGAGAGACAGGTTCCATCGAACGTAACATGTTTGTATCCCGCTGTTTGAAATCCATTAGCAAGTACTCCGACTTCACGCCCCAAAACGTCAACCAGTGTTACACGAAGATTTGTCGACAGGGGCAGGCTGATGACGGCATTAAGAACAGGATTGAAGGGATTGGGATAGACCGACATTATCCCCCAGCTATCGGGCAGGTTTCCCTGGGCAACGTCCCATACCCCTTCGCCCGGGGTATATTCCAATATATGCATGTGAAACGTATTCGACAGGTAGATATATTCCTCGTCAGTCGACACCCCCTGTGGGAATCCATAGCCGTCATAGGTCCCCACCAAGCGAAGTTCATTAATGTCTGAGACATCAAGCACGAGTAGATCGGTGACATCTTCGTAATGAAACCAACGGTCATGCCTCTGAGCAATAAACAGAAGTTCTCCCTGGATGTCAACCCCCGCGGCGCAGTGCTCTGTCTGATAATGAGCCGCCTCAAACGGTCGCAATGGTTCCGAGATGTCAATTATACGGACACCTGCTGAATCGTTAGCCACATAAGCATAGTTCTTATCCACGGCAATGCTGACGGCTCGATCCTGTGTCCTGCAATATGCTACTTGGAATGGATTGCGCGGTTCGCTGATATCGACTACCTGTAGCCCGGCATTATTTTGCGCAAGATATGCATAATCTCCTGATACTTTTACATCAATGGATGAACTAGGTAGGTTGAGAAAGCTCGCGGGTTCAGGTTCTGTAGGATCCGAAATATCTATGATAACTAAATCGCCTCTGTAGTCTGCAATATAGGCATAATCCCCTTCCACATCGAGGTTGTTAGCCAAATCACGCGATCTACAGAAGCCGACTTCCACTGGTTGTGTCGGGTCTGATATATCAACGACTGCCAATCCCAATGAATCGGCAGTGAATGCGTAATCGCCTCGAACTTCCACATCATACACTTGTCCTGATGGGGACTTATAAAGTGCTACTTCCTGCAGGTTGGCAGGGGCAGACATGTCCACAACCCTCATCCCGGCATAGTAATCTGCGACAAAGCAATAATCCCCCTGCCTCGCTATATTCTTGATACGTCCTTCCGGTTCGCGCCGACCAATTTCACGTAGTTCTTCAGGATTGGAAGCGTCAAGGACAATCAATCCCCATACTTTGTCCGTATAGAAGATATGATCGTCGAGGACGTCGATACCCTCAGGATCTCCGAGCATCTCTTCGATGTCGTAGGAGTCGGTTATGAAAGGATTATCCTTGTCAGACACATCAATTACAACGGCGCCGGCGATCATATCCGAAACATAGGCATAGTCGCCTTCAACCACCAGGTCGCAGGGGGTACTCATCTGTACCAACGAAACCACAAAGGGATTGTCCGGATCGCTGACGTTAACGATTTTTATCCCCCTGTTACCGACAGCAAGGTATGCATAATTTCCCGAAACATCGAGGTCCGACGCGAATCCGAAATCCTCGTCCCTGATATGGCCTCTTTCTTCCGGGAAGGTGGGATCGCTGATGTCCAGAATTAAAAGATTTACGTAGCCGTACGTTAGATAAGCGAAGTCACCAGCCACCTTCACACCTCCCGTGAAATCCTCGGTTTCGAACGAGCCGATAATGCGGGGATTCTCAGGATCAGAGATACTTATCACCTGAAGCCCTTCATAACCATCCGCCACATAAGCGAAGTCACCGGATATATCCACATCCCAGGCTCGGTAAGGTGTGTCACAACTGCCCACTTCAACCGGCGCTTGCCTGTCGCTGATGTCGATTATGCAAAGTCCGCTCTGGGCATCAGCGACATAGGCGTAATCGTCCCTTACAACGACTCCCCTTGAATAGCCTGCGGTGTGACAAAATCCAACTTCGAAGGGCTCTTCGGGATCTGTGATATCGACGATGCGGAGACCGACATGTCCATCTGTGACATAGGCATAGTCTCCTTCAACCACCACACAATTGGTCGCGTCCCAGAAGTCGTACAGATACCCAATGTGGGTTATATTTAAGCTGTCCTGGGCGAAAAGGTCCACATTTGCAATTAATGCTATACAAATGCTTGTTACTAAGTAGATCATGTTGCGCATGATTTATCTTCCTCTGTGAGAAATCGATGTTGAGTAAAAAGGCTGGATAAAAGTAGACAAGGATGAGCATATCGTATTTAACCTAATATAGTGTCTGGCTTTTGCTAAATCAACCAGTATCCAGAAATGTTTTTTAGAAGGGAAGTTCTTAGTTTAAAGAAAACTGGCTCCTCGAACTGGACACACTTGATGAGAACAATTGGTATTGTTACCCTCATGAAATCATCCTTCAACGATATCTCGGCAATGGCATGATTGTAAATCGTGCAGAAACAATACTTACTATACACTTTCAAAGACTGTAACTTCGATGTTACTTTTTGAGTGATAATATAACTTTAGTGGTTTCTTTTGTGAATCTGTGGCTCAATTTTTTTGAATTATTGAATTAACGTATTGAAAAAAGGGAACCGATCACGGATATTATGGGTGTTAAAATCCAACAAATAATACGTGAGGATCCCATGCATATCGAGGGTATAATAATAATAATAACAATCCATTGGTGGATTTAACCGATACAACCATATCGGAAGAGTGGCATCACCGGGCAAGAGATATGTGGAAATCAGCTGAATTCAGAAAATGGAAGCTTGAAACCGGATCGTTGTATATGCCCGAGTGGGTAAGGATTAATTAAATATGTGGAAAACGGATACGTTAAAAGTGATGTTAAACATATCGTTTTACACCACTTAAAATATAAGAAGGATTGCATTATCAGATCGACTTGTAATACTGAATTGCTATTTCAGTAAGCGGCACAATGAACTCGGTTTTCCCCTCCGAATATGCAATCCTGTCATTCGGATACTTCTCAGCAAGCGATAACTTCAGTTCCTGATAGAGTTTAGTTGCATCCGGGAACTCGCGTAAATAATCTCTGAAATATAACCTATCCCACAACTTTGAATCCGCCTCAACCATGTGTAAGTGGTGTGTACGCCTGCCTTTAGAGTCGCGCTTGATAAACCAGGCATACCACTTTTCCGGCGGTGCGTCGTCGTTAAAAGGCGGTCGCCAGAAGTAATCGTAATCTTTTGATTTCAGGATAGATACGATATGTTTTTTGGTCTCGTCGAGGGAGTTGACTTCGATAAGCATATCGATAATCGGCTTGGCAGCAAGTCCGGGGATGGCGGTGCTGCCGAAATGCTCGATCCTGATAATTAACGATTTAGGCAGCACTCGCCGAAGGAATTTTGCCTCGTTTTCAAACCAATTCCGCCATTCCGGATTATATGGAACAATCGCTATTTCCTCGCGGATGGCAGCCCGGATTCGGTCTTGTAAGGAGTCGCTCATTTTACTCGATTTGCATTTTGTTTGTACGTGTGTTATATTAATGTATAACCTGCGTTATAACATTGTACTTACGAATGATTAAAAAACTGACATCAATCGGAAACAGCCTCGGGTTGGTAATCGAACGTCCGATTTTGGAGTTGCTCGATATCGATTCTGAGACCGATTTGGACATTAAAACCGACGGAGAGAGTTTAATTATCCGTCCGGTGAGAAAAGATCACGAAACTCGCGTGAAAGAGAGCGTCGAACTGATGATGGAAATTCACGATAACAGTCTGAAAAAGCTGCCAAAATGAAAAACGACATAGAATTTCTGAACATCGATGATGTGATTCTAATTCACAAAGAACAGATAAAAAGATTCGGGGGCGTACCGGGCGTAAGAGACCGCGGGTTGCTGGAAGCGGCGGTAACTGCGCCTCATGCATCATCCAGAGGGAAATTCCTTTATAAGGATATATTCAAAATGGCGGCGGTGTTAGCCTGTCTTATCGCGCTTAACAACTCGTTCATTGAAGGAGACAGGCGGACGGGATTACTGGCAGCGCTGACTTTCCTTGACATAAACGGAATTACGTTAGACACGCCCTCAGCCGAGCTTTACAGTACAATGGTTGACATCGAAGAAGGGGAGAAAGATCAAGACGATCTGGCGGAACTGCTGCGGTTGCTGACGGGTAATTAAAAATTTTACAAGGATAGACAGGATAAACAGGAAAAAACCACGTTTAATGAATAATATAAAGGTTGAATAAGGATAATCCAATACCGCGAGGTGGGGATGACCTGCAGCAGGCAATAACCGCCTGGTTACTCTTCGTTTGAAACCTGGCGGTAACTAATCTTTTACAAGGATATACAGGATTAACAGGATTTATTTAGAATCTTGAATATCCTGTTTATCCTTGTAGATTGCCAATCCCAAAGTTCCCGAACACACCACCGTCAGGGACGATCTGAAACGTATCGGCAGGATGGTCAGCGGCGAGTTTGATGTTATTACTGGGTGCACATTATAGTAAACACAAAGTAGATTCACCTTGTAGGAGAACTGGTCACATTACACACATTGAAACACGGGTTGAGCAGGGGGGCGGTAAAGTTAATCAACCCGTGCCACACAAAACAGAAAGTACGTTCCCCTGAATAAATATCTCGGACATATTCAACTATAAAGTGCACCCCTTAGTAACACAGAATTGGGGTAATAATGCTCTCACTGTTCTTCTTCAAGTACACCGTGCATAACGCACCAATTTTCACCATCTCTGACTTTAAACCCCTTGTAGCTCGGATCGTGAAATGAGTGCCAATCACCACAGTCGTAGCTGTAATAAACTTCATCCCATAAATCCGGGTGTTCGATTCCATCAAAGAACCAACCCCACTTCCCTTTCTTTTGAAACAGATAGAAGAGTTGACCATTAATGAAACAGAGCGCACAAGAATTCTCATATCCACGGCTAAAGTTTAAGTCTTCTCCATTTACAACGGCGTGAATTGACGTAATCCATTTCTTAATTTGCTTGACTTTCTCATATCTTTCAAATTTCTTGTACACAATTATGTAGTTTCCATTCTGAAGGAATAATTTCACTATGCCATTCGTCCCTGACGCCGGACTTAATGCAGAAAACGAGAACAATGTATCATTATCCTTAATGGTATGGTAGGTTAGGTTAATGTTAACTCTGATATCTTCTTTACCCCCACCATACCATCCCTCTGTTGTTGTATCGTCTTTGGCAAGATAAATTTCCTCTATGCCAAACTGCCATGATTGCCCTTTATCATCAATCACGGTTTTGCTACTCAGGAGTTGTGTTTTTCTATTTGGATCCTCTTTTCTCCCAGAGCTTTCCGGATAATCCGGGTACTTCGAATCTTTGTTCTGTTGCGTTTTTTCAGGATCGAGCTTTACTACTCTCATTATGAGTTTAGATTCACCTCCTCCGTTCACCAAAGAGAACATAAATAACGTGAACATTAAGAATAGAACAGTTTTCTTCATTTTAACATCCTACTGGATTTACCTTAAATGACGATTTATGAAGTATTATTACGGGGTGCAGATTATAGTGAACACAATGTAGATTCACCTTGTAGGAGGACGGGTCTCCGTACACACATTGAAACACGGGTTGAGCAGGTGGGCGGTAAAGACAATCAACCCGTGCCACACAAAACAGAAAGTACGTCCTCCTGAATAAATATCTCGGACATATGTCAACTACAAACTGCACCCCTTAATATCACATCCTCTATAAAGATTATTATAATTCATGAAACCAAGTACGCTTTAATCGGATGAATCTCTCTTTTATGGTTATTGTTTACATGTTATAAATAATTTCAAGACTCAGGTTAAATCTTCAACCATATCCCGGGCTCAGCCTTATCCTATATTTTTCAGTGCTTTTAGAACCTTTTCCGGCGTTATTGGCAAGTCATCTATCTTGATGCCGACCGCGTCCGATACCGCATTCGCGATAGCCGGAGCTGTGGGAATGAGAGGCGCTTCTCCAACTCCCTTGGCGCCATAAGGACCCTTCTGATCGTATGTCTCTATGGGATAAAAATGAATATCGGGTATATCACCGGCAGTGGGAAGTTTGTAATCATGAAAACTCGGATTAATCACATTGCCATTATCCATAAGTAATTCTTCAGTTAAGGCGTAACCCATTCCCATAACGACACCGCCTTCGATCTGCCCCTCCAATCCCAAGGGATTCAATACTCTGCCAACGTCCTGAGCTACGTGAACATCCAAAACCTTGACGTTGCCTGTATAAATATCAACTTCAACCTCAATCGCCTGCGATGCAAAAGCATAGGTGCCCGAAACATTCCCTTTATATCCCTTATCCTGATAAACACTGTCCGGTTCATAGAAATATGAATCAATACATAATTCATTAGGTTCATGGAAATGAATCTCTCTAACTACTTTGTCGATTTTAATTGATTCACCGGTTTTACGCGACTTGATGAGTCCGTTCTCATATTCCAGGTCTTCGATATCGGTTTTCAGGAGATGCGATGCCTTCAACGAGAGCTTATTTTTTATCTTTCCGATGGCGCCTAAAAGTGAGTTTCCGGCAATATAACTTGTTCGAGAGGCATGCACGCCGACATCCCAGGGTTTGACATCCGTATCCGAGTTTATGACTCTGATTTTTTCCATATCAATACCTAATTCCTCAGAGGCAATCATACCGAGTACCGTTTCCGAACCCTGTCCGATTTCGCTTGAGCCGCTGATAATGGTTAAATATCCGAAGTTGTCCAACTTTACTGTGGTGCCGCAGCCGTCCGATGGGTATATTTTGGCTCCGCCTCCAACATGAAGCATGGAGGCAAAACCAATTCCTCTCTTATATCTTGGTGAGTTATTTCCTTTTTTCTTTTTATATCCACTTTTATCCATTACCGTTTTAATTGCGTCTTTATGTCCGCATGATATGAATTTGAGCCCCTGTCCGGTGATTTCTCCCTTAAAATTGGCATTAACTAAGCGTATTTCTCCTTTATCCATCCCTAATTCTTCCGCCATCAAGTCGATATTTCTTTCCACAACGAAGGTGGCTTGAGGATTGCCGTATCCTCTGAATGAACCCGCAAAAGGATTGTTTGTATATACCGCGTAAGCTTCAAAGACGCACGCAGGAAGCTGATACAAAGATGAGAAGGTCTGCATCATCACGAATGGAGTAGTTGCGCCCCAGGAAGTGTAAGCGCCGTTATCCATGATGATTTTGACTTCCCGGAACGTAAACCTGCCATTTTTATCGGCTCCTGTAGTTAAATCTATCACCATCGTTTGTCTTGTGGGTGATGCAAGGAACTCCTCTTCTCTATCGTAGGTTATTTGAACAGGCTTTCCGCTCTTAATTGAGAGTAAGGCACATATTGGTTCATAAGGAGATATGTCCAACTTGCTGCCAAAAGCGCCGCCGATAATCGGCTGAATAATTCGAATGTTGGACGGTTCCATTTTTAATGCGTATGCCATATCTCTCTGATAGAGAAAGGGAACCTGGGTTTGACTGTATAATGTAAGCCTGTTTTCCATTTTAGAATAATCGGCTGTAATAGCGCTTGTTCCGAGGCAGCAGTGAGTTACGCGCGGTAAAGTATAGCGGTTTTTTACAATACAGGCGCTCCTGTCCTTCTGTTCCTGGAGGTCTCCATGTTCATAATGAAACGGATGAGCAATATTTTTATTCTGATCATTCGAAGAGAATTGGTTAATTTGGGGAGCGTCTTCTTTTAGAGCTTCAAAAGGATCGAAAATTCCATCTTTGATTTTATAATTTACTTCGATCAGATTCAGGGCTTTCTGTGCGATCTCCCTCGTTGAAGCTGCAACGGCGACTATTTCATCGCGGATACAATTAACCTCACCCTTTTTCAATACGGGATGATCGCGTTTATAACTGATGTTATTCACGTCAACATCATCGGCGGTAATAACACAAACCACACCGGGAAGCTGTGACGCTTTGGAAACATCAATTGACACTATTTCAGCAACGGGATATTTCGTGCGCAGTATTGCTCCGTAAAGCATGTCAGGCAGTATAATATCATTTCCATAAACAGCTTTCCCGCTTACCTTTGTTTTAGCGTCCAGTTTCCGGGTGGGTTTACCGATTATTTTTAGTTCTTTTTCCATTTACGAATCCCTGAATAATGATTCAACCGCATCAATTATTTTAACATATCCTGTACAGCGGCATAAGTTGCCCTCAAGAGCTTTTTTAATCTCTCCCCGGTCAGGAACAACCTGGTTTATTTCACATTCTTTTTGGAATGACTTGATCGACATAACCATTCCGGGAGTACAAAAACCACATTGAATAGCCCCATGTTTAATCATAGCTTCCTGAACGGGATCGAGGGAGACATCCTGACTTTCAAGGGATAATCCTTCAACGGTTGTTACCTCTTTACCGTGGATGTTCACTGCGAGATACAGACATGAATTAACCGCTACGCCGTCAACCAGGACCGTACAGGCGCCGCATTCTCCTTCCAGACAGCCCGGTTTGGTCCCCTTTAAGCCAAGTTCATCACGGATCAGGTCGATCAGCAGCATTGATGGAGATATTGTCAATTCCATCTGTTTGCCGTTGATGGTGAATTTGATATGATCAGATTGTTTCATTGTTCCATTGTTGTATTGTTAACAGGGATGTACAGGATATTCAGGATAAAACATTAATTCTCACTATCCTGTGAATCCTGTTTATCCTTGTTCAATTTCTCTCCATACAGTCTTTTATATTCAAGTTTTGCGCTCCCGAAGTTGATCAACAAACCAACTTCCAATCCTGTAGATTTAAGGTAGTTAATAACTTGTGCCTGATGTTCCGGCAGGAGCTTCATAACTGCTTTCAGTTCCAGAAGGACAGTTCTTTCTACAACAAGATCCGCTATAAAATGTCCAACGTTATACTTACGAAAAAAGACGTTCAACGGAACTTGTGCTTCCACATGCATGCCTTTTTCCTGAAGCGCAATCAACACAGCTTTCTGATACACGGATTCTATAAAACCCGCTCCCAACTCGTTGATGACCTCAAAGCAACATCCAATGATTTCATGAGTAACATCCTGATATGGTAACATGATGAATCC
>CAYYHI010000032.1:0-11621 GCA_964471745.1 uncultured bacterium | reverse complement strand
GGCTGACTATCGAAAATCCGTTCAAAGAATGAAACAGGATTTTCAGGATAAAAATGTTACAAATCCTGTTCATCCTGTCTATCCTTGTTAGCACCCATTCGAAAAGCCCTCAAACGACAACACTAACAACAGGGATGTACAGGATATTCAAGATAAAAATGTTACAAATCCTGTCCATCCTGTCTATCCTTGTTAATTCCCAGTTGAAAAGCTTTAACACTATCTTCTTTATACTTTGCTTTCGCTGAATTCTCAATCGCTTTTTCAATGTGTTTATATGGCACCGGAAACCCATCAAGCTGTGTTGCTCTTCCCAGTATATATGTATTTCTGAGGATCGGTTTTACTTTACTATCAAAATCAAGATTAAAAATAACCTGTTTTATGTTTCTCTTCAAATAATCAACAAATGCGTTTACATCGGGATATGAGGCTTTACCTGCAGTCACCGAATGGGGGTAAATCCGGTTGTTGTCAATTATCACTCTACTGTCTTTGCTTAAAAACGGCAAGCAACGTTGGGCTTCCAAAGGCTCCAAACCGATCAGATAATCCGCACCGGCTTCTTCAACATAGCCGTAAGTGTTTTCTCCGAAGGTTATTCCTGACATAACCGAGCCTCTTCTCTGCGCCAGCCCGTGTATCTCGCTCGATGCAACCGGGATATCAGCCAGGAGTGCCGCTTCAGAGATAAGATTTGTCAGGTAAACGACGCCCTGACCACCGACTCCGGCTATAAGCATTTTTTTTATTTTTTCCATAGAAAATTGTTTTACCACTAAGCCACCAAGACACTAAGATATTGTTTTACTACTATATCGCTGTATTGTTATATTGCTAAATTGTTATATTGCTAAAAAAAACAATATAACAATTTAACAATACAACAATTTAAACCCAATGTATCGCATTATTGATGCACACATCAATACACAATCCGCAGCGTGTGCATTGATTGTCATCAATGAAGACTTTACCGTCAACCTTAATCAGTGCAGGACAGCCGAAATTTTCAATACAGTGGTTGCACTTTCCACATGCCTGGAAAAGATCGAATCCCGGCATAACTTCCTTAATATACTCCTCATTCAATTCGTCAGTTACCAAATCATGTGATTTCGCTCTCGCATTTTCCGGCAGGTTTAAGATCCTTAATGCTTCCTGCCCTTCATAACTGAAAGCATAGCCTTCGAGTAACTGCCTCACTCCGGTGGCAGCCTTTTTACCGCTGGCAATTGCTCCGATTACGCTGACGTGATTATCTGCGCAAATATCACCTGCGACAAAGACATTCTTGTAATTGGTACGTCCATTTTCCGAATCGGCTTTAATCCTTTTAGCATCATCGGTCTTTAAGTCCGTTAGTCCAAAATCTTTCTCATCACCTTTTTGCCCTATGGCGCTTACAATATAATCGCACTGTAGCTCTCCCAATCCCTTGTCGTCCCTAAATGATTTCAATCTCACATTTATTTTCCCGGAAGAGGTCATTGTACAGGAATCAATCACTCTGTGGTTAATAATTTGAACTCCATCGGATATTGCTTCCTCGATTTCTTCATCAAAGGCGGGCATCTCCTCACGGCTGCGACGATAGACTATGGTCACGTTTTCAACTCCATATTCTTTTGCCGCTCGTGCAGCATCAATGGCGCTGTTACCGCCGCCAATAACAAACAGCGTCGAGGCTGGTTTTATATTCAGCGTCTTCTGATTATATTGGCGTAGAAATGAAATGGCGTCAAATTTATTCTCCGGGGGAACATTCTGTTCGATTACATCAAGCGTCGTAGAGATTCCCATTCCGATCGCAACTATCACCGCATCGAAATCATCAGTAAGCTTTTCCAGTTTGATATTTTTCCCAAGAGATGTATTGAATCTAAATTCCACACCTAATTCGTAAAGTATTGCGATTTCCGCATCGTATCCTTTCTTGTCCATTCTGAATTCGGGGATGGCAGATTTCAACAGCCCGCCTGCCTCTTTATCTTTCTCGAAAACCGTTACATCATAACCAATCTGAACCAAATCATAAGCCGCGCTTAAACCCGCAGGTCCAGCGCCGATAATGGCGATCCTCTTGTCTTTCTTTACAGCGGATTCTGTGCGTTCCTTCTGAATTGAGAAATCATTGAAGTTCGATTCAATTCCAGCTACAAAATGCTTTAGCCTTCTAATCGGTACGACAGGCTGATTCTTCTCTCTGAACATGAATTCACAAGGCTTGGGACAAATATCGCCGCAAACCCTGGCGAACAGTATCTTATCCCGAACAATATTCAGCGCTTCTTTATAATCACCTGCCAAAATCGCATTAAAGAAACCATGATTACATATATTTGCAGGACACAGTTGCTCATTTGCCGGAATATGATTTTTAGCGATAATCGTTGCTCTTGCTTTTGTCAAAGTGCTTTCAGCGGAATATTCTTTTGAACAGTATATCGCAGTATCTTCCTGATTCTGACAACTGTTGCAAAGATTTTGGTCTACTTCAATCCTGCTTTCAAAATCAATATCAACTTTATATTCGGGCAGGAAAACACAGGGGGATTTAGCAATAACGACAGCTACTCCGTCGAAGGCAATCGCATCATTCAGAACGTTAAAACACTCCACAATTTTATTCGGATCAACAGTTTTAACATAGTCAATCCCCATTCCCTTTAGCAGGGTTGACAGATCAATTTCCTTGTTTTGATTGTGACGGGCAACTGCTCCGGGATAGTACTGGTGTCCAGTCATCCCGATTGTCCTGTTGTCAAACACGATAACCGTTATGTTCGAACGCGTGTAGACAGCATTGATGAGTGAAGCAATGCCTGAATGAAAAACTGTTCCGTCACCGACTAAAGCCACAATTTTTCGCTTTTTACCATCGTTGATATGAAAGGCTTCCGAAAGTCCCTGTGCCATCGAGATACTCATTCCCATGTGATGAATCGTATCGATCAATTGAAAAGGTGGGAAGGCTCCCAAACCAAAGCAACCTATATCACCGCATAACACAAGTTTGCTTTCATCCCGTTTAATTGCCAGTTTCAGCGCATAAAAGGTCGCTCGATGAGGACAGCCGGGACACAACGCCGGCGGTCGCGGCGGCAGGTCTTTCAGGAAATCATCTTTATCCTTAAGAGGAAGTCCGGATTTCTGTTCAAACACAAATCCAGTAAATTCTGAGATAGCCCTGCCGACTTTATTTAAGCTGTATTCTCCAACGGTGGATAGCCCAGCGAAGTTTTTTCCATGAATTTCAACGCTTAAACCATTTTTCTGAGCAAGGAGACGAACCTCATTCTCAACAATAGGATCGAGTTCTTCCAGGATCAGGACTTTAGTGAATCCTTTGTCCAAGAAACGAAGAACATTACTTGATGGGAAGGGATGTATTATTCCAACCTTCAATAAATCCAACTTATCGGATATATTATTGCGATTAATAATTTCCAGAGCGTAAGCAGCAGCGACTCCACTGGCAATTATTCCAAGGGCATGGTTGGAAACAATATCATCCGCCTTGCTCTCCTGAGGAAATGTAACGTTATTCATATCATGGAAAGGAACTATCAGATCACTTTCTAATTTATCGAGAAGTCTCTTATGAGCGGTAGCGGTTCGAGCGGGAATATTGAGGTGTTGCTGAGATCTTTTAAAACCCGGAATTTGATTGACAGAAGTGATTTTACTAATTCGCACTATTCCCCTGGTGTGGTTTACGCGTGTCGTCATGCGCACTAATACGGGGAGTCTAAGCAATTCGGACAAAGCAAAGGCATCTTTTGTCATGTTAATAGCATCTTCGGGGGTTGCGGGATTGAATACCGGAACGGAAGCCATCTTGCCCCAATAACGCGAATCCTGCTCGTTCGAACTGGAAAAACAACCCGGATCATCACACACAACGATGACCAGTGCTGCCTCGATAGTCTGATAAGTAATTGTCATTAACGGATCTGAAGCGACATTCATTCCCGCGCTTTTCATGCAGCACATAGCGCTTCTGTTTCCAAGAGAATACGCTATTGCTTTCTCCAAAGCGACTTTTTCATTAACACTGTATTCAAAATAAATTGGATCGGTGGTTAATTCAGGATATTTCTTTTTTTGTTCAGGATCGTTTTGAAATTCACTGACGTGATTAAATACTTCGGAAATCTCGGTGGAAGGCGTACCGGGGTAAGCAAAAACTCCTCGAACGCCAGCTTCTATTGCACCTCTGGCGACGGCTTCATTTCCCATCATAATTTCTTTTTGGGAGGTTTTATATGAAGTTAATATTTTTGTAATTTTATTGTTCATTGATTTATTGTTATATTGTTAATTTTTCGTTAGTGAATTTGATGAGATGGTTAAGTTCTCTCGGAAGTTTTTGAAGATATTCTAATATTTTATTATATTGATTCTCAGATGTGAGGTTTCGAGCTTTAGCTTTTTCGTTCCAATCCAGTGACTCCTTTATTGAACCCTGACTGTATCTGTAGAATTTAATTTTGTCCTTTTTTGAATACCTGCCAAATCCTTCAGCGATATTGGCAGAAATCGAATCAACAGACCGAACTAATTGTTTCCCGATAGTATCTCTCGCAAAATAGTCCCATGTTATAATTATCTCCCAAACATAGTTGCTTAGACTAAATGCAGTTTTATATGCGTTTATGTCATTTAATCTCAGATATTTCTCATTCACTAAATTTCCTAATAAGCTTGTTCAACAATATAACAATATAGCAATACAACAATGAATCAATCAAACCACCCCATCCTCTTTTAATTTTGCAATCTCATCAAGAGTGAGTCCCGCTTCACGGAAAATCTTTTCGTTATGTTCCCCCAACCTTGGTGCACATTTGAGAAAATTCTTGTTCTTGGATAAAAACTCGGTAAAGACAGGCGCCGGGAATAAAGGTGCCGTTTTTCCCGAAGGCAGTTTTGTTTTCAGCATGTTGTTTTTAACGAAATCAAGTTCAGCTACATCTATTGTGGAATTCACCGGAGCGACAGCCAAATTTCTCTCTAAACAAAGCTCCATAAATTCAGCAGTACTGTATTGTTGCAATCCCTTTCGTATGCCGGCGTAGATTTCATCCTTATCATTGTTTCGTCCCTGATTGGTTTTTCGTTCGGGTTTGTCAAGATGTTGAAAGCCTTTAATCTCTGTAAGCTTCTGCCATTGCAGATCGTTCCCGATAGCCAAATATACATATCCGTCTTTGGTGGGATAACAATTACACGGAATAAAACTCCGATGCTCATTGCCGCTACGCCTGAATAGCTGACTTTCATCATCGACGAACTGCAACTGCGGCATGGCAGTAATCAGCCACGATGCGGCACACTGCGCCATGGATATAAATATCTGCTTTCCACCGGGATGGTTTTGTTGTTCCGAAAGAGCAAGAATGACCTGGATGAATGCTTCATCGCCCGCCTTCAAATCCACGATGGGCAATCCACAGAGCATTGGATCGCGGTCGGGCTCGCCCGTCAGGTGCATAAATCCCAATGCTGCCTGTAAAGCAGGATCATAGCCGGCTCTGTCCGGACAATCGGGTCCATAAGCTGATATCCCGACCCAGATCAAATCGGGATTGGCACTCTTTAGTGTTTCGTAATCAATTCCCAGTTGTTGGTATCTTTTTGGCAGAGTGTTGCACAGAAACACATCCACACCAAGTTTACGGATGATTTCTCGTAATAGCTCCTGCCCTCTGCGATCTCTCAGGTTCAGAGTAATTGCTTCCTTGCCGATATTCGGCGCGATATAATAGGCGTGCAGATCATCGACGCCGGTATCCTCGCCGATATAACGATTCGGATCGCCCCCCCTGCCAGTCTTCGGATCGGGCGGCGACTCGATACGAATAACCCGCCAGCCGAGCTGTGCAAAGCGCTGCGTCGCGTAGGGTAGGGTTAACGCCTGTTCAAGGGATAGGATGGTTTTGGTCATTGTTTAGATTATCACCAGGCGTTAGATAATTTCAGTATCATACTTTCTTCGTTTTTGGATGTTAACTTCTTTTTTAGAAGTTTTTCTACGATAAGCCTCGATGACACTCATTGCATTATGGTCGAAGAAATCTTCCTTACACGAAGAACATTGTAACCGTCTGATGTTCGGAACGACTGAACCATCCAGTAATGTACAGTCACCGGTTACCCAAACAAGCTTAATCTGCCCACATTCAGGGCATGGAAAAGGTCCCTGACCCAATGGATTTCTTTCGTAAGAACTAACTTGTTCTTTTTGAGGAGATGAAGACATAGAACAATTCCTCCTGATTCTGTTTTGTAAGTTTACCTTTGGTGTAAATTGGCATCCCGGTGAAAGTTATACCACTTATAATGTACAACGATTCTCGTTTTCCGGTGTTTGGGTTGCGTGATCTCAGTGTTTTTGCAATTACCGGAGCATTAAGTATCGCTTCATAAACCAGATCACGTGTCAGTTGGTCTTTCGCCATCTCTAATTGAGCCTTTTTAGTAAAGATTACTTTACGACGAACGACCAATCGTTTGATCCGGACTAAAACATCCATTTATTCCTCACACCAATTATCCACCAACCTGACTGCGCAAAGCGCTGCGTCGCGTAGGGTAGGGTTAACGCCTGTTCAAGGGATAGGATGGTTTTGCTCATTGAGTATTTCGCCTCATCAATACACTCTTCTTAGTCATGCAGCAAAGTAAAATACTTCCAATTCCGCTTTATCGTTGGCTTTACTCAGGATTTCCTCGACCTGTTTCATGACCGGGTCTTCGATCAGGAACTCCTGGCAGTTATCGCACTGCAAGACCGGTAACCGCTTGAGTATGACGATCGACGTTGCGCTGACCTTAAAGGGCAGGTCGGTCTCGATAGCCGATAACTCAGATCCGCAAATCTGACAATTCATGATTGCAATATCCTGTTATTCATGCCAACCTTACATCCTGCCAGGTTACGCTGCGCTTGAAACCTGGCAGGAACGCAACAATATAACAATTTAACAATATAACAATTTCACAACCGATACTCCCCATCAATAATCTCCGTCAATATCCCATGCGTAGCCTTCGGATGAATGAAGGCAAAGTTACGGTCGTGCTCGGCGAAATAGCGCGGTTTCTGATCGATCAGTTTTACGTTGTTCTTCTTCAGTTTATCGAGCGATGCGGCGCAATTATCCACATTATAGCTGATTAACATAACGCCTTCACCGGAGTGTTCGATGAACTTCGCCACCTCGCCGGTTCCGTCGAGGTCTTCCATAACCTCAATCGCTGTCGGTCCGACCATGAAACCGGTAACCCGGATCTTCTCCGGTTCATCGACATAGCGGTAGGCAACCTCCCAGCCGAAGTTGTCGATGTAGTCTTTTTCCGCCTGCTTTACATCCTTGACTGCGATGCATATATGGTCGACAAAGTTGGTTGTCAGCTTTTCAGGCATGATAAATTCTCCTTTACGTATTTATTTACCACAAAGGCACAAAGACACCAGGAATGTAAAACTTTGTGTCTTCGTGCCTTAGTGGTTAGTTATATTTTTGAAATGAACGGGATATTGTCCGTTTGCGGCGCGCCCGGGGGAAGTTTGAAATAAATGGCTCCCTCAACCGGACAGGCGTCGAAACATTCCCCGCACTGCAGGCAGAGATCGAGTATTATAACCGCCTTACCCTTGTGAAACCCGATGATGTCCGACGGGCAGGCTTTAGCGCAGGCTTTGCATCCGTTACACCTGAAAGCGTCGATCCAGGGATAGAGCCCTAAATAACTGGAACCGGAATGCGGATAGACGCTCATTTTGGTGCCCGGTACCTGCGGATGAGCGCTTGAAATTTCTGATAAAATCATTTGTATTCCCTTTATTTTTCAACCACTAAGACACAAAGGCACAAAGTCTTTATTTCTTCGTGTCTTAGTGCCTTTGTGGTAAGCTATTTTAGAATCTCATTCCCAGTCTGTAGCCGTCCTGGATGGCGTCAATACCACGCCTCACCCAGACACAGTCACCGATCATTGAGACGTCACCCTTGTATGCGCCGTAGCTGAGGTCTTCGTTAGGAACAAGGTTTGCCAGAATAACAGTGTCCACGTTTATAACCTTTTCTGTGTACTTCTGTTTCTCTTTGGTTTTCCGATCTACGATTGTCCAGTCTGCCACGACGGTTTTATCCGTGATCTCCTTAACCTTTCCGAAGGTCAACTGGTGTACATTCGCCTGCTTAAGTCGGAGCCGGTATCTCCAGATATAGGATGGATTAACATCGGCGCCAAAGCGGGGAGCTGGATCGATCATGGCGATTTCCGCATCCTCCATCTTTTCTCTATGAAGCTTTTCGATCACGTAGAGAGCGAGCGATATCGCCGCGCCTGATCCACCGATAATAAACACATTCCCTTTGATCTCCGCTTTGCCTGTGAATACATCGAACATACTGACCACGTGTGGTTTATCGACGCCTGGAATCTTCGGGATTTCGGGAATCGCACCAGTGGCTATCACGAGCGAATCCGGTTTTTCCTCTTTGAGTAGATCCTTGGTTACCGGAGTGTTGAGGATAATCCTGGCGCCATGCTTATCGCACTGTGCTTTCTTATGGTTAACCCACCGCATGAACTCCTCGTCATCCCAATAATGATCTGAATTTTCACCCCAGGGATTTCTCGAAGCATAATACCACTGTCCGCCGATGTTTCCGGTCTTCTCGTAGATTGTGACGTCATGTCCCTTTTCAGCGGCAATTGCTGCAGCCTGAAGACCTGCGATACCGGCGCCAGCGATGATTATCTTTCTTTTCACTTCTGATTTGGGGAAGCCGTAGTAACCCCACTCACGTTCACCTTCGTGACCGCACGATGGACGAACCGTACAGGTGACCGCCGCATCCCGGAAGAGCCGCGCCAGACAGACCTGGCAGGCTATGCAGGGAATAATGTCCTCCTGCCGGTCCCACATGATCTTGTTCGGAAGCGCCGGGTCAGCGATCTGAGGACGACACATCTCCCAGATATCCAGCTTGCCCTCAGCGATAGCCTTCTCAGGAATTTCAGGCGTGAAGAGCCTGTACGCCATCATGACTGGTATTTTCAAGTGTTTTTTAGCTCTTTCAGCGATATAGAGCCATTTGCCCATCGGTATGTCTCTGGAAATGACCGAACCGAGCGATTCCTGCCAACCGACGGTCACACTCAGATAATCACATCCGGCAGTTTCGGCAACCTTATGGGATTCGGTACTTTCCGGTTCAGTGTTTCCACCGCGGTCGTCGAGCATCTCCCAGCCGCATAACCGGATTCCGATGGCGATGTCCTCATCGACTTTTTTGCGGATACCTTCGACGATTTTACGCATGAATGTGCAGCGGTCGAAAATTTCGCCGCCGTATTCGTCGGTTCGCTGGTTGGTATAACTGGATACATAGTTGGAAAGGAGGTAGCCGACGATGCCGGAGACTTCGATTATTTCGTATCCGGCTTCGACAGCCCTGACCGCGCCGTCGATGTGCTCTTGAATGCAGAGTTCGATATCCTCGACTGTCATCTCTCTCTGCGGGCGGAACCGGCGCAGCCTCTGTGGAACTGCCGACGGACCGACCGTATAGGGGAGGTTGATTCCGCCGACCCTGCCGCAGTGCATCAGTTGCAGGCACGCCAGCGCATCGCCCTGGTGTATGATGTCCGCCATCCGTTTCAGTCCGGGGATATATTTATCGTCCCAGATGCCCATCATACCCACGTATCCCTGACCTTCGCCTTTGGGATCGGTGTAGGCGCCCTGGGTGGTTACGATTCCTGAGCCGCCTCTGGCATGCGCTTCGATATAGGCGAGTTCCTTCTCGGAGACAAATCCGTCGCTGTAATTGTAGTTTGTCTCTGTCGAAGCGTATTTAATCCGGTTTTTCGCCCACAGCTTCCCGATCTGAACCGGACTGAATATGTGGGGGTATTTCTTTTCTCCTGGTAGCATTTGTTTCCTTTATCTTAAACAGTTGATGTGTGTAGATAAAATGTTGTTATTTGATTGTTTGACTGTCTCATTGTTATATTGTTGTATTGCAAATAATCAGGCGATTGGATTATTCAAACTTAGAAAATAACCACAAAGCCGCGAAGAACACAAAGATTAGCATATAGATTCTTTGTGTCTTTGTGACTTTGTGGTGAAGTAACCAGTGAATAAGGCAACAAATTCATTCTTCTCCAAGTGACTCAAGGTCTGCAAGATCCCTCTTTCTTCCTGTGGCGCGTTTGTTTGTAATGAATTGTTCACGCCCGATGAAGTAGACTGGAATTCCGCCGTATTTAGCCTTTATCCTGCCGGAAAATACTTCATCCGAAGAAACGCCGGTAAGCGATGTGATTATATCAATACGAACCGGCGGATAGCCCAACTGGATAACATTATCCGGATTCTGAAAATCCGCTGGTTTCAGGCCGCTGGATTGGAAACCGAATTCATCAAGGGCTTCAACAATACACCGGGCATTTTCAGGATCAGGCTTTATAAGAATATCCAGGTCTCCGGTAAAACGAGGCGCACCATGGAAGGCGAGAGCGTATCCTCCCACGACCACGTAATCAACCTCGTGTGCGTTTAACAACGCGAGCAACTCTTTGTAGTCTTCCTTCACTTCCATAAAACTGCCTTCGTAAGAATTCCACGGCTGATACACGTTCCTCCGGCGTCTTGCTCAGCCAGTATTGCAAATCTCGCTTCGCCGCCGAAGGATCGTTTTGTTTTCTTTTAAAAACTACTTTTTCTATCATCTATTTGCTTTCTTTATGATTACCGTATAAATCCTAAATATCCATCTTTAACCACAGCTTCCCGATCTGAAACGAGCAGGTAACGCTGGTCATGATAGATTTAATAGACATCTTCGTGGGTTCCGACAGTCTCCAAAAGAATTGCTTCTGCTCCTTTGTATTGAACAAACTTGAAAACAATCCTCAGTTCGTAGCTTATACTGCATGCCCATGAACCCTCAAGATCACCTTTCAATTTATGAGTTTTCAGAAGAGGATGGAAGGCATCTTCAGACAACAATTCCAGAGTCTTCTGCATATCCTTTGCAGTGAGAGGATGCTTCCTGACAGTTTGCTGCGCAGCACGGATGAAAGCATTGGTACGGAGCAGTAACCATTTCAAGATAGAATCTCTTTCATTATATCGGACGGTGTAGCAGGCTGACTGGAACCTTCCTGGAATTCGTGCTCGGCATTCTGAATCTCTTTTACCAACTCAGCGCGTTTCCGTTCAATTAACCGTCGGTGTAGAACTTCCGTCAATGTCTCCTGCTCATCCAAAGACAATTTATCGACGGATTCCAACACGTCGTTAAAAGCCATTCCATTACTCATACGCTATTTAACCTCCTTGTCGTTTTGATATTGCGATTTTTCACCCATAGCTTCCCGATCTAAAGCGGGTGAAGATGTTATTACGGGGTGCAGATTATAGTGAACACAATGTAGATTCACCTTGTAGGAGGACGGGTCTCCGTACACACATTGAAACACGGGTTGAGCAGGTGGGCGGTAAAGACAATCAACCCGTGCCACACAAAACAGAAAGTATGTCCTCCTGAATAAATATCTCGGACATATGTCAACTACAAACTGCACCCCTTAAT
>CAYYHI010000031.1:0-23888 GCA_964471745.1 uncultured bacterium | reverse complement strand
ATTCCATCTTCCGATGGAATGATGAGTTTAAGCGTAATTACTTCATTCTCGGACACACTGTTTCGCGGGAATGACAAAACTTATAGCCAAATACGAAACATAATTTAGTTTACTTCACAAACCATTCCTGCAAAGATCTTCTATCATTTTCTCGCTGGAATTCCCCCCTTGTTATGTCAATAGTATCTTTATCATGTGTCAACAGTTTCCTGACTGTTTGGTGATGACGCCTTATCAAGTCTTTTATATGCACCAAATAATAATAGAAAATCTGTATAGAATCACTCTTCACTTTGTATTCGCGGGCAATCATCCCTTTTGAAGGAAATATACCTTTTATTACTATAACTACTTTTTTGAATATACTACTTGAATGTATTAATTCCGGTATTTTCTGAGATCTGATATTGCTCCTACCCGAACTCATAAATATCTGCGATTCTGCCCATTTTATAATACTTTTATTGAAATCATCCGGTAATAATTGTGCTAATACATTTTTAGGGATTTTAGTGTTTAAAAACTTTCTAACTAAAATTAAAGCTACAAATACACATTTTGTAATATTGTATTTATGAGCATGGTTGATGATTTCTTTCCAGTTGATATTTTCTCCATAATAGTTAATAATCTCAGAAATATCAACCAACGACCTCAACCCAAAATGTACATATAAATGATATGAAACGTGATAACAAAGATGTAATAATAGATCTTCCGGCGTTAGAGCCAAAGCCTCTATTCCACCTATTTCAACACTCTGAGCTCTTTCCCATAAAGCCTTTTCATCCATTGCTCCTGGTAATATCAAAGATCGGAGTGATGTATGCACCTCCAGGCGTACACCGGACTTCGGGGGACTGTATGGAAATTGATAATCTCTTTTAGGATTTGTTTTATCAATAAATACATGCTTATAGCCAATTCGCAGCAATGAATTATCCACTCGCGCTAAATCGTCCTCTTTTACCAAAATGTCAATATCCATCATCTGTCTGATTGATAAATCCCTATATATAATTTCTGCTAAATGAGCTCCTTTCAGTATAATTACCGGTATACATTTCTCTTTTAATTCGGTCAATAAAGTTATTAATTGATTATGTATGATAATGCCTCTGCCTGCTTTTTGGATTCGATAATTTACCATTTTTTTAACAACAAATTCAGGAATTACAATCTGTCTTTTATATAACTGTAAACGCTCCCATATCAATGTTGAAACACTATGCATTAATGATTTATCAATCAGAGAATCCCAATCTGATGACGACAGTTTATTAACCTTTTCAATCAGATCTTCACTCAGATCAGACCTGAGCAAGGTAACTAATAATTCGTTATCTCCGTCGAGTCTTGAATGTTCATATTCTATAAATTCATCTAATTTCATTCGTAATACCGAGCCTGGATTGCATACATATTTGCATATTTTCTATTCAATTCAATCAATTCATCATGAGATCCGCTCTCAACAATTTTACCTTTTTCAAACACATATATCCTGTCAGCATTGCGTACGGTTGAAAACCTGTGACTAATAATTATCGCCGAACGGTTCTTCAATATTTTTCTAAATCCCTCAAATACCTCGAATTCGGTCTTGGCATCCATCGAACTTGTGGGTTCATCGAGTACAATTATCTGCGAGTCGCGCAGAAAAGCACGCGCCAACGCAACTTTCTGCCATTCACCGATACTTAATTCCACGCCGCCCTCAAACCACTTCCCCAAAATTGTCTCATAACCCTTGGGCAACTGCTTTAAAGTATCATCAACTCCGGCTTGTTTTGCAGCTTTCTCAATGCTTTCCTGTTCTGCCGGTAAATGTGTATTCCCCAGCCAGATATTCTCGCGAGCCGTAAGCTGATAATGTGAGTAATCCTGGAATAAAACACTGATCTCCCGAAACAGGTCGGACTTCATGTAATGACTGATATCCTCGCCATCTAGGTATATTTCACCTTCTGTCGTGTCGTATAACCTGCACAACAGTTTGATCAGCGTCGTCTTACCGGAACCGTTTTCACCGACCAGAGCGATAATCTCTCCTGTCTGAATAGTCATATTAATATCATCAAGCGCATTCTTGTCACCACCGGGATACCGGAAACCGACATTCTGGAGGACAAAACCGGTCTGCAGCGGTCGTGGAACCGGCTTGGCATCCAAACGTTCAACTACCTTCGGTTCTAAATCCAGGAACTCGTAGAGATTAGAAAGGAAGAGATTGTTTTCATACAGCCCCGCCATTCCACCCAGTACATTTCTGATCGAACTCATGCCGCGCTGGAATGCTTGAAAGTACATCACAAGATCGCCTATGGTGATTGCACCATGAACTGCACGTATAGCGATAAAGGTGTAAGAACCAAAAACAGCCAGCGCTCCCACAACCTGCGTAATCATCTCGGATATGGATCGCCGTCTGGCTATCCGGAGCCTTTCACCGCGAAGTGTTACGCGCAGATTGCGAAAGCGATTAAGGAACTGCCTGCCCAATTCAAAAAGCCTGATTTCCTTGGCATAATCATAAACAGTCATCATCCAACTGAAATACCTGGCAAGTCGTTCTGTTGTCGTACGGTTTCTCTGCCAGCGGTACATCTCACCGGAATACTTCAAACGAACGAAAATACCCGGTAATACGGCTACGAATAATACTACCATAACCGCCCAATGCAGTGTAAACAGCAACCCGGAAATAGCCAATACAGTAATACCACTCTGGAATATCTCCTGAAGGCTGTTCATAAGATATTGCGGTCGGTAATATGCCTCCTGCTGTGCGCGGTGAAGGTTGTCGAAATACTTCGAATCCTCGTAATAAGCAAGATCAACTTCAATCGATTTCTTGTGGATCAGGTCATGCAGATGATCGGTTACAGCTATGGTATGCGCCTGCTTGACATAAGACGCGACAGAGTCGAGCAGGGCGCTTATCAGGTATACAATCCCAGCCAGGACAATAACTGTTACTACACTGCCAATAGCCGCTGCCTTGTCCGGTGATGCGATTCCTGCGGTAACCTCATCAATAATCAACTTGATCAGGTACAGTTGCAGTAAGGGTAGAACGCCACGAACGACTATAAGGGATAAGTGTATAGCAGTCCAGCCTGATGAGCTCTGACGAATGAGCTTCAGTATTCGCCAGAGTGGGATCTCAAGAAGCCTCTTGGGGGTGATCTTACTTTCGGAACTCAAATTACATCCTGTTCAACTGTATTAAACTACACTGTAGGTTAATGTGAATCCAAGTAAAATCCTGTACAATTCGGCGGGATTATTATCTGCGGCAGACTTCATTTGAAGCCGTAGAACTTTCTTAGCAGGTACTCACTTATACCATCATTACATCTTTTGAAGAATTTCATGATCGGATCCTTACGGTATTTCTTTCGATACCACCTCATAAAAGACGGTCCGACAAGCAGAATCAGCAATTGAAGACCATACAACCGTCCTTCCCAGATATATAGAAGCGTGATAAAATCCTCGACTGGGAAGTTAAAGAATATATTTAACAATAGGAAGTCTGAAACAAGGAACATTGACATCCAGATGAATCCGGTTCGCCAGGGGTGCGTTCGATAATGCATCCGTCTCGACATCTTGATATAAAGCCGACTTGCAGACAGGTATAATATAAAAAGCAATATATACTTAAAAATATGAGTGAGACCACTGCCGAATAAACCCGACACAATTGTTGCACAAATGATACAATAAGTTAGGTAAATGAAATAAAGTGCTATCCAGAATCCGAAAACCAGGGACAATCTCATCTTGAGCTATCCTGCTTCTACAAAATCAACAAGAACGCGATCTATTAATTCCCAGAACCGACCGTCAAGGCTGATTTTCAGGTTGAAAGCGGGAATTCTCCTTGCCAAGTTGCCAGTGCGCAAGAAGAGCTGTTCTTTGCCTGCTCTCTGATCTGAGGCTTCCATTCTGAACCACGCTCTCCTGCACACCTGAGTGGCGGATTGATTAATTAATACCGCAGAATTGCCTTGACCAAGCGGACTGATACGATCCTCTTCCGCCTGTTCAAGGAAGAAGATCGCTCGAACTGGTACGTGGCTTTCAATCTTCCATCTGCGCGGTTCTCGATTCAGGATATGATTACTCCACGTAGGGAACGGGTGGGCAACGAATTCACCACTCTCATCGAGGACAAGGAGGGTCTCATCATCGCTTAAAACATTCCAGGGAGACGGAAGCCTTCGGCAGCAGGTTGATTTCCCGCTTCCACCGGGTGCAGCAAGAAGCACACCTATACCGTGCTTCTCGATTAGGGCAGCGTGAAGAGGAATACCCCCCGAGTCGATCACACGCTGATATATAGGGAGAAGAGAATTCCACATATTGATAATCCTCTCCTTAAAGGAAAGCTCCCTTACTATCTCGCACACAACTTCCTGATAATGATCTCTTGACCAGATTACAAGAGATCCGAAATCCAGATTACTCCAATTCTCATCAGACAAGTAATCACGATTAACTGGTTTTTTTACGGAGTTATTCGAAGTATTCAGGATAGTTCTGCTGCTTTGAAAAAAATATATTGAGGGAATTCCGTTTCCCGGAAGGCGTTTATTGAGACTCAGTATTTCAGCGAACTTAATAACCCATTCGCTTGTATCGCGATTGTATAAGATATTCCAGCTTTGACCGTTGGCAAGTTGTAATCCAAAGCAATTGTGCTCGTCGAGAAGATCAGTCATAACTACTGCTTGTTAGTTAGTTAATTGATGAAGAACAAGGTATCAAACACTCTAAAAGAGTGGTGTCACACGTTTCCGTGTGACACCACTATTACTTGAAAACTATCTTAAGCACCAACCGGCATGAGTCCGGTTTCTCAGATGTTCACGAATCCGCCTTTAATTAACGACTTCAGTTCCAACGAGCCCGTTTGAAATCATTGTTTTGACGAATTCGTTAACTTGTTCATGAACATTGTCCGAAACATCATAACAGGTTTTATGTACTTGATCAATAAGATCATGCAACGTGAGTCCGTTATGGAGTAAATCCCAAATCAATGCTCCAACAGGATTAATCCCGAAAGCCAACCCAGTTTCAGGATTGAAAAGTATTGCGAAATCATCGAAATCATCCCTAAAAACCACGGCAGGATTTGCAATCAGCTTCTCTTTATCCAGCATTTATTAACCAATCTTTCTGTGAATTGCAGGTTAAAACATCGTCGACTACAATAATTTAGCCGAGCCTACTTGCTATAACGAAATTAAAGTGAAAATCCATCGTACTTGAAGACTACCCATTCACACCTTTCCAGGTTTAGATATGGGTAATACCAAGTCGATTTAAGCAGCAAAGCATAGTATTCGCTTTACCACTACCACTGCCGCGACTTCCACTTATCCCTGCTCTCAAGTTCCGGAGGCTGACCACCGGCTGGTATACCACATGGATCATCGGGTGGCGGAGGTTCGTTGCCAAATCCGGTGTCGCCTAAAGCTGATTCGTCCAATAGGTCGATTCTTATCAGCTTCGGTTTCTCGAACTTAATCTTCTTGGATGTAACCATTGGGTTAGCCATACTTATATTCTTTCCCTTTTTATCGGTATTTAGTGATACAAATTCACTTAAACACCACCTGTTTACGAAATGCTCAGTCAGCAACGATGCTGTTATTAAGATTCACAGCTTATAGCGTACAGGTTGTTGTCCTCTACCTGAGCAGTATGACCTTCTCGGTGGTGCTGACATTACCTGATTTGAGACTTAGGAAGTAAATTCCGGACTTCAAACCACTTGCATCCCAAGTCACATGATGCTCGCCAGTGCTGAGGAGACCCTTACTAAGAACAGCAATTTCGCGTCCCTGCAGGTTAAATACACTTAAAACAATCTGTTGTGATGCGGGAAGTATAAAACTCACTCGCACCTCGTCATTAAACGGATTCGGGTATGCAGATAACAACTCGAAACTATCAGCTGTTAAATCAGGTTCGGCATCGACTGCAGCAGGAGTATAAGTTACCGATATCCGGTAATTATACATCTCATCATTGGCATCGGTACTAGTGAATTCATAAGAATTAAGTTCGCGAAGATCACCAATAACCTCGTCGGTATCAGCGTTCTCAAGCACGAATTGATATGTAGCCGGGATTTCATCGATGTCAGGCCAGGTTATCTCAAATTCGGTTTCAGGTAGATACCAGGTTCTTACAATGAAGTCCCAAACCTTCTGTCCATCAAACTCGGAACGGAAATCATACGTGTATCTCGTTCCGTACACCGCGCTCCAATCGGGATGCGGGAAATAAAGGTGTACAAAGCTGTCGCTTACAGGAGTGAACTCAAACGCATCAAATCCGTCATAGCCCTCTTCTGCTTCAGGATTAATTGCAAGCATATTGTCCGTGTCCTGATGCAGACCATCAACAGCTCGCACCTGAAGATTCAACTCCCAGCCCTCTCCTTCAACTTCGTCATCCGGATACTGAGGAGATAAACCACCGTTCCATTGATTCGGCTTGAAGCGAACTGTTATAACATCTGTAGTACATACAAGACACCAGAAACCTTCCCAAGTATCTACAGTATAAGGTTGAGTTGCACCGGTATATCTAAGAACCTCATACTCATCGGTCGTGTCGTTCCACGTGTAACCATAACCATGGACCCAGTCTGCAGCAACCGCGTCAGTGATACTCATTGTCTGAGCGCGAGTTACATTTCTAAAACTCGTCTGCCGCCAGTCGTATTCATACGGGTAAGGGTTAGCTATCATGTTCAAACCACTTAAGGTATCCTCCCCACTAATCTGCCTAGACTGAAGCGCTAACTCATACCTTGAAGTGTCCGGAACAAAACCACTGTTCTGGCCAATAATGATACCCATCTTGCAGTTATTCGTATGAAACTGCTTGACCCAGAATCCTCTGCCGGGCAGGAAGCCAGGCGGTTCACCGCCGGCGTCAATCGGGTAGTTGTTCTCAGAGTATCTCAGGTAAGTTTGATTAGGTACGTCCCAGCGGCTGACCCTCCAGTTGGGTGCGCCGGGATCTTCATCGCTGAAGTCGTCCCGGAACAGGTCCGAAGCGTCACCGTTTACAACATTAACATTAATTGGGATCCCGAACATGAAATATTCACGACGGGGAACGGATTTTTCCCAAGTAAGGTTTGACTTATTCAAAATCCACAGACCACCGTCATTGCCAACTACATAAGCGAAGTCACCAGAAACAGCGACTCCATTTGATGGTGTGTTATTGGCTTCATCGTAGAGTTGAACACCATAAGGATTTTCCGGATCGAGAATATTCGCCATGTATAGAAGGAACTCATTATCAGCGATGTAGGCGTGCTCACCGCTGAGAACAACATCCTGTGCGTCAAAACCCTCCAGGGCACCCACCTCACTCGGGGCAGCCGGAGTGGTGACATCGATAATCCGAAGTCCGTTGGTGGCGTCAGCTATGTAGACATACTCGTCGTCGTCGGAGATAGCAATAGCGAGAGCGATTCCATCGGTCTCGAGAGAACCCGCAAGAGCGATGTCTCCCGGATCGCTGACATCAACAACCACGAGACCGTTTAGGCTGTCTGCAACGTACGCGGTATTACCATCACTCGACACTACGACATCCTGAGCGGCTCCATTTGTATCTAAGGTATCCAAACGCAGTGGGTCTGTCGGGTCATCGATGTTAAATACATGCAGCCCGCATACTCCATCGGCAACGTAGCAATAGTCACCGTAAACGGCAATACCATTTGAACGACCACTGGTGTTGTACCAACCCTCGAGGCTCGGATCCGATGGGTCAGTTACATCGATGATCACGAGTCCCCCGCCAAAGTCGGCTACGTAACAATAGTCGCCGTCTTTAACCACTTTCCTGGCCTGCCCGGGCGTATTGTAGGACCCTACCTCTGAAGGACTTGCAGGATCGGAAACATCGATCACGTAAAGTCCTTGAAACCTGGCGGCAATATAAGCGTGATTACCGTCTACGGTAATCCCGACTTCATTTCCATCAGTGTTCAAAGTTCCCGTTTCGGTAATGACTGCGGTGGCGCTGCTACTGAATAAAAGTAGAGCGACAGTAACCAAAGCAAGGAAGGTTAAGCGCATAGCTCACTCCCCATTAATAAATTGATATTATTCAAAATAATACTATGAAACCCCTATCTGTTAAAGGAAAAATGATGATGTTATTCCACTTGTGCTTTTTCAGTTAATCCTCAACAGTAGAGTAGACGACAAATAAAATGTACTTATGACCATTGATGAAATACAACCATCTTTCTGGTATATATATCATCACCCGCTTCTAATCGCAAAATGTAAATTCCCGAAGTATGCCGACTGGCATCCCAGGCTACATGATGCAGACCGGATGCATAATGACCCCGATCAAGAAGCGCAACCTCACGTCCTCCCAAATCGAATACCCGTAAGATAACCTCTTGAGAAGCAGAAAGCAAGTAACTAACGTAAATAATTTCAGAAAACGGGCTCGAAAAAGCTGAAACTAAACCGTATCTCTCAACGGTCGACTTCGTCTCCGACTCCTTCTGCTCAAGAAGGTACGTAACAATTATGTAAAAATGACGCTCATCGATGTATTTTTCGCTACTTCTAAATGTATATCTGTCAATTTCGCGAAGATTGACAATCTCTTCACCCGTGTCGGCGTTCTTCAGGATGAACTCGTAATCTTCACTGATATCATTGATATTAGGCCAGGTCAGGATAAACTCTCGATCAGGCAGATACAAAATACTGATGGTGAAATCCCAAGCCTTCGGACTGCTAAAGTCGGTCGAGCGATAATCATACGTAAACCTCTTCGCCTGAACCGGCCAACGGGGAAACAGGTCCAGATGTGGGAAAAACATCTGAACAAGCGTATCGGTCATCGGGTAGAACTGCATTGCATCAAGATAATCATAGTCGTCCTCTGATGATGGATTAACACCGATTACGTTAAGATCATCACCATAATCACCATCAGATGTTGTCAATGAAAGATTAAGAGCCCAACCATTCTGGGGTGTGGCGTTACTCTGTTTGGCTCCCTGATAACCTTTGGGGGGAAGCAAAATAGAAATATCCTTATCCTGAATTAACTGTTCCACCCAGAAGCCGTTCCAGACTCCAATTTTGAAATTTGAGGTGGCAATTGGATGAAAATTAACCGCAACGTATTGTTCTTTAAGAATATCCCATATATAAGCATAACCGTTGATCCAGTTATAATACGCGGCTGAATCGATTTCGAGCGTGTCAATTCCATCGCTAACAAAGGTACTACGCCAATCGTACGGATACATGTATGGATTTGCCAGTTGGGTTAACCCTCTGTTGCCGCCCTCGGGTCTGTTGATTGAAACGCTGAACATCTTATCCTGAGCTACCGAACCGATCCGTAAATGCTCATCGATATCGAGAACAGCGCTGTCAGCAATATTTTGGACAACCCAGAAACCCAATCCTGGAGTGAAATTTGCCGGATCACGATTCCAACCTCGATTGGGTGAATCCTTCTCCTTGTATCTCACATATTTTGCCTTTGCCACATCCCATCTGCTCACCCGCCACCTCGGATGCCCCGGTCTCCTGTCGTCGAAGTCATCCCTAAACAGCCTTGCCGGATCACCATTCCTAACCAGGCAGGGAATACCTATCATGGTGTATTTCCTGCGCGGAATGGAAAATTCGTAGATCGAAAGAGAATCCCTCTTAATTAAGATACTCTCTTCCGAAGTCGTGGATCCGGTCTCAACGGTTTCACCGCTTACAAAGCCGACTAAAGCAAACAAGACGACAATGGTAAATGTAATTAAAACGGGACGCATATCCTCTATAAGCTTTGCAAAATCTGATGGTTATGAAATAATAATATTCTACAGGGCGAAAGGTGTAAGTTAATCCAAGTAAGTAAGATGTTAACCTACAGTCAGTGCATTTTTATCTCACTTCCCTTACATAAGTGGAATTATAGTACTTCAGAGTCTTTGAAGCAAGCGATTTGACCAATACTCAATAAAAATCCGACTTTTTTATCATTTGAAGAGTTCCGCTTTAGCTCCACAACGGTTATATCGTAACTTTACCTCTCCTATATGATCGGTAGAGTTACTTTCATCTGAAGTCCTGATTTTGAAATCATTAAATTTGCCATACTTATTTGATCTTATATAGTTTCTCTTTAAGATACTGCATGTTTACGGATATTAACTTGTTGCTGTGTTTTTCTTTCTATTATGTCATTTTTAAGTACAAACTAATGAAATAGTGAGATTTTTTTAGTCAATCAGTATGAAAATTGTTAACTTTTTAATGACACTTTGATCGGATCTGATCTATATTCCACACTACCCTTGTTGCCTTATATTCGGCAGAATTTCACAGGAACTCCGTCCATCTAACCAAGAAAGCAAGCAGTGAAGGAAAAGAAAGGACAAAACAGGATGATAATTCCAACCTTAGTCATGGGTGTACTGGCGATAATTCTCCTCTACATCGGATACAGCCGTGGACAGACGGAACACATCGTCGGTTTACAAAACGCCTGGCGTCTGCTGGCACAGATGCTGCCAATCCTGGTCTTTGCCATGATCGTAGCCGGTATGGTTCAGGTTCTCCTGCCGAATGAGCTGCTCTCGAGATGGATCGGTAATGAATCCGGTCTGAGAGGGATAATTATTGGCGCTGTCGCCGGTGGTCTCACACCTGGTGGTCCCTATGTCAACCTGCCGATCGCGGCTGCCTTGATAAAATCCGGGGCAGGTGTCGGTACAATGGTCGCCTGGTTGACCGGCTGGTCGCTGTGGGCTGCCAGTCGTCTGCCAATGGAGTTCGGGATCCTCGGGTGGAAATTCACTCTGATCAGGTTGGTAAGTGTTCTTATCTTTCCGCCACTTGCAGGAATCATCGCACAAGCGCTATTCTCAGGGGTTAGGAATCTCTAAGATGAATATAAATCCCCCAGTGTTCAGTCCCAGAAATACCTATAGCACGTAGGGGCAAGCTTACTGAGCCCGAACTCGATAGGGCTCGATAAACATGTCCCTGCGAAAGCAGGGATCAACCCCTACCAGTCTGTCCGAGAACTGAGATTTTCACGGATCTTCATCATTCCATCGGAAGATGGAATCCAGTAACTCCTGCAATATCAGCAATTTCTCTGGATTCCAACTTTCGTTGGAATGATGAATCCTGAGACAATTTGGCATTCTCGGACAGACTGTTACGCACCTCTCACAAGTCTGAACCCAACATCAAAATATCTGCTTGTCGGTCGACCGCGGTTGCGATAGGCTGACCTGCAGCGTCGTGCGTTGTATTCCCAGGACGAAATAACGGATCCACCCCCCCTGTATACTCGATGCGAACCCACTGGCGATTCCAGAGCACTGCCGTCAGCCGGTGCGTCCTCGTAATTGCCCCGATACCAGTCGCGGCACCATTCGAATACGTTGCCGTGCATATCGTAAAGCCCCCAGGAATTGGGTCGCTTTCGACCGACCGGATGGGTTCGTCCCGTAAAACCAACCGACGTCCATGAAAACATCTCCAGCGCACAGTATTTCGGATCATCCCCCCACGGAAACCTTGTACCGCTGCCGGCACGGCAGGCATACTCCCATTCCGCTTCGGAAGGTAGACGATAATCCTTCCCTGGATCTATAGCGTTCAATCGTCTGATAAATTCCTGAACCTGGTTCCACGAAACCTGTTCAACTGGAAGACTGTCGCCACTGTAGAAGGAGGGATTATATCCCATAACCTGCTTCCAATGGAGCTGGGTCACCTCACATGTCTGCATCTCGAAAGCCTTTATGTATACTTTGCGCTGGGGACCCTCGTCAGCGTCCCGACCCGCTTCCGAGTGAGGCGAGCCCATCACAAATCTACCACTGGGGATGTAGGTAAATTCAAACTCCGGAATCTCAGACTTAAAATCATCTTCAACAACGTAAACCGGCAGGTTGATGGACGAGTGTTCTGATTTCGGATCGTCGTTCTGCTGCTTCTGTATTGACGTAATCAAAGGCTCAAGACGAAAGACAAAATCTCCACTGTTGTTTTCCGGATCCAGAATTCTGCCGTATTGTGGATGCAATGTATTCCGCGAACGCTGGACAACATTATCCCGCAGATAAACGCTCAGCTCCATTGCCGTTATGAAACCGTCACCGATGAGGTCGGCGTCACCATCAAGCGCCTGGAGTAAACAATAGGTGAAGATACTGCGCGCAGGAACCTCCTCATCCTTCCCACCTGCGGTTATAAACTGTCGGGCTGGTTGAACCAGACTTTGACTGTCAGTCTCGGTTTCACTCCATCCTCCGGAGAGGATTGCACCGGAGAAACAGCAGTCGAACACAAAGAGAGCGTGTTTGACTGTCGAATTCGCTGCAGCAACTGCAATACTTTCCATCGATACAGCCTTCTCCAGGAACCTCTCCTTGTTTCCAGCCAATTTGGGCGCATCGATCGGTACGATATATCCCTGTTCGCGTCTATCACCCCCGTCCTGTTCAATAATGGTTTCCCCATGACCGGCAAAATAGACAATCAGCCTGTCCTCCCCACCCCCTGTCCTGTTCATACTATTCGCCAGAACCTCCTTTAACTCAACACTTGTCGGATTGGTAGATGTTCTCACGATGAAACCCCTTCGTTCAAGCGCATCTGCAACCGCTTCTGCCTCCCTGACCGCGTGTGGTAGCCTCTGCCAGCCGTTATTATAATCGCTGACACCGATAACGAGGGCGCTGCTATTCTCGTAACGAATAACTTCATCACCAGTCACTGTCCGAAGTACCATACGGGAACCCTCTGAAGCCCCAAGCGATGAAGCAAGCACAAGGAATAATAATGAGAGTTTAAATGTCGGTTTACCGGTATTCATTTATCAGTTTATCTGTTCGGACTTGTCACCCCAGCTAAAAAGTCTGCTCGAGAATAAAGATATTCACCGATACTTCATCATTCCATCGGAAGATGGAATCCAGTAAACTCCATGATAGCAATAACTTATCTGGATTCCAATTTACATTGGAATGATGAATCCTGAGATAATTTTTATTCTCGGACACACTGGCAAGCGGTAATCCAGTAATTCACGCAATATCAGCAACTTCTCTGGATTCCAACTTTCGTTGGAATGATGAATCCCGAAACAATTTTGTATTCTCAGACACACTGTTGCGCGGGAATGACGACCATCAAGGGGGCCACCACCCTTAAAAGCTGTAATCCGGAAAATACAATAACCTGATCAAAAAACTCGGTATCGCTTGAGGTGGGTGTATGAATCGACGATAACCGCCTGGATAACCGCGTAGACCGGAACAGCGATAAACATCCCGATTGCGCCGGCAAGCCTGCCGCCTACCAGTACTACCAACAGCACTATCGCCGGGTGAACTTTAACAGATCGCGAGATGAGCAACGGTTTCGCCGCGAAGTTATCGAAAATCTGCACGATGATAAGAATTACCACCGTCCAGGACAACCCCAGAAGTGGTGGATCGAAGGTCAGCAGAACCACCAGGCATATCGGGAAATAGGCAATAAACGGACCGAAGTAGGGAATGCTGTTCAAAAGCCCGTTCAATAGACCCAACACAACCGCGAACCTGACACCCAGTATCTCAAGCGCCACCCACGTCATCACCGCAATAACCAGTGATTCAATCAGCACACTGCGGATATAATTGCCGAATTGATGGTCGACACGATATGCCAGCGACAGGATCATTTCAAAGTATCGGTTGGGAACCTTCTCGATGAATTTCTTGGTGAATGACGATCCGTCCCTTAGAAAAAAGAAGGTCATAAACGGAACAACCGTCGCCAGGATAATTATGTTAACCGCTCCGGTTATAACCTTGTGCGACTGTTGAAATAGAGTCGCGCCAACCTTGCCGATCTGTTCAACCCACGCTGAGGCTTGATCCGGGGTTATTCCCAATCGAGCTGAAAGCCCCGGCATCCGTCCTTCCACCCAGGTTACAAAGTTTGCATAAAGCCTGACAAAATCCACACCTTTGAGTTGATCGATAAGAGCGACCGCTTCGTCGACCAGCATCGGCACAAAGAAATAAAGACCGGCTCCGATCAGAACGCTGCCAAGGATGAAAATGCTCGCAATGGAAACTACCGGATGGACACCGTAATGCTCGAGATAGGTGACGCCGGGTTTGAAAATATAGGTCAGAACGATTGAAATGATAAGCACGACCAGAAGATCGTCTATTAGTGGAAATATGAGAATGAATGTGAGGAGCGCTATCAGGACGATGGACAGCAGGAAGATCCGTCGGTAAACCGGACTGACTACCGGGGATGAAGGGCTCATCACCTTGCTCCAAGAATTTGCTTCTCCCGCCACTCGACAAGCTTCTGATTCGCTTCCCTTAACCTGTGCGTTATGATGCGCGCCAATCGCTCCATCAAAATCAGACCCAGTCGAGGTCGGCGGTGCATCAGGTCTCTAAGTTGCGGTCGAAATATGCCGATCAATCGCGTAGTACCTGACGAAACCGCCGAAGCGCTGCGTTCGACATCCTCGACCAGGGACATCTCACCGAAGAAGTCCCCCTGTCCCAAACGAGCGATCTCAACGTCGGCATCCAGTTCCCGGGCAAGTATCGCAACATAACCCTCGATGATGATATACATCCCCAATCCGGGTGTGTCGTATCTGAATATCACTTCGTTGTTTGAGAAGGTTCTGAAGTGGAAGAGACCGGCTAAGTCTCTCCAATCGCGGCTGGAAAGGTTCTCAAACAGGGGTATCGAAGCAAGAACTCTCCGCATATCCGCTTCCCGTTTGTCCTTGCCAAAGCCGATGGGTATCCATTCCACTTTGACCGAATCTGCAAATCGTGCAGTTTTGTTATTCTTTTCCGTCATATTAAGAATTAAAAATTAAAATATACCTACTTTTCGGTCAGCGTCCAAACGCCATCCCAGTTATCATCCGGCGGCTGTGCAATATACAGTTCACAACGCTCCAAATAAACACGGGAAGGTCCATCCTGTGGATCAACCTTAAGAGCCTGTTGGAAAAATGGCAACGCTTCGCTGAATTCCCGTTGGCGGTATTGCTCGACACCCTGCTTGAAGAGTTCCAAAACTCTGTATTTAATTGGAGAAACACTGTTTTTGTTCTCCGCCAGAAGCTCGAAAACCTCGACCGGTTTGGTCTTCCCCTTAACCATGATAAAGTCAAGCGGTCTTGTGACGAACTGTTTACTAACATCCTTCCAGGTTTCACAACCGATCATGATAGTCGTGCTATAAGTTTTATTTGCGCCTTCAAGTCTGCTCGCCAGATTGACCGCATCACCCATAACAGTATAGTCAAAGAGCTGCTCAGAACCCAGATTCCCCAAGTTCATATCACCCGTATTGATGCCCACGCGGCTGCAGAGCTCCGCTCGCCCTTCCGCACGCCATTTTTCACGCATCCCAACCAGTCTCACCTGCATCTCCAGCGCGGCTCGACAGCAGCAGGCAGCGTGGTCTTCAAACCAGATCGGCGCGCCAAACTCCGCCATAACCAGGTCGCCCTCGTACTTGTCAATGATACCTCTATTGTTGGAGATTATCTGGCTCATTTCGGTCAGGTATTCATTCAGAAGCGCAACTAACTCCTCCGGTGATAACTTCTCAGAAACCGTTGTAAATCCAGCTATGTCGGCAAACATAACGCTCATGCGCCGCCTTTCACCACCCAATTTCGCCAGACCGGGATTGGCTATCAATGCATCAGTCACTTCCTTCTGAACATACTGTGAAAACATACCGCGAATCATCGTCTTCTCACGCTGCGTTTCTATGAACCGATACACCAAGTTAACCGGATATCCGACTGCTACCGCCATCATCAACTGCATCTGGTGGAGCCACAAGCCCCTTGATACGAAAAGCCAGATGCCAACCGACAGGATCAGTCCCAGCAGAACTAACGCGCCCAGGAACGCCAGCCACTGCCGCCTCTGACGGACTATTATGAAAACAACCGCACTGAGAAGTAATACACCCGCAAGTATCCAACTGAAACCTACTATACGTATATAAGATGCGTCGAAAAACATCTGTAAGGCGTTGGCATGTACCTCAACGCCCGGTGTCTTGTGAGGATTGGCATCGCAGAAAAACGGCGTGAACTTGTTATCCTGCAGATATTCATCCGATGCGCCGACCAGCACTATTTTACCCTGAAACGGGCTTTCGGAGAAGATGTCATCCATACCCGACGCGGCAAGCAGCTCCTGCTCCTCTTTGGATAATCCGGCGAGATAATCGTCAAACTCATATTTACCGGATACGACATCGATAAAAGAGTATGTAGGAAAAGTGCCGGCAGGTCCATAATAATTTATCAGGCAGGTCTGTCTCTCGATACGGGGAATAGAGAGATCGCCAAACAGAAAATCGCCGCAATTGGTAATGACCGGTTTTACATCCTTAAAACCGTTGACAATGGAATACGTTTTCATCCCGAGGGATAGATAGGCAACATCACCAACCTCCAGGAACAGCGGATACCTGCGGGTGATGTTGTCTGCATCGACCATTTCATCGACCAGACCCCAGGGGGTTCCCTGCGGAGCAACCTGACTGACTGGTGGTTTTGGTTCCGCTATTTTATTTCTGAATCCCCTGCGACAGATGAAATCTATCTTGCCCGATAGTATGACGTTTCCGGCTTCCTCTATGGCTGCGTAAAATACTGAATCTGACAGGGAATTGCTGACACTGGAAAAATCAATGTCGAAGACGATTATCCTGGCGCCGAGTTTATTCAATCTGCGGATGAGCTCGCCGTAATATCTCCGGTCGAATGGGAATGATAGACTGTCGGACGTCTGCTGGTCTATGGCGACAATCGTTATGTCGGACGTGTCAACCGGTCTAATGCCGCGCATCTGGAATTCCCAGTCGTATAGATTAAGCTCCAACTCATTGAAAACACCAGTTTTCCCGATAAAAATCGCCATTAACGCCACCCCGACGATCAACACCCCGTTCTTGATCCACAGTCCGGATGATTTGAAACTTAAATCCGCGAATGACTTCATTAAACAATTAACCTGTACTTAAAAGAGTTGAGGAGAATGGCAGGTATCGACCACTCTCCTCATCTAAGCTTAAAACTAAAGACCAAAGACCAAAGACCAAAAACCAAAGACATTAAAAGTTATAACTATACCTGATCCTGGTGACGAAGTCCTCCTGCCTGATGAAGTCCGCGGCATCCTTGTTATTGACCGCATTTCCATCCCAGTATTCAACGCTGCCGTCGTCCGTATGGAAAACCTTGTAAGCGTTCAGCCTGAACTGATGCTGCTTGGTCAGATGGAATTCTGCACCAACCGATAACTGCATCCGGCTGTAATCGATGGCAAATGACCTCTCGAGATCAGCAAGATCGCCAAGAACTTCGGGATCGATACCAGTAGTGTCATTCACTGAATCGTTGCCACCCTCAGCCAGTGTAAAACTCAGACCGCCGTTGATCCATAACCGTTCAGGCAGATACATGTAACGCGAGCTCAGACTAATGACGCTGTAATCTGTCGTATAATCACCGCCCATCGATTCCTGACTGCTCAAGCGGAATGCAGCATGATTCTCGAGCTTCCTTCCCTTGCGCATGGTGAGACTGAGGCTGTAACTGTTCAGGTCGGTATCACTGGCATTAGTTACATCGATCTTGTCTTCAGTGAACGACTTGGTGAACGCAAGCCTGGCGTTGCTCTGCATATCGGCAAACAGGAACGACTGATCCACTCCGAAGTTAAAGCTGGCGGAGCTGTTCTCAAGCCGGTTATCTACTGTGTCGTATAACAGCGTATCACCGGTCTGTTCATTGAGGTGGATAATCTCTTCAATCTCGCCGTCATTCTTACGATTATGCTGCCGGTAACCAAAGTTTGCATTTGGGTACATCGGCGGAGAATAGTAGGCTACATTCCCCCGCAGGATGCTGCGATCCATCGTGTTTTCTGACCGACCATTAACGTTATCCAGGTAGAACTCGTAGCCAACAGTCAGATATACACGGTTCTTGAAAAGCCTGAAACGATCCTGAATGTTGAAACCTCTAACGTCCGATGGAATGGTGGGGCTTCCAAGCGACGTGTAGCTTCGTCCGATTGTCTTGTAACCGAGCCTTAGTTCGTTTTTAAAGTAATTCAGCGTGAGGCTGGTGCGATGAGCCAGCGATGATTTAACAAGTTCTGAGAAGAGCTCTGTAAACAGTTTGGTGGCGCTGATCCCCTTTTCCAGTATTGCCGAATCGGTCGGCAACGGTTCAAAGAACTGGTTTACTATTATAAGACCCTCAACCGAGCCAAGGTAAACGTTACCTACAAACAGGTCGATTTCCGCATCCGCCATCGGACCTGACGAGATGTCACGGTTGTAAAGACTCAGCGCGGTTTCGGTATTCAGCACAACGCGTCGATGGTCGAATGCCATCCTGAGATCGGCGCCAAACACGAGGTTGTCCTTGGGTTCAATTCCATATTCTATCGAGCCATCGTCATCCTTGGCTTTCAGTATGTTAAATCCAAGCGTAACGCCCTTCGCGAGACGGAATCCCGGTCTGATAGCCAGTACTTTGCGCTGATAAGTTCCTGGGACTGTAACGACAGTTTCCACTACAAGGGAGTCCTGGGTTGGATCTACTTCAGACTGCAAAGTTTCAATGTCTGTGAAACCTTCCCCTTCCACGTCGCGGCGCAAGTAGCCCCAGACCACATCCATATCGAATCCTGGTGTCCGCAGGGCTATATAAGCACCTCTTGTACGGGCGCCCCACAGCGAGAATTCGGACAGCCGCGGTTGAGTATCTCCGGCGCGCACAGTCAGGGCTTTGTAATGCGCCGAGGCGAGAAAACGATTCTGGGATTGCAGATAACCCCTTTCAAGACTTGTTACGTATGCTTTCGCAGCCCAATCGACCTGTTTGTAAGTAACGTTTGCCTTGGCATCGAGGTAGGTCAGGTTGCGGATCCTGGCGCTGATGTTCTCGTGGCTGTACCCGGCGTTCACGTTGCCTCTGATCCTGCTGGGGGCGCGTTCTTCCTCCTCCTCAGGCAAAGCTATCATAAATCCCCAGCCGACAAGCTTCTCTCTGACATCCTGCTCAACCAGGTAAAGCGAAGCGTAATGTTCTCCCGGCTTCAGCCCTTCGACGACCACGGCCACCATATCCTCGCTGATCTGAGCCTTTCGGGTGAGGTCGAAGCCATCGATCAGGATCCGTATTGCTTCCGGTTTCATCGACCTGACATGCTGCATCAGCGTGACAGCGACCAGTACCCGGTCCTCGCTGAACCTTACCCCCGGCATAGGGCTGAGTATCACAACCGCTTCCTCACCGCGTCCTTCACCTGCGCCGATCGGTCGGATCGTAACCTGGAGGGGATTCGTTGGAGACGGTGCACCCTCCGGGTACGTAAGCATCAGATCATCAGGCAAGTAGACTTCGATGTAGTATTCTAGATAGTCCTCCTGGACGTCTTCGGCAGGAATGACTCCGGTCAGATCAAACTGGTCGACCAGCATCTCAACGTAACCGAAAGCTTCCTGACCCGATTTACGGTAGTAGATGCGTCCTTCGATTGCTGGAGCTTCACTGCCCTCTATAGTAACATCAATATCGATGGACTGCCCGGCGGTGGCGCTGGTTACCGGGCTGTGGAACAGTCGCTCATCCTGCGCAATTGCATTGCCTGATACGAGCAGGAAAGTTAACAAGGCTACAATAACAGCCGTACTATAGCAACTAAATGGATGACATTGAATAAATTGGCGTGCTAACAAGCTTCCTCCGTATGGTTTGAAACGGATAGTATGCTTATCTGAAAGGTGAGTTTGTGCATTGTAAGTTGTTTAACTCTTGTAAATGCTGAACAATATCCTTGATATCCCAGTTATATTCCCCCCCACCACCATAGGGGGATAAAGCCCCACATTCCCCCCCCTACTATTGTAAGGGGGGATATAAGGGGGGTTACCTTAGAAAACCGTTATTCAGCTTCTTCGAGGTATTGGATAATCACCGTGCGCGTTCTGCCGTCCGGATCCTTGAGATAAATCTCCATCGTGCGGGGCATCTCACCCTCATCTTCAGGCTCCTGGAGATCATCACCGGGTGTGCCTTCTCCTACCTCGTTGCCACCCTGCGGATCGGATGTACCCTGCTGACCGGGTGCAACCTCGACGACCGTTCCGGAAACCCGGTTAAGCAACTCTATTAGACCCTGTATTGTATAAACGGTGGTTGTTCCATTCTCATCAACCACGACCCAGAACTCGGTCCCCTTAACGGATGCAACCGACGTGGGCGTTGCAACCTCGAGCGTGCCGCGCTGCTTTTCAACCCTGGCAAATACCTCACCGATCTCCATCGTGATCCGCTTGGTGATGTTGGACTGGGCGTCCCGCTTGCCGTTGATCACCACTTCGGTGTTCGGGCGAAGTTTGATCTGGCTCTTGTCGTCAGCAAAGATTAACGATACAAAGCCATCTTCTCCGGTTCGAATCTTGTCACCGTCGTCGAGAGGTGTTCCGAAATTAAGCGGAACGGCTTTATCCGCGCCGGTCTTTTGCACTTTAACGTCGCCCGTAACCTTCAAGGTTAACGCTATCGCCTTTGATGAACTCGCCAGCGCATCGCCGGTTGAGATCAGGGCAAACGATAAAATAAGTAAAATTATAATTATACGTTTTGTCATTTTATCCTCACTAAAGGCGATTTACTGGGGAGCTGCGACCAATATAATCCGGACGCTGTGCTCTTGGAAAAACTGGGTTAGCTCGGCAAGCGAATACTCCTTGCCATCAATCTTCGCGCATCTATCAGGATTGACGCTCCAGCCTTCAAAGCTGCCAAACTGATCGATCAACATCTGAAAGAGCTCCGCAGGAAGGTATTCCTGAAGAAGCGAGAAAATGGGTGATTCCGTCGATGGAGGTGGTGATTCATCCCCGGATTGCCCGGGTATCTCGCTCGCGCCGCCACCCTCTCCCTGGGGTTCTTTATAAGTGAAACGATATACCGGGCTTGTGATATCTTCATACTCACTTGGGAACATCGTGGGCGCCTTAGCCGTTATCCTCCAGAAATACGTGCTGTCCAGATCGAGCGGTCGTTCCTCACCAACACCGGTATAGGTGTAACTGGACATGTCACCGCCCTGCTGCCACGGTTGGATGTCGATGCTGATAGAAGCATACTCGTTAGCTGGATTCGCGAACTCCATTACGGTTGAAGGATCATCGTCCGGACTACCGGAAACAAGCTCCAGCAGAAACGTAACCCCCTCCCGACGCGGGAATGACCAGAGAAAAATCGGGTACTCGGTAAGAATCGACAAATCCATCGGCTCGATCAGGTCAACCTGACTCGGGTTGTAGACCTGGATGCCTTCGGTGGCTATGCCTTGGTTGTCACCGATAGCCAAGTCCCAGTTGTCGTGCTCGCTCAGCACAACAGTCAGGATATAATATCCCTGGCGCAGGTTTCCACCGTCGATGTAAGGCATCAGGCGATTTGCATTTACTTCTTCGCCCTGCCCAAGGTTAAGACCAGGTGTGGTGCTGAGCTCTTGGTTGTTATAAGGATGTCCCATCATAAACTGCGAGAAATCGTACGAACTGCTGGTTACCGTAAACAGGACATCACTCGTTGTTTCAAGCCTGACCAGAAGGATTAGATCCTCAGGTATTTCCGGTGGATCGCTTAAGATCATTTGAAAAAACGGATCGATATCCCGGAAATTGATGTCGGATGCGTCTGAAAAATCGCCGGGTACCAGCCGCCCGACCGGGAAGATCATCGGTGTGCCCGACATGAACTGTACCTCGATCGTGTATGCCTGTGAAGGCGTGGCGCTGAAAAGAATCAGCAGCACGATTGCCGGTATCATTAAGATTTTTAAGGTTTTCATATAATACCTCATTTATAAATTCCCGAAACGAAATCGAAATTAGAGTATGCCTCTATGGTGATGAAGACCGAAACAATTTTGGTTAATTTAATCAACAAACATCGTCAGGGCAAGCGCTAATTCTAATTTCTTTTTATGAATGTTACTGCTTAAAGGCTTTTATTGAGTCTTCGTTGATTCATGCGGATAAATAATCAACTTCAGGTCATACTCTGCCTTCCAACCGAATACGGCTGACTTGTCTGTTAACGGGGAGCATAGACACTCTTGTCTGTCAACGGGGAGCATAGACACTCTTGTCTGTGCTAATGGTCAGACAGGAGTGTCTAACCTCCCCTAAGAAAATCAGTGGGAAGCACAAACACTCTGATACTTCTGTATCATTTCAGATTCAATTAATAACTATTACCCACACGATTCAGCAAAGAACCCTTTTATCTTGACACTTCATTGTCTTAATTTATTATCTTAGAAATAATGATTCTCGATTTGCTTCATCCGTTTCATCTGCTGTGAATGAACCCAAAACACCTAAAACTTGACCTTCTTAGACAGCATGTAAAGTCAAAATCAGGACAAACGACGGAATCAAAGCCCTGCTCATCTGTTTAGTAAGTTATACGAGTTTTTTATGCCCGAAATCCCAATTGTAGAAGTTATTAACGTTAAAAAGTCTTACAACAATGGACAAGTCAAGGCATTACAGGATATTAGCCTTTCCATTTCGTCTGGGAGTTTCACCGCGCTTGCCGGTCCATCCGGATCAGGGAAAACTACCCTTCTTAACCTGATCGGCGCCCTGGATGTGCCAGATCAGGGAAGTATCATCGTTGATGGACAGACATTGGAAAGCCTTACCGATAAGGAAAGAACGACTCTTCGCCGCGAGAAGATCGGTTTCATTTTCCAGCAGTTTAACCTCGTCCCAGTGCTGACTGCGCGTGAAAACGTGGAACTCCCGCTGGAGATACTCCCCGGGTATTCCAAATCAGCTCGTCGCGACGCCGCAATGGAGATCCTCAAGCAGGTGGGTTTGGAGGATAAGGAGCGCCGTCTGCCTGCCGAGCTGTCCGGAGGAGAACAACAGCGTGTTGCTGTAGCCCGCGCATTGGTCAAGAAGCCGGTTTTCGTGCTTGCCGACGAACCGACCGCCAACCTCGATGGCAAGACCGGCAAGGTAATCGTTGACTTAATGAAAGAGATGCGCGATACCTACAACACTGCCTTTATCCTCTCAAGCCACGACCCGCGGGTAATTAATCGCGCTGAAACGCTGATCCGTCTTGTAGATGGGAGACTGGACTCATGACTGCTTTCAGGCTCGCCTGGCGCAACCTGCGTAGAAACAAACGCCGTAATATCCTTACCGGCTCGGCGCTTACTATGGGACTGATCATGCTGATCATCAGTCGCGGTCTTCTCGACGGCATCGATCGTCAGTCGATTGAAAACCTGATCTATTACGAGCTGTCTCATGTAAAAGGCTTTGCCAGAGGCTGGCTCGACAAGGAATTCCCCGATCTTGAATTCACGATCCCGGCTTCGGATAGTCTGTTGGACGTCGTCAGGAAGTTGGACGGCGTAACAGCCGCTGCTGAAAGGCTGGAGATGATCGGGATGCTGATTTACGGCGGTGAGGAACTGTTCACACGCATCATCGGCGTCGACCCGGATCGTGACAGCGATGTGTTTAAGACGCTCGAAGCTCTGAATGACGGAAAGACAATATCATCGGATAAACCAGCTGCCCTGATTGGCGACCGCCTGGCGACTGATATTGGACTTGAAGTAGGTTCTACGGTGACTTTACTGGTGCGCAGTGCGCCGGGCGCACTTAATCCACGAATGCTTTCCGTGGCGGGAACTATATCCACCGGCAGTCCGGAAGTCGATCAGCTCTCCGTATATATAC
>CAYYHI010000030.1:0-23928 GCA_964471745.1 uncultured bacterium | reverse complement strand
GTCCTCCTACAAGGTGAATCTACTTTGTGTTCACTATAATCTGCACCCATTAGTATAAACAATTTTCCATACAAAACATTTTAGAAACAATTAACCGGAGCTACTGCATGAGACCGTTGCCTATTCTGTTTTCTTTATTAATCCTGACCTCATCTGTTTTCGCTGCTAGTGAAAATGAAACCCAGGCATCGAAAAAAGATCGTTACAGGGACATCGCTGCTCAGATCAAGCTTGTCGGAGAGGTTTTCCGCGGCATAAACCAACGATATGTAGAACCAATAGATGTTGAGGATTTCATTCAAGCCGGCATCGAGGGCATGCTGGGAACCCTCGATCCGTACACAGTGTACTTTGAACCCGATGAAGTTAAAAACCTCGAGGAGATAACCAAAGGTGAGTTCAGCGGGGTGGGTATTGAAATCGGATTGCGTGGAAAGGAGAAGGAGCTCACCGTCATCTCACCGATGTCGGATACGCCCGCCTACCGTATCGGAGTCAAATCGGGTGACATCATTATTGCCGTAGATGGTAAATCCACCAAGGGTTTTACAATCTCGGATGCAGCAAAACATATCCGCGGTGAGGAAGGCACGGAAGTCACCCTTACCATCAGTCGCAGGGGCTATGACCGACCTTTGGAATACACCATCGTCCGTGCAAATATCCGGGTGCACGATGTGGCTTATACCGGAATGCTCGACGATGAGATCGGTTATATCAAGCTGATCAGGTTTTCCAGTCATGCCAGCAACGAACTCCGTCAGGCGTTGAAGGATATAATTACACAAAACCCGAAAGGGTTGATACTTGATCTTCGCTACAATCCAGGTGGACTCCTACCGTCCGCTGTTGAGGTGTCCCAGGAGTTTCTGAAGCCGGGCTTGCCGATTGTATCGACAAAAGGGCGTTATCCGCGTTCAGTACGTTCCTTCAAAGCTTCCGGTGAGCCGCTGATGTCCGATATTCCTCTCGTTGTGCTGGTCAATGGTGGCAGTGCTTCTGCATCGGAGATCGTCGCCGGTGCGCTTCAGGATCATGACCGGGCGGTTATCCTCGGAACCACCACATTCGGCAAGGGATTGGTTCAATCAGTGCTCAACCTCTCAGACGGTGCCGCACTCAAGGTTACCACGGCACGATATTACACCCCATCCGGAAGGTTGATTCAACGGGATCGATTAAGAGATGACGATGAAGGCTTAGCGGATGCGAATGAAGGATTTGTTCCTTTCGTAGCAAGCACCGATACGTCCTCAGCCGACACCAGCGTGGAGAAATTCTACACAGACTCCGGCAGAGAAGTGTTCGGTGGTGGAGGTATTACACCCGATATTATCCTGGAACCACCCTTCCCCGATCCGGTGCGCGTGGAAATGTACCGTCGGGATCTATTTTTCATGTTTGTTGATAATTGGCTGACAAGGAATGTGCGACCGGATACGGTCATCGTCACTAATGAAATGCTCGCAGATTTTGACAGGTTCATCGACAGCGTCGAGTTTACGCCGCCCATACCGGGTGAAGAACAGCTTGAGACGTTGCGTAAAATAGGTGAAACCGACTCGTTGAATGACGAATATTTTGCATTATTAGACCGGATAGAGAGTGAACTTAAGCATAATAAACGCGAATTCGGACCGCAGATGCGCGAGTTTGTATATCAAAGCATCGATATGGAGCTTGCCTCAGCTTTGGGCAACAGAGAATGGCGCATCCGGGCATCATTTGACGAAGATGTTCAACTAACTGAAGCCAAAGCAATTCTTAAGGATAAAGTGCGCTACCTGGGTGAGCTGCAAGGTACAAGCAGGGCTGACGCGGGTGATGGTAATAACTGATTGAGTCTTAAGTGCTGCTTTGTTAAGTAGGAGTTGTGCATACTGCCATATATTCAGAACAGGCACGGAGACCTGCGCCACTGGATCACCTAAAACATTCATTCTCAACCGCCTCCTAACCTGAGCGTTTGGTAATGTTCCGTTGATAAGGCATAGACATAATCTCATTAGTGGGGCAGGACTCCGTGCCTGCCTATTGATCGGCATAATTCACGGCTGTCATTTCAACAGTTAATCACTCCGTAGATAATCTCCCCCTCAACTGACAGCAATCTTTAAAGTAAGCTGTATTTTTTCCTATTTTAATTACTCAACCACTTGCGCACGGCATAATGTTGGCTTATCTTTCGCTTGCGCATTATTTGCACACAAATTCCACTGAATTCGCAAATTTTTCGCAGTACGGTCGTGACAATAAAATCAGGAGGTTGATTGCCTTTACGCCTTTTAAGATGGGCTCTGATTTCCCTGGTAATGACATCGATGCTTACAAACTGCGATTGGGATCCTGCCCACGACAGCATCTTTGACCCCGATAATCCTCTGTACAGACCGATCCGCAGCCTCAGACTCACGGTGTTGACCCTGAACGTTGATATACCGATCCGTGACGCAGTAGTCCAATTACCTGATGTTGGTCGGTTCGGAACAACTGACAGCAATGGAGTTGCGTATTTCGATGACCTGCCTGAAGGTGACTGGTGGGTGGTGGCTTACCGAAACAGCGTTCCGGATACGGTTTACGCGGCAGATTCAGTTAAAGTCAGTATCAAACTTGGAGTTCTTACTGAAGCCAGTCTGCGTCTGGATGCGGTACCTTCCTTTATCAGCGTGACAGTGAACTCGATTGCGCAATATGTTGATTCCGAAAATAACTACATTTACGCCAGGCTCACGGCGAGGGTTTTCGATCCGGATGGAGACGCCGATCTTCATCGTGTTGAATGGTGGCTGCAGGATAACGGTGTTTCAATGCAGGATTCTCTCAATTTTGCTCCTGATCCTGATTCAGCATTTTGGTGGGCTGAGATACCTTCTGAGGATTTCCCTGGAAGCAACCTTAGCAATACATTAACCAGACCTTTCACGTTTGAAGCGTTTGACTATGAAGAAAACTCGTCGCAGTCGACAGCTTATCTGGCGAGGATTATCTATTCCCCTCCTGATTTGACCTCAGTTGGACAGGAAAATCCACCGACCCTCGTCTGGGACTTCAATTGGCGGCTCGAACCCCTCGATTGGGAATCATCTTACTTCATTCTAAATATTTACTCCACACAATCTGATGAGTCACGTTTTTACAGAAAACAAATTCCTCTGAACGAATCCAGCCACAGGGAACATGACGTTGAAGAAGAATTGGAAGTGGGTGGAACTTACTGGTGGGACGTGTGGGTGTTTGACCGGTTTGGCAACAGCGCCCGTTCCCTGCGCCCGGGTTTTGTAGTCGGACCACCTCAATGATTTTATTAATTTCAGAAGATATTTGTACGCCGATAATAAATCATCAAAGACTGGAGCGGGTGTGGATTCCACAATGATCGTCGATTCCGGTGATACAGCATCACGCGCGGATATCAACCGAGTGTTGGATACAATCCTCAAGTTCGCAGTCGAAATGATGAATGCAGATCGCGGGGAAGTCCTGCTAAAGGAAGGCGACAACCTGGAACGCATGGCATCATACTCGGCAATAGAGGACAACCTCGAGAGCGCTGTTGATTACTCGTCCAGTTCTGTTCAGCAGGTGTTGAAATCCGGTACCCCCATACTGACGCACGATGCGCTGGCTGATCCGAGGTTCGGTGATGCTAAAAGTATAATCATGCACCAGATCACGTCCATCATCTGTGCGCCGATGTATTTTCAGAATCGGGTAATCGGCGTCATCTACCTTGACAGCCGGCACGACAGGCAGCATTTCACTGAGGAAAACCTGAACTTCGTCAGCACCTTCGCCAATATGGCGGCGATCGCTATCGATTATGCCCGCAGTTACAGCAGGCTATATATTGAAAAACAACTGCTCCAGGGAGAAGCTGAATTAACCTGGAAGTTTGAAGACATAGTTGGTAAAAGCCCAAAGATGTCTGAGATATTCAAGTTGATGCGCAGGATTATGAATTCCGATATTTCTGTGCTTCTCGAGGGAGAGAGCGGTACCGGCAAGGAGTTGGTTGCGCGCGCCCTGCACTATAATGGTCCCAGACGTGATAAGCCTTTCGTGGCGCAGTTCTGCGGCAATCTTGCTGAATCTCTCCTGGAGAGCGAGTTGTTCGGACATAAAAAAGGCTCCTTTACCGGCGCTATCGCTGACAAAAAGGGCTTGTTCGAAGTTGCCGACGGTGGTACATTCTTCCTCGATGAAATCGCCGATATCAGCCCGACCATCCAGACCAAACTGCTGCGTGTTCTTCAGGAGGGTGAAATCCGGCGTGTCGGCGATACAGTATCGCAGCGAGTCGATGTACGCATTATTTCCGCGACAAATAAGAGTCTCAAGGAGGAGGTCGAAAAGGGCAAGTTCCGTGAGGATCTGTACTACCGCTTGAATGTTATTACTATTAATCTCCCCCTACTTCGTGAGCGCTACGGCGATATACCGCTGCTTGTCAATCATTACCTGGTAAAATTCGCCGAAACAAACAACACCCCGCTGAAGAAAGTGTCTCCCATGGCTATGGAAGCCTTGGCAAACTATCACTGGCCCGGGAATGTACGCGAGCTTCTAAACACCATCGAGCGCGCTTCGATCCTGTCTTCAGATGATTGGATAAAAGTCGAAGACCTGTTTATTCCTGAGGCGGAAAAACTCGCCACCGGTCACAAAACACTCAAGAATCACGAGAAGGAAATCGTGATGAAAACCCTCGAGGATTGTGGAAATAACAAGACCAAGACAGCCGAGATACTCGGTGTTTCACTGCGGTGGCTGCACTATAAATTGAACGAATGGAAAAAATCAGCCGGTTAGGATCGTACCGTATTGACGACGAACTGGCTCACAGCAACATATGCACTGTCTACCGCGCCTTTGAAGAGAGCCTTGGTCGCCCGGTTTTAATTAAAAAACTCCACCCGCAGATGGCGCGGGAGGATGACATAAGAATACGCTTCGAGCGCGAAGCTCAGGTCTGCGCCCAGGTCAAGCATGAGAACATCGTCGACATCTATGGTTTTCAAGCTGACCCTGACGTAACCATGTTGATCCTGGAATTCGTCGAGGGATCATCGCTTGGCGACCTGATTTCGACCGGTGAACCGATTCCCTGGGCGCCGGCACTGGTTATGCTCCATGGTGTTCTTAAAGGGCTGGCTTTCGCCCATTCCAAGTCTGTCATTCATCGGGACATCAAACCCGATAACATCCTTATCTCAACCTCGGGACAGGCGAAGATATCTGACTTCGGTCTGGCTACGCTTGAGGATGCGCCAAAGCTGACCCGGCAGGGAATGATAGTCGGTACACCCGCTTATATGCCCCCCGAACAGATCACGGGCAAAACGATTGACAACCGCAGCGATCTGTTTTCACTGGGCGCGACGTTCTACGAAGTGTTGACAGGAACGTCCCCTTTCTACGCGGATAATTTCTCCGAGATAATGAAGAAGGTTCTGAACGCCAACCCCCGGAAGCCTTCCGCAATCATACCGGAAATTCCTCCTGAATTCGATCAGATTATCCTTCGACTGATAGAGAAGCAACCGACAAAGCGTTATGCTACCGCTGATCAGGCTCTCCAGGATGTGAAAAAATTAGCCGACCAAACCGGTGTTTTACTGGAGCCGGAGACGATCGGAGATTTTCTGAAGATACCGGATACGAGTCAGACCGGTGTTCGGAAGTCATCGACTTCCATGCCCAGACCTGCACCTACTAAACGGTTCGATCAGACGTTGTCCACATGGATACTGGTTGCTATCGGCGGACTCGCGATAATAGCCGCGTTACTGCTTCCCGATGTGCGGCATAATATGATGACCCCTGTTGCTCGAATATCACCACAGATCTATCCGGTTAATATAAGACAGACGATAGAAACCGGCTCGCAGCAGCCACGCGACGAGTATATCACCGGCGTCGATGAGCGTTCCGGTGCTACTTCCGGATCGGAGGACTTAACTAAGAATGATGAAAGCCGGAAACAAGCAATCCGTGAAGAGCCCACAACCGAATATCCTACATCGGAAGGAACCGGTGAAGAGGTGATTGCAACTGGATCAGCAGTCACAGAGACTCGTCCTGATTATTCAACAGCAGAGGATGTTGGTATAAACGTCCCAGGACAACTGTTCATATCGAGCGATCCGAATGATCCCTGGGCTACGGTGATAATCGACAACGAGAAAATCGGCGATACTCCACTGACCGGATCGATCGAGCTTTCACCCGGCGTTCACCAGATAGTATTCGTCAACGACCAGTTTCCTGCGCCCGTATTGGAAACAGTAATAATTGAACCCGGAGCTGAACAGCGCCTTAGTGTTGATCTCTTGAGCTATTTCGCTGTTTTCAAGATTAGTGCAGTCAACCCCTGGGCTGAAGCTTTTATAAACGGCATCTCTTATGGGGAAGTACCACGTCGCAGTCCGATAATTCTTCCGTTTGGCAGGTATAAAGTCGAATTACGAAACCCGGATCATAAACCGTGGCAGCAGACATACAATATCAATCGGGGTGATCCTGCCGTGGAAATATCCGTCACCCTTACGCCTAATTAAAGCACTGATCTGAAACAGAAGACTTTTTAAGATGAAACCACTCCGATACCTTGAACTGCTGACAAGTTCGTTGATTTTCCCGCACTACTGCCCTTCCTGCGGCAAAGATTGGGAAGACGGGTCAGGATGGCTCTGTACGGAATGCTGGTTGAACCTGCCTGCTCCTGGGAGAGGACTCTGGTGGCGTGTGCCGAAGTTGCGCGATAAAGTAATCGTCGCTTTTCTATACAATGACACGACGCGGGATTTTACCCATCAGATGAAGTTCAACGGTCGTACCGACATCGCCGAAGAGTTGGGCGTTCGGGCTGCTTCACGGATAAGAGACCTGGTTGCGGAATCCGATATCGCGGGAGTTGTACCGGTGCCGCTGCATCCGGTACGCGTGCGTGAGCGCGGTTACGACCAGGACCTCGTCATCGCCCGCAGCGTTGCCGAATGTCTCGACCTACCCCTGATTACCGGACTTATTAAAAGGGCAAAGAACAGACCGCCTCAATCACGTTTATCCAACATCGAGAGGCTATCAAACCTCAGAGGCGCTTTCGTGCATTCGACTGCAAGTGTAAAGAGGTTCAAGGGAGCGGTATTGTTGGTTGATGATATCATTCACACCGGCGCCACTGCACTGGGTTGTATCAGCGCTCTTTCCAGGGCGGGGATCAGCGACGTCAGGGTTTTGGCAGCGCTTGGTTGAATCGTCCTCGCAAACTAACAAAACTACTAATGCGTGTATAGTTCAGGTTATTTACAGAATCAAAATCGGATTGACAATGTCACAGGATCAGGCACAGAAAGCTGCAATCCAGATCTCCGCAGACCGTCAGATAAACTCGCTGCTCAACGATATGGTCAGCCGTCTCAAGGAGTACACCGAGACGCAGGTAAACCACATCAACAAGCTGGCAAAGATCGGCGTTGCGCTCTCTTCCACGCGGAACCTCGACCAACTTCTTGAGATGATCCTCGATGAGGCACGCGCCTTTACCCGTTGCGATGCAGGAACTTTGTACCTAATCGACGACGAAGAACAGACGGTACATTTCACCATAGTCCAGAATGCTTCAATGAGCACGCGCATGGGAGGCGCAACCGGAGAGCCGATAAACGCCGAATACTTCCCGCCGATTCCACTCATGCTCGACGGTAAGCCTAATAACTCCAATGTCTGTGCATATGCGGCTAATTCGGGTAAAATGGTCAACATTCCGGACGTTTATGAGGTCGAAGGATTCGATTTCCAGGGACCTCGCAAGTTCGATGAATCCACCGGTTATCGCACCAAGTCGATGATGGTCTTTCCCATGCGCAATCACGAAGGCGAGATCATCGGCGTGATGCAGCTTATCAACGCACTGGACAAGGAAACCGGCGAGTTGATTCAATTCGCTTCGGAATACGAGGAGCTGTCCGAAGCGTTGGCTTCACAAGCCGCCGTGGCGATAACCAATGCACAGCTCATTCAGGATCTTCAAAACCTGTTTGAATCTTTTATCCAGACCATCGCCACAGCGATCGATGAAAAATCTCATTATACCGGCGGACATATCGAAAGGGTTGCCAACCTGACGATGGACATCGCAAACCGAATCAACGATGCGACGGAAGGGCATTACGCGGATGTTCACTTCAATGAAGACAAACTCACAGAGCTGCGTTTAGCGGCGTGGCTGCATGATACAGGGAAGATCACCACGCCGGAGTTCGTGATTGACAAGTCCACCAAGCTCGAGACCATCTTCGACCGCATGGAGCTTGTACGGACACGCTTCGAGCTGGCGATTGCCGAAGCCAGGTTGGAAGCTGCCGAAGCCAGATCCAACCTTGAGAAGGCTGGGAAATCGAGCGATGAAACCGCCCGAATCCTAAGAGAAACCAATGAGAAGGTGGAACAACTGTTGGATGATTACAGGTTCATCGAAAGTAGTAACGAAACACAGGAATTCGTTCCCGATGAGAAAATAGGACGCCTTCAGAGGATCGCACGAATGATCGTCAAGACCTCCGACGGCAGTGAAGAACCGCTGCTGACCGAGGATGAGCTGCATAACCTTGAGATTCGCAAAGGCAACCTGACCAGTGAAGAACGCAAGATAATCGAGAACCATGTGGTTGTGACCAGGCGGATGCTCGCACAGGTACCGTTTCCGAAGAAGTTGCGGGACGTGCCCTTCATCGCCGGAGCTCATCACGAGAAACTGAACGGCAAGGGTTATCCGGACGGCTTGAAGGACGATGAAATCCCTCTGCAGGTGCGCATTATGACGCTGGCGGACATATTCGAGGCTTTAACCGCCGCGGACAGACCATACAAGTCTGCCAAGAAGTTGTCGGCTGTACTGAAGATTATGGATTTCATGGTCAAGGACGGTGAATTTGACAGCGACCTGGTGCGGTTCTTCCTCGATGAAAAGATGCACATCGAATACGCGCACAATTACATGAACCCGGCTTTTATCGACGTGGAATAAATGACGGTTATCGATGATATTGCTGCCAACCTGAGCGTCGTTCCCGGTTCAATTGGCGCTGCGCTCATAGAGGGCGAACAACGGCTTCACTATGCTGACTTGATCCGTCCCAGAAGGCATACGGAGCTGTTGCTTGAGGAAGTTCTGAATGCCGACCGTACCGAACTTTACTTAAGAGCCTGCGATCAGATGAGTCGGTCGCAGTCAGATCGTTTTCAATCGCTGTTGATGCGTCGTGAAGCGCATGAACCTGTGCAGTACATTGTTGGCTGGGCGCCATTCTACGGACGAAGGTTTCACATCAGCGAAGGAGTCTTCATCCCTCGCTTCGAGACCGAAATCCTGATCGAACGCTTCCTGGAATTGCTTGCCGAAGATCGACCGAAGGGACACACCATCGAGATATTAGACATGTGTTGCGGCAGCGGTGTCATCGGTTTGACCGTTGCGGCTGAAGTTAGGCGCGCCAGGGTTACCATGGTTGACCATTCGGAAGCTGCCGTCGAATGCAGCAGGCACAACGCGCGGGAACTTAAAGTCGAGAGCAGCGTAAATATTGTTAAGATGGATGCCCTTGAAGATCCACCATCTGAGTGGTGCGGTCGATTCCGTTACATCCTCGCCAACCCGCCGTATATCACGACCGACGAAATGGATGACCTCCCCCGTGATGTTCGGGAAGGCGAACCGCGTGAGGCTCTAACGGACGGTGACGACGGTCTGACATTTTACCGGCGTTGGATGCAGACACTTCCCCCTGTAATGACTCCGGGTGGGAGGTTGATCGTCGAATGTGGCGACCGCGCCGCTGAATCTGTCAGTATTATAATATCGGAAGCATTCAAGAACATTACCATCAGGCGGGATCTGGATGGGATGGAACGGGTTGTGGATGGAATTGGTCTTTAGTCTTTGGTCTTTGTTTTTCCATACTTTCACATTTTCACACTTTTCAACTTAAGAGTTAAACATGTCTACTATCCTGAAAACTTTCATTACAATTCTGCTCCTTGCATCCACCGATTCTCAAATCACAGATGAGGCGACCCTGTCTCCGGGAGAGAACCAGTATATGAAAGAGATAAAACGGCTGGTGCCGGAAGGTCAGTATAAAAACTGTTGCCTAAGTCCGGACGAAGCCTGGATCTGCTGGCAGGGAAACACCATCGGCAGCGGTATGGGTGATCAGATTTGGATTACGCCCATAATTGGCGGAGAGCCACGGATGGTATCAACCGCAGTGGGAGAAGCTATCAACCCCGCCTTTGTTCCTGGTAAGAATAGAATCATTTACAGCTCGACGGAGCTCTTCGCACCCGAACAGCTCGACCCCGCTGGACTAAAACCGGGATTATCCTGGTCACTTGGCGACCATGACCTGTACATAACCGATCTTGAAGGCACGAGCCAAATCCGTTTGACGAATACACCGGGTTACGACAGTGAAGCTTCGGTATCACCGGATGGCAGGACGGTTGTGTTCACTTCCGTAAGAGACAGAGATGTGGATATATACATTATGAACATTGACGGGGCAGGTGTTAAAAGGCTGACCGATACATTCGGATTCGACTGCCAGCCACGCTTCTCACCGGATGGGGAATGGATCCTGTTTTCCAGTTACACGCCGATAACAGAAGATGAAAGGAAGAAATACGGAGATATGCTCACGAACGGCATCGTTGCAGCGCCGAGGTTTGAAATACACAGGATGCGTCCGGACGGCTCGGAAAGGCAACCGATTACCTCCCTCGGAGCGATCTCTCTCACCCCCTGCATGCACCCGCTTAATAATAAGATCTTCTTTTCTTCCAATTATGATATTACTCTTATCGGGTGCTCACAGGATCCGATGATGTTCAACCTTTTTTCGGTGGATTCTAACAGCAGCGGGCTCCAGCAGATAACCTTCAACCCAAAATTCGACGGCTCGCCAAATTTTACTAAAACCGGAAAGAACCTGATCTGGATATCTGATCGGACTACCAGCCCACTTGTTTCTACTACAGGAATATATTCAGCGATATGGACAGCCAGAGAAACAAGTTCTCAAATAGCTGTCCCGACAACAACTACGAAGTGAAATAATAATTCCAATCCAGCGATACTATTGTATCTTATGACGAATAGTTGGCTTAATCGTGGCGTCAGGTGTCCCCACCTGACGCTTATAACATCACTCTACTGCCACTTGAGGACACGTGGCAGCACGCTTATAACCGGATTAGGTCTCTAACTTTCTCAGGTGGTAAACTCAGTATATTCTTAAGTTCATTCAAATCGACCTGATCCTTAGCCAGCCTGTCCAGCAGTTCACGACTCAACAGCCGATAGACCATACCCATATCAGGATAGTCCTCCAGGACTTCAAGGTGTGCCTTAATCGTTTTCTCATCCCCGCGCTTGAGAGGTCCTGAAATAGCGTCGGGTAAGCCCTTTTCAGCAATGTTCCGGGCGGTCTTCCTTATTAATGGTCCAAGCGTCTGTAATGCTTGTGCTTCGGTCATTCCGCTGTCACAAAGCAACCTAACCGCCATACTTACCAGTCCCGACATCAGATTGCACGCCACGACTGCGCTCAGATGATACAAACGTCGTTTATCAGGTGGAATCCTGAACGGGATTCCACCCAGGTCTCGCGCTATTCTCTCCCCGAGCTCAACTGCTTCAGAGTCGCCGTCGATGCCGAAAGTCACGCCGTTAAACAGATCCGGTTCCTCGCCTCCGACAAAGGTCTGCATCGGATGCCAGCACATCGGCAGCGCTCCCACTTCGCGCACTGGCTCCAACGGTTCTGCCGACACCGCGCCAGCAGTATGAGCGATAACCGTCCCTTCGTGGAATCCTCCTCTATCGGTAATTTCCATCACCAGGTCTTCTATCTGCGCGTCACGAACGCAGAGTACCAGGAAATCCGTTCCGGCGGGGAGATCTGCGATCTTGTCCACAACAGGCAGGCGCAGGCTATCGAGCCAGGCGTCCCGTTGACGATGCCTGATGACCAACCCGGACAACGTATAGTCCGCCACGACGAAAGCCTTCGCCAGAACGCTCCCGACCTTCCCGTAACCGACGATGGCGATGGTGGGTTTAGATCCGGAGAAAATCATCGCTTATCCCTTCTCTGAATCACCCTTCATACCTCATCCCTCATCCTTCATCCTTCATCCCTACTACCCAACACCTGCTCGACAGCTTCCAGAACTCTGTCGTGTATTAATCCGTTAGTGACGATCACTCCTACGTTCTTATCCAACGTCCTGCCCCGCGAAAAATCGAGCTTCCTGCCGTACACGTCGCTGACCGATCCTCCAGCTTCCTCAATAATAATCGATCCCGCCGCGTGATCCCAGGCTTTTTCGACATATCTATCGGGATTGTCTATATCAATCCCCGCAGTGGGCAGCCTCAGGTATATCGACGCATCCCCCCGCGCCACAACCGCATACTTGCACTGGCTGTCGATGCGCACCGGCGGTTCCTGAACGTTCAGGAGTGACGCGACCTTCGCCGCATCACCGTGCGACGAATGACCGGACTCGACGGATTCGCAGAACTTCGCCCGCGTCGGATCGGTAATGTCATCGACCCGGATATTAAGCCGCTCGTTTATAGATTCCAGAGGAGACATGAATGCGCCTTCGTTCCTGACTGCCACCATCAGACAACCGGCTGTGTCTTTAGGCTTTTCCATATATAGAGGCAGATTCGGGCAGCCCAGCACACCCAGGACAACCTTGCCATCATCAACTAAAGCCAATGCGACGGCATATTGATCCCTGCGCAGGAAACCCTTGGTGCCGTCGATCGGATCCAGGCACCAGAACCTGCCGTTTGCGCCGCCTCGATGATTTCCCCTGTCGATTGCTGCCAGGATCGATGCGTCATCGAGCTGGGGATCGACCAGGCGGACGTTTTCCACAACCCGCTGTTTCAGGGTGCTGTTTTCCGGTCGAACCAGCCGGTTGGAGTGCTCTTCAGCCATCAGCGGAATATCAGGGAATGCTTGATGCAACATATAACTGACAATCGCCTGAGCGCCGAAATCCGCAACCGTCACCGGCGAGCGATCCTCCTTGGAGATCGTTTCAATCGACACGAAGCTCTTCTGAACGGTTCGGCAGAGCCTGCAGGCTTCCGCTACCGCTGCGACGGCGGTTTTTTTCTCTATATCGTATTGCAAGTATATCCTGTATTGGAACTGTCAACCACGGTGGGTTGACAGCAGTTGATTTGGCTTAAATATATACAAAAAGGCAGCCGTAAGCTGCCCTTGAACAGGAGTTCCATGTTAAATCGCTAAATTATTGCATCAGCGCGATCTTGTCGTCGTTACCCTCGTTGACGTCGTTGACCTTGACGCAACCCTTGTTGGACACGTCAAGATCGTCTTCAACGATGAGATTGCCGAATACTCCGACAATACCAAGAAAGTCGGACTTGCCCTCAGCTCGGAACGCCCGTGCATTAGCAGCGTTGCTGCTGTTCTTGGTGTGCAGCGCAATCTTGTTGTCGCCGCTTGCCTCACCTTCGTTGACATCTCTGACCTCAATGACATTGCCGCTCTCAGCAATGGTTTTGAGATCGATGATTGCTGGATCAACTTGTTCTACCCATGTGCTCATTTGAGCCTCCTTTGAAATTGATTAGTAAGCGTAAAGCCCTCCGTAAATTCCAATGTCGGAGCGGCTGCCATCCTTATCTAAAAGAACAGGATTGCCTTGATCAATGGCGGGAGAATCCTCCTGTAAGCGATAGCCACCTTGAATAAAATGTGGATTTTCAAAGATATCTCCCTCATGCGACTCCTCGTTACTATAATCTTGCTGATTATTCCAGAACAAGTTCCACCCGTAATCTACCCAATATTCACAGGCAGCTGTCCTATAATATCCAATTGTACAATTTACAAAGATTGAATTGAAAATGCAACCTCCGACATATCCAACCAACGCTCCCCTTTCGGCACCATCAACAACGCAATTATAAACATAGGCGTCTCCGTTAAGCATTGCAATGCCGTTTATCCTTTGGAAGTTATCTTTAATGATACAATTGTATATTACTACGGTGCTCCTTTCATTCGATCCGATTCCATTCCAATCTCCGCTGACCGTGAATCCTCTTACTGTAACATAGGCAAGCTCACCTTTTACGTCAATGCCCTCAGAATAGCCCGTTCCTACGATGAAGGTCTCCTCTGGGCCGTCCTCGCTCTCTAACCAAAGTCTTTTATAAATTATACGCAGACCTTCCAGATAAGTTCCCGACCTGACTCTAACTGTATCTCCATCTTCCGAAGCATTAATCGCATCCTGTATCTTTTCATAATCATCCGGCACCCAGATAACGCGGGGGCAGTTGTTCCAGACATGAAACCAAATCACCTCACTCATACCCACATTCTGAGAACAATCCCATGCTTTTATTTGTATAATATAGTTTCCATCCGGGTATTCACATGTGATCCAGTTGACATGGCAGTCCAGGTATTGTCCATTGTCCATAAATTTCTGCCATTCCCGACCGTTCAGGTAGACCTTCACCGAGTCCACCCCCACATCGTCCAGCACCTGAAAGCGCAGCTCCACCGTTCCTTCAAGCGTATCCCCGGGCTCCGGCAACAGCCACGAGATCACCGGCGGAGAGTTATCCTCCGGAGGCGGTTCGGGGTTATTCTTCACCCTGACCAGCAGCGCCGGACTCGTCCCCATGTTGCCGCTATCGTCCCAGGCGCGCGCTTCCCAGACGTAGACGCCGTCGGAGTCGGTGCGGGTGTCCCAGAGGTAATCCACATAGCCCTCAACATCCCCCCCTTCTATTGAAGGGGGTCGGGTGGCCTGTACAGCTTGCTGGACAGGTTTATCATACATAGCGCGGTTGGCCTGTACAGCTTGCATAAGGGTGGCCTGTACAGCTTGCTGGGCAGGTCTATCATACGTTGCGTTGGGAGTGAGTTCTCCAGTCCAGGAAGAACGACCCCCCCTTTGTCCCCCCCCACAATAGTAGGGGGGGATAGCCTGTACAGCTTGCATAAGGGTGGCCTGTACAGCTTGCTGGGCAGGTCTATCATACGTTGCGTTGGGAGTGAGTTCTCCAGTCCAGGAAGAACGACCCCCCCTTTGTCCCCCCCCACAATAGTAGGGGGGGATAGCCTGTACAGCTTGCGTAAGGGTGGCCTGTACAGCTTGCTGGACAGGTTTATCATACCTTGCGTTGGAAGTGACCTTTCCAGCACAAGTACTCCGACCCCCCCTTTGTCCCCCCCTACAATAGTAGGGGGGGATGGTTGTGCTGCTACCCCTGCAATAGTAGGGAGGGATAATGGTCACAACCGCCGCGCCATTCTTCAACAACAAGACGGAGTCCACCCCACACTCGTCGAAAATCCCCAGCCGCAGACGTACCGTGTCCGCAAGCGTGCTGCCAGGATCGGGAGCTGTCCACCAGACGTCCGGTGGCAACCGGTCTTCCGGCGGAGGCTCGTCACCGTTACGGACGTTCACCACCAGCGACGGACTCGTACCCAAGTTGCCCGCTTCGTCCCAAGCACGTGCCTCGAGGATGTAGACGCCGTCCTCATCGTAGAGGGTGTTCCAGGACAATGTGAAAAGTGTGTCTGTGCAGAACGACAGACAGGAATGTCCGTCCCACTTGTTATCAGATGGCATACAGGAGTGTCTACCCTCCCCGTTTGGTGGCAGACAGGAGTGTCTACCCTCCCCGAACAGGGAGCCGTTGATGTACACGCAGGCGCTGTCGATCCCGCCTTCGTCATAGACGCTGAAACGTAGCTCGACCACGCCCGACAACTCGCTGCCACCGGGAGGATAGAGCCATTCTACCATGGGGGAAATGTAATCGATAAGTGGTTCGGTCGGTGTCTGGTCTTCAGTGCAGGTAAGTAATAGAAATCCGGTTAACAACAATCCGATAATCTTGAACATAGTCTTGAAACTATTCATAAGTTCCTCCGTAAATCTAATGTTGAGAACAGCTTATAAGTAATATCCCCCCCTGCAACAGCAGGGGGGGATTAAGGGGGGTTACATTAAAAAGATTAACCTGTTATCGTATCAGCACCAGCCGTGAAGCCTTGGCGCCGACCGGTGTCTGCAGCCTAACGATATATATACCTGAAGGTAGAGTTTCAGCATTGAAGATAACCTGGTAATTCCCAGGCTGACACGATCCATTCGCAAGTTCGTCAATTTCGCGTCCGACCAAGTCGTAAACAGCGAGCCTGATCTGACCCGCCGCAGGAATGCTGTATGAAATCCTCGCCAGCGCATTGAACGGATTGGGATATAGTTCCGTAAGCGACCACTCGGTTGGTGTGGCATTTTCAGCATCCTCATCGACCGCTGCGGGCCAGAACAGATGAACCATATTCGAGGGGTAGCTCTCGCCGTTGTTGTATTCTGCGGTTATTACGTAACTGTAATCCCCGCGCGGTAAACCGACCATGTTATCAAAGAAACGATTGTCCGTAACCAGGGTGTCCAGCATATCCAGTCCCCGATAAATTCGATATCCCAATAGCTCATTGGGATAAATATCTTCGTCCCGCTGAGGGTATGAGGGTGTTGACCAGTTTAGATAGGCTCCCGCTCCGCGGATTTCACCCTCGAGATCAAGTGGGTATTCCTTCTCGGTCTTCAGGCGGAGTTGAATGTCGTCGATCCACCAGCCGGTTCCCTCAGTACTACCGTCAGAGCCGAAGTGGAAGCGGACAACAACGTTCTCACCCGCGTAATCCTCCAGGTCGAACAGCACCGGCGTCCATTCATCTATCTCGCCGGACCAGACCTTCTGACCCAATTCAAACGGATTCTCGCTGCCATGGATTATCTCGTAGGGATATGCAGGTTCTTCCGGCACTTCCGGATACAACAGCGCCCAGTCTCCGCCGTCAACCGATATTTCAACAAATCCGCCGTCGTAAGCCTGCCCTTCATGTCTTGTGCTGTTCTCGGCATCTATCTTATGGTAGAAGAACAACAGCATCGACTCTGTTACGTGGAATTCAGGCATCTCAATCGCACAGTTGAGATTGTTGTTATAATCCTGATTGTCGTTATCGGTTCCCAACTTAATGCAGTTCGTTCCATCTGGCGTGCAGTTGGCGCCGTCGAAGAGATTCCACTGATCGCCCCAGTTCTCGCCGATGTTGTAATGATTCCACACTTCATAGTCGCGCTCGAACGTATAGTAGGCGCCGCCGATCCCGATCTCCTCCAGAATCGTTCGATAGTAGCCGTTTTCGCCTGAAATACGAATGTAGAAGACCGCCCGGTAGAGATCCGGACAATCCTCCGAAATCCTCACGCTGAAAGCTTGCACGAAATAATCGGTTTCATTGGCGTTCAGCGATGCGAGGGACGCTTCGGTTTCCACCAATTCCACGTACGGATTATCGCAGTCGAGAACCGCGGTAAGATCCGCTGCGTCGCCTGTACCGCTGTTTGTCAACATTAGCAGCATCTCGGCTTCTCCGCCCGGATTGAGTACTCCGTTCGCGCCGCCTTCGCTTTCAAGGACGGATAGGAAATGAGAGACAAAAACAGGTGAGTGGACAATAAACGTAATCTCCTGTGCCCAGGTTTCGTCGGCATTATTCTCGATCTCGCAATCCATCGTAACCTCACGCAGGTCCGGGCAGTGTGAAGCGATAGATAAAACCAACCCTTCATCGGCGAACGTCTCAGCAGCCGCTTCGATGTCGGGATAAACTGCAGTGTTGTTTATAATCGTAATCATCGGATCGTTGATTTCGATGGTTATTGTCAGTTCCTCCAGCGTTTCCTGACCGAGGTTCCTGACGAAAGGATTCAGAGTAATCGTTTCACCCGCATCGATCAAGCCGTTGCCGTTCCCTTCACTGTCATCAATTAACATGTCAATAACCCAGGGATAGCCGCCCTCGGGTTGAATAGTTCGAATCTCAGCGCTATACATCAGATAGTTGTGCGCGGTTATGGTCAGGGTAAGATTCGCCTCTTCGTTCAGCGGATTCTCGAACTCAAGGTGAGCAAGACCATCCTCATCGGTCAGACAGACAGCCAGAATCTCACCCTCGTGAGATATGCATACGGTCGCGCCCTCGAAGCCTTCGACAGTCACCTCATAATCTTCGCTGCCGAGCACAATAATGCCGGTATGTTCCGGGTCGAATTCCTCCGGTTCGTCCGTCCACATATCCATGGCTGGATCGCCTAACAGGTTAAGCTCGTAATAGCACCAACGGATGCCGCCGTTGCCGCGTACCCATCCTGCGAGGTCTTCCTTCGAATCCTGGTGCGTCTCGCCGATAATGGTAATGTCTTCGCTGAATATCGCGTCAACAAATTCGCGATGGAAATGCTGGGAAGCGCCGTTGGTGTTATTATAGCTGCCCCAACCGTAGCGTGAATTGCAGATGAAGGCTACAAATCCATTGTCAATACCCGACACAAGCATTTCGCCTATACAATCTGTATTCAAGTACTGACCTGGCTCCGTGCTGCGGTTATCAAAAGCGCCAGCGTAGCAACCTTGTGATTGCGCTATGTTAAACCCTTCATCTACGCCGTCGTTCCGAATCAGGTTATTAGTCACCTGGTTCACATTCAGTTTAAGACACGTATTTGTATATGCATGACCGAGATGATGGATCATGTGATAGCCTTCTGAAATCAGCGGTGCCAGGTCTCCGGTACCGCTCCACTCCCAGCCGTTGTATACATCGTAAAGGTTACGGCGGTTGAAACGTTCAGGAAATCCTACGGTTGTATGATTGTAGCGGTCGCATCCCTCGTAAATCTCATCCATATACTCACCGCCCATGATCTGCCAGCCCAGGTTTTCACCGAGCATTAACGCAGTCAGGATATTCTCGATAACCGGTTCGTCAGAATAGAGCTGAACCTTATGGGTGAGTCGTTCGATCTCCCGATTCATCACGCCGGGAATCCTGCCAACCGCAACTTCTGCTGTCAAATCTGACTCGTTATCCTCTCCCCACGACCGATCGTTGTCGTTGTTCCAATTCCCGTCAAGCGCCGCATAATAAAGATCCGCCGGGATGTCGTAATCCGGTGAATCGTTGACATCGCCCCACAAACCGCGGTGGGGAACCTGTTCAGTGTCACCCATGAGGATCAGGTAACCGATATCAAGATCATCATAATACTCAATAATACCATTGCGGATGCGTTCCTGGTCGTCGTCCCCGTTTTCGTTCTCAACCAGGTCTTCTACTGTGGCGATATATGTCATCCTGCCACGGGCGCTCCACCAGGCAGCGTAATCCTCAGCGGTTCTCTGCAGGGTTTCGTTGGTGACGATCAGAATCGCTTCAGGAATATCGTCATCGCGGCGCGGGTATGTCCCTAACATTTGAAGATTTCTGACCTTATCTGCAACCCAATCGCAGGTTTTCCGATCGCCGCGGAAAAAGTGATTATAACCGGTTTGTTCACGTTCACCCGGGGATGTTTCTACGATAAGCTCTGCTTGTGCAAGGTATTGCAGCGAGCCGTTCACCGGGTTCCATCTTACCGGACTGACGAGGCAGGTGGCGAGGGCATAGCCGCGCTTCAGGTGTGTGATAAGATTGCTGACTGGTTCGGATGGGAATGAATCCACGCCTTTGTATATCTTTGGATCGGGTGGAGTCATCTTCCACGGAGATGTATCGCTGAGACGCCTCTGTTCGGATATCGGTTCCAGGCGGTAAGTCCCAGGCAGAGTCCGCCACAACTCTCCTCTCAGTTCGACCGAAACAGCCCTTTCACCAGGCGGCAGCAGCATCCAGACGCAGTCCGTCGGCAGCGCAGGTGCGCCGGATTCGCCTGAAACGATGGCATTCGGAACTGAAATATGGTGAAAACCGTCAACTTCGGTTATCTTTGGCGGCTGGTAACTTACGGTGGTACTGACCTGACCCGCAATGACAACTTCGGGGAAGATCATCATGACGAGCGCAATCATAAGTACCATACTGTTTTTCAAGCAGCGATTCATAAAAACCTCTGGTAAGTGATATGGGTGAAACAAACGATGCTGATGAGGTCCTGTTTAACTTATTAAATGTACGAAATTTTCATACCAAAATGCAAGTATTGCGTTATTTATATGTTTATTATTCGCTGGGCATGTCAAAGTAAATACGTCGGGAAAGACACTCTTGTTTGTCTCGTTTTATTACTGTACAGTCTGTCTGAGAAATAAGATTTTCACGGATTCATCATCATTTCATCGGAAGATGGAATCCAGTAACGCATGTAATATCAGCAACTTCTCTGGATCCCCGATCAAGTCGGGGATGACATTCTAGTAGTCGGGGATGACATTCTAGTAGTCGGGGATGACATTCTAGTAGTCGGGGATGGCATTCCGGTAGTCAGAGTTGACATTCCGGTAGTCAGAGTTGACATTCCGGTAGTCGGGGATGACGTGCCGATAGTTTTCGAATAATTCAAAGAACCCATTCCTGTTTGTCTCTTTCTTTGTACTTTTTATGACAGAACAAACCTCACCAAAACAAATCAAGCAATCTCTATACCAGCATTTTGTTTATAATGCTTTCATATTGGATGTAAATTACTTAAATTGCTCACTATGATGAATGATCTACATAATGAAAATATCGAGACATACCGACATCAGGGCACTCCGCTGGCGGAACGGATGCGACCGCGTGATTTGTCCGATTTCGTTGGACAGCAGCATCTCTTGGGCGCCAAGGGGATTCTACGGCAGTTGATCGAGCGCGATCGGCTGCCTGCATCGATCTTCTGGGGCGAACCGGGCTCCGGTAAAACAACCCTGGCACGGATAATCGCCCGCAGGAGCGGCAGCCGGTTGGAAGAGCTCTCAGCGGTATCGTCCGGTGTCCGGGATGTCAGAACGATCATCGAACGAGCAGTGGTAGATAAACAGTCGGGTCGGCGTACGATACTGTTCATTGACGAAATCCACCGCTTCAACAAGGCGCAGCAGGATGCGCTTCTCCATGCGGTAGAAGACGGTACGTTAATCCTGATTGGCGCAACCACCGAAAATCCATCGTTCGAGGTTATAAGCCCGCTGCTGTCACGCTGCCGGGTCTTCAGATTCGAGCCGTTGTTGGCTGACGACATGCGGACTGTGATTGAACGAGCTGTTAAGGACGACGCTTATCTGGTGGATCTGGGTGTTACATTTGTTAATAAGACGCTTGAGGCGCTTATCGAATATTCGGGCGGGGATGCGCGTGTCGCATTGAACGCCCTCGAAGTGGCGGTGGAGCTGGCAATGTCTGAGGAGACCCCCCCTGAGTCCCCCCCTACCGATGCAGGTGGGAAAGAGAAGCTCTCCCCCCCTGCTAAGCAGGGTGGGATAAAAGGGGGGGTTACCTTAACCATACCCTTAATCGAGCGCGCCCTTCTTGCCAGACCCGGGCGTTATGATAAGAAGGGCGACTACCATTACGACGTTATTTCCGCCTTCATCAAGAGTTTACGCGGCAGCGATCCCGATGCGGCTGTCTACTGGCTGGCGAGGATGATCGAAGCCGGTGAAGACCCGTTGTTTATTGCCCGGCGGATGGTGATCCTGGCGTCGGAGGACATCGGCAACTGCAACCCAATTGCACTGGTGCTGGCGCAATCCTGTGCGGATGCGGTCAGGTTGGTCGGTATGCCCGAGGGGCAGTTGATACTGGCGCAAACAGCGCTCTACCTGGCGTCGTCGCCCAAGAGCAATTCTACTTTGACAGCTCTTCACGGTGCGTTCGAGGACGTCAGGAAGGATCCAGATCTGCCGGTGCCATTACATCTACGCAACGCCGTCACCGGATTGATGCGGACAATGGACTACGGCAAGGGCTACAAATACGCTCATGACTTCGAAGGCAACATCGCTCAACAGCAACATCTACCGGACGAACTAAAAGATCGTATTTATTACCATCCATCCGATCATGGCGTTGAGAAAACGATCGCAGAACGGCTGAAGATCTGGTGGCCCCAGAGGAAGCGAGTAAAGTCGGAGAAGAAAGGCTAGGTTCTTTGTAATATTGGATGGGTACGACAGACACACCTGTTCAACAGTTAGGGTGGAGAACACTGACATTCCAGGCAAGAGTTTTTCAATAGGAATTATTTCGTTAAAAATGGAGGTATGAAATGAAGATCAGTACATTAAACAAGATTCTATCCATATTCCTGTTTGCTTTACTGATAGTATTCCTTATAAACTCAAGCTATAAAAACCTATCTGCACAAGAGGATTATCGGATTGGTAAATACCAGATTGCCACGTCATCATTCGGAACAGACAACTCCATCGGTCATCAATGGATTATCGTCGACACGGAAAACGGTAACTGGTATCGTTTCAAGGATATCCCCGCCGGTCTTATGTTTCAGAAAGGAACCGCTGACAGCAGAAATTATTCGGGATACTATAATATGATCCACAAATGAGCGCCATTAGCGCTTAGTTGCGTGTTGAAAATGTCCGATTGCCCGCTGGCAGACGCCCTCGTCTGCCAGATAAGTACTTGATACGCATGATTGTTACTGGCAGACGAGGGCGTCTGCCAGCGGGTTGGTAACGATTTCAATGAGTTTTTCAACAGACACTAATTAAGATCGAGTAGATATTCATTTTGTCCAGTGATTATATCGTGATTTGTTATAAACGTGGTTGTAATTTCGACTAATACCGCTTATCTTGATAGCATATTGGTGGGTCAGGCACTCCTGTCGGGTGATATCTTGCGACGCAGGAGTGCACCTCCTGCTGAAATGGGTGGACATATCCGATTTGGTCGATTTGATCCGCTTATATCGCTCATAATATTTTGAACTCTTAGTTTTTCAAAATGGAGGTTATACCAATGGATTACCGACGTACACTTTTTGCATTAGTGTTCCTTTTCATTGGAACACTCTGCACATTTCCATCAAAGGCAGAGGTTACCGTTGATCCGATGGGAATAGCTGTAGCAATTGAAGACGAAGACACCCTGACGGTTGAGATGACGCTTACCAACAGCGGTGAAGATGATGTTGCATTCTGCATCGACTATGAATTGATTGTCGATGAAGATGACCGTCGCATAGGTCCTCGCCGCGATGATCCGGGGGATATCCTGGAGGAATATGAAGCGCCGGTTGACTGGACTCTCGGTCTGGCATGGGATGTCGATAACGGCTGGATGTGGGGGCTCAGGTTTAATTCGAGACCCCTTGTGTTGTATGCAATAGACCCGGAAGATGGTGAGGTTGTTCACGAACAGGAAGTACAGGTGGACTGCAAGGGTATGTTTATCCGGGAAGGTGTACTCTATGGCGATTGTGAGCGTGATAGGAATATCTATCGCTGGGACACGGAGGGCAACAGCCTGGATACTTGGGCAGCACCCGATCAGGTGGCGCAGGCTAACAATTATGTTGCCACCGATGGCGAGCATCTCTTTGCCAATATGGTTGGAAATGTTCAGGTTTTTGAAGGCTGGTTTGAGCAGGAGGATGTCGAATTAATAGCCACAATCAATTGTGCGGCGGAAATCAACGGCATCCGTATCAGCGCGCTTGTGTGGGTGAACGAACATCCGGATGGTCAACTATGGCTGTCCAGTGGTGATCGCTTTTATCAGTTCTTCATAGACGACGAATGGAACTGCGAACTGGCGCAGGACTTCGATGTAAGGTGGGACGCTGGAGTTGTAAATAGTGGGTTTACGCATGACGGTGAAAACCTCTGGTGGGCACCGATCCAGGAGGCGCGCTGGTACATGATCGACGACGGCGTCAGGGAGTTCCGCATGCTCGAGTTTGACCCTGAAGAGGGAATCATTCCGGGTGAGGATTCTGAAACCGTTGATATACTCGTCCAATCTATAGACGTCGAAGCCGGCGTTTACAACA
>CAYYHI010000029.1:2822-24425 GCA_964471745.1 uncultured bacterium | reverse complement strand
ACAGCTATGCACTGTAATAACAGTAAACTATGGTGTCATGTGAGGACACATGACACCACTATTCTGATATTCTCGGACAGACTGCTGCGTGGGAATGACAAAACGAACTAATAATTGAATAAATCAAAGAACTCATTCCTGTCTGTCAATATGCAGCATGGGCTTTTTGATACCCGGATTTCTCCACTGAATATAAGCCCGGACAACCCCCCACCAACTTTCACACTTTTACACTTTCAAACTTTCAAACTTAATTGGATTAACAAACATTTCCTGTGATGGATTTTACACAAATTTTCGGTTATAATCTGACGGTCTGGTTAATTATACCGTTGTTGATCTTTCTGGCTCGCATAATAGATGTCAGTATCGGTACGGTGCGAGTCATATTTGTCGCCAAAGGTGTGAGACTCCTCGCGCCTATACTTGGCTTCTTTGAAGTCTTTATATGGCTGTTGGCTATTGGTCAGATACTAAAGAATCTAACGACTTGGCAGAACTATATTGCCTATGCTTCCGGTTTCGCAATGGGGAACTACGTTGGAATGATGATTGAGAGCAAACTCGCCATAGGTTCTGTACTGATAAGAGTCATCACCCTGCGTGAAGCCAGGGAATTACTGGACGCATTGCGTGAGAAAAATTTCCGTGTGACCGACATCGACGCTGAAGGCAGAGACGGTCCGGTAAAGGTTTTATTTTCTGTTGTTGCGCGTAATTCAATCCCTAGGATATTAGAAATTGTTAAAGAATACAACCCACGTGCTTTCTATTCAATTGAGGATATCCGGTATGTCCGTGAAGGTATATCCCCGCCCCGAAAAACACACCTGCGAGGCAGGGATTTAATCGCAAGAAGAATTTTCCCGCAACGTAAATAGACAACTATTGAAACACGGAAGAAATTCCCTCGGCAAGCTATACGTACCACCCTGCCCCTACTGCAACCAGAATGATTACGATGACAAAGTTCCGATTCATTACTGTCTCCTCTCAATTTTGTTGATTAAGTTATTTCTGAATTGTGACTTTACGATTCAGAATAGCAGTTTGTGAATCAAACTGTAAGAAGTAACTCCCTGTTGGAAGATTTGTTAATGAAAGAGTCTGTAATGAAGATTTGGTTAACGATCCAGATTGATAGAGACGCCCGGCGACGTCGAAAATTTTATATCCAATCGAACCGTTAATGGGAAAATGTGATGTAAAATCAAGCCGTAGAATGGCATTGGCAGGCTGCGGGTATATTAATATATCAAATTCAACAGGCGTTGTGATCGTAATATCCGGGACATAATCGTCAAGAACGATTCCCAATTCTCCATTTCGATTTACCATATAGAGCTCAATCGGGAAAGAGTCGGTGGCAATGATCGCACCGCCGTTGCAGTCGCTCGTGATTGTCATCGTATAATGCCAACCGCTGTCGAGTGTAACGCCGCCGAATTCCCACATTTTCTCACCTTCAAGAGATACCTGTTGACCTTTTATAGTTGAGATGTTTTCGATACTATTCTGCCAGACATAGTTGACCGAATTAATCCCTGCCACACCGACAAATCTCCCACGTGAAGCAAGGCTGTCACCGAGAATCGCATAAGAATCCCACAGCAACTCCCCGTCATCGTTGAAGCGCATTGCGCCGCATTCCCCTGAACCATAGTCTTTCCAAGCGGCGAAATATTGGTCTTGTCCCACTTTTGTCAACATTGTGGGTGGATCATAAGTCCTACCCACTTCCCAAAATTCACGTTCATAAATAACCTGCGACCAAACAACGTCTCCATCTCCTGAAAGCCGCATCAGATAAACTCCGACAATGTCTCCCTGACGATAGAAAAAGCCATTCACCATGATCAAACCGCCCTGTCCGTCTGATATGATGTCTTCTTTGCTTGCCGAACCGGATTCCCAATTGTAAGGCTCAATAGCCAGTGAATCTATAGACCAGAGAATCTCACCTTCACTATCGGTCCTTTGCACTTTAATTTTACGAGGTTGAGAATAGAGATAAATGAACCCACCCTCACCATCTGAAACTATTGGACCGAGCCATCTTCCTTCTAATTCTACCTCCCAGAGCTGTTCTCCTTCAGGCGATAACCGGGCCGCATATGTAATGCTTGGAGGATCGGGATTGCCTTCTGAATAATCCCTTTCTATAATTATAATAATCAATCCGTTTTCGCCATCCGACAACATTCGGTCGACATGATTGCTTGTTCTTCTTGGCGAAACTTGGATCCCTTCCTCACCCCACAGTATTTCACCGTTTCTATTATAGCGCTGAAGGTAGCCATGCGCGTTTTGAACAGGTCGCCCCCATTCATCTTCCTGGTCCCATTCATCCGAGCCGACTTCGAGCTTGACGAATAAATCGCTGTTATCAGCGGGTAAAATGTTCCAAGCTCGGTAATAATATTCACCATGATATGGAATCCACCACTGTTCCTGCTGAATGCAACCGTACCGATCAACTTGAACCAAACCTGTTTGAGAAAGTAAATAAGCTCCACCAGCGCTGTCAGAAACAAGGTGAGGTATCGCACCATTGAGCAGTATGTTATCACCTGGTTCTCGTCCCCACTCAGCGTTAACGGGATTAACATAGACAAGTGCAAGCAGTAAGATGCTTAAAAGCAAGTATTTGCAGGGAGAAAACCAGCCAAACAGCGGAACATTGACTAGACGTTTGGTAGTCGATAATGAAAGGAAAAATGGATGGTCAAACATACAGTACATTCCAAACCTCAGTGCAACTTATATTTGACGCTGGTAGATGGGACAATCTTGTCCCGTCAAACCCGACAGGATTGTCGGGGCTACTGCCCAACAGGTAGATGGGACAATCTTGTCCCGTCAAACCCGACAGTTTTGTAGCCCGGATCGCTTGTCGTCCGGGATTCTATTTTCACCTGCAGCACAATGGTACTGGCTACTCACTTGAAATAGCGGTCTTGAAATCAGGCTGGAACATAACAAAATTTCCCGGACGACAAGCGATCCGGGCTACAACTTTCACACTTTCACACTTTCCCACTTTTTCTCTTTCACACTTCCAGCGACATCATATATTCGTGCATCGCGCGATAGGCTTTCTTACCCGCACCCATAGCCAGTATCACCGTCGCCGCACCCAGAACGATGTCGCCGCCGGCATAAACACCCTTCATCGACGTGGCGCAGGTCTCCTCGTCAGCGATGATATTACCCCATTTATTAGTCTTAAGCTCCGGTGTGGCTTTCGTTAGAAGCGGGTTAGCGCCGTTGCCGATCGACACAACCACGGTATCGACCTCCATTTCATACTCCGAACCTTCTATCGGGACCGGACGCCGCCTGCCGGATGCGTCCGGTTCGCCGAGCTCCATCTTGATCACGGTCATGCTCTTGACCCAGCCGTCATCGTTACCGTTGATCCTGGTCGGATTGTTAAGCAGGTGGAAGATGATCCCCTCCTCCTCGGCGTGTTCGATCTCCTCGTCCCGAGCCGGCATCTCCTTGCGGCTGCGACGATAGACGACCGTAACCTCCTCAGCGCCAAGCCTCAATGCTGTGCGGGCTGCGTCCATAGCGACGTTGCCGCCGCCGATAACCGCCACCTTCCTGCTGCGTACGATCGGCGTGTCATAGTTGGGAAAGTCATACGCCTTCATCAGGTTGGAGCGAGTCAGATATTCGTTTGCCGAATATACTCCGTTCAGGTTTTCACCGGGGATGTTCATAAAGTACGGCAGTCCGGCGCCGACACCGATGAATATCGAATGAAATCCCTCCTCGTTGAACAGCTCGTCGATGGTCAGGTATTTTCCGATTAAGGCGTTATAGACAATCTTAACGCCGAGCTTTTTCACGTAATCAACCTCTGCCATGACGATTGATTTGGGCATACGGAACTCCGGGATGCCGTAAATTAAAACGCCACCCGGCTTGTGAAGCGCTTCGAATATGGTTACATCGTGTCCCAGTCTGGCGAGTTCGCCCGCAACGGTCAAACCCGCCGGACCGGCGCCGATTATGGCGGCTTTTCTGCCTGTCGGCGGCTTTATTTCCGGTATGATGATCTCCATGTTCTCGCGTTCCCAGTCGGCGGCGAAACGTTCGAGCCTGCCGATGGCAACCGGTTCACCCTTGATGCCGATCACGCAGACCTTTTCACATTGATCCTCTTGTGGACAGACACGTCCGCAGATTGCCGGCAGGGCGTTGTCCATTTTCAGGATGTGCGCGGCTTCGGCGAATTTCCCCTCTTTTATTGCCAGGATAAATGCCGGTATATTAATCTCCACCGGGCAACCATCAATGCAAAACGGTTTTTTGCACTGAATACATCTGGCTGCTTCGATCATTGCGATTTCTGGAGAATAACCGAAAGGCACCTCCTTGAAGTTATGCGCACGTTCCTTCGGATCCTGTTCCGGCATCGCTTGACGGGGGATCTTGGGCTTCTTGGGTTTTAGCGGCTTTTTGGCTTTTTCTTTTGACTCAGTTGCTGTCTTATTACTTTTATCTTCAGGCATTTATACCACTCCCTCTCTCTCGGCGAGCTTGTCGAGTTTGCACTTGTGATACCTTTCCAAAGCTTCCTTTTCCTGGACCAGGTAAATACTCTGACGCATTATCAACTCATCAAAATTAACCTGATGACCGTCGAACTCAGGACCTTCAACGCAGACGAATCGAGTTTCGTCGCCTACTGAAACCCGGCAGCCGCCGCACATGCCCGTGCCGTCGACCATGATCGAGTTAAGGCTGACTACCGTCTTGATACCATACTCTCTGGTGAGATTGCTGACCGCACGCATCATTACGACCGGACCGATGGCAACGCAGAGATCGATCGTGCTGCCTTCCTCGATCAGGCTCTTCAGGGCATCGGTAACAAAGCCGTGGATGCCGTAGCTCCCGTCGTCGGTGGTGACGATCAGTCTGTCGGAAACCGACGACATCTCATCCTCCATAATCAGCAAATCCTTATTACGCGAGCCGATTATGGAGATCACTTCGTTGCCGGCTTCCTTCATTACCTTGGCGATGGGATAGACCGGCGCAACCCCGATACCTCCACCGACGCAGACAACAGTACCGAAGTTCTCAACATGCGTTGGTTTGCCCAACGGACCGATGACGTCGAGGATTTTATCGCCGACTTCGAGATCGCCGAGATGACAGGTTGTCTTGCCTACCTCTTGGAAAATCAGTCTGATGGTTCCAGCTTCGGGGTCGGAATCTGCTATTGTGAGTGGTATCCTCTCGCCCTGCTCGTCGATGCGCAGGATGATAAATTGTCCCGCCTTTCGCTTGCGGGCAATATGCGGAGAGCTGACTATAATATCCTTGACGCCCTCCGACAATACTCTTTTTTCAAGTATTTCGTTCATTAATTATCCAAAAAGTAAACGATCAACAAAGCTAAGTTTGAATAGCCTGAAAGTTACGAAAATTGAATCGGTGTAACAACATCCTGAATGTGATGATCCTCATTAAAAAGAAATCTCTAACAAAATAGGACGTAGGATTAACAAACGTATTTGTTCAATTTAGATACAATACGTCAATCAGGTTGACACATATCATATATAAAGTTAACTTTAAGCGTTCAACCGGATTCGCTCTCGAAGCACAAATTAGTGCCTGTTGAAAAACTCATTGAAATCGTTACCAACCCGCTGGCAGACGCCCTCGTCTGCCAGTAACAATCATGCGTATCAAGTACTTATCTGGCAGACGAGGGCGTCTGCCAGCGGGCAATCGGACATTTTCAACATGAACTAATTAACAACACAAATAACCCATAGAAGGAAAGCCTTGAAGGACAGAAAGATTAATCCAGCAATCTGGACCGGACTCGTAGTGATCGTGATACTTTGCGCGTTGTTCTGGTGGCAGCGCTGGATATTGCACACTCCCGCACCAATCTTGGGCGGTAGTGACGTGGAAATAACCATTGAAAAAGGGATGACATTAGGTGAGGTTGCGATGTTGCTTGAGGAGAGTAACCTGATCCGAAATCGCGGCAGCTTTCGTTGGGCAGCCTGGATTACCGGCGCTGAACGTAAAATCCAACCCGGTCGCTTCCTTATTCCTCATGGCGTCAGTAATTCAGAAATTATTCGCTGCCTGATGAAACCCGGTATCAGAACTAGAGATGTTATAATTCCGGAGGGACTTACATCCAGACAGATAGCGGGTATCTTCAGACGCGATCTGAGCATCGACTCCACTGATTTCGTCAACCTCTGTGAAGATTCCGCCTTTGCCGCTGAACTTGGCGTTATAGCCGGCAGGCTCGAAGGCTACCTGTTCCCGGATACATACAACTTCTATATTGAAAGCAGTTCCCGCGATATTATTAAACGGATGGTCAAACATTTTTTTGATGTATTTGATGACAGTACGAAAAGCCGGCTCGAAATAACAGGTTTTAACATCCACCAGGCGGTAACGCTGGCGTCGATAATCCAGGGCGAGGTGATAATCGACGATGAGGCGTCATTCGTTTCAGCAGTTTATCATAACAGGCTAAAACGGGGAATGTTGTTGGCAGCCGACCCGACTATTCAGTATATTCTGCCCGATGGTCCAAGAAGGCTGCTCAACAGGGATCTTGAAATTGACAGCCCGTACAACACATACAAGCGCCGGGGTTTGCCGCCGGGTCCGGTGAACAATCCGGGGCAGGTTGCCCTTGAGGCTTCGGTAAATCCCGCGGATGTAGATTATCTGTATTTCGTTGCCAAGGGCGATGGTTCGCATGCGTTTAATCGAACCCATACCGGGCACACGCGCGATAAACAGAAATTCCAGCAGGTCAGGAGACAGGTTGCGCGGCAGGAGAGACTTTCGAAGGGAAATAAGTAGACCCGACAATCCTGTCGGGTAACAAGGTTGCGGTAGACCCGACAATCCTGTCGGGTTAGGACGGGACAGGATTGTCCCATTTACTGGTTAGAACTATACAATTATTACTGCCAATAAATTGACACAAACGAAAACGATTCCATTAGACCTCAACCCCCCCCAGCAGGAAGCGGTTGAACACACGGAGGGACCACTGCTGGTGCTGGCGGGAGCGGGTTCAGGTAAGACACGCGTGCTGGCTTGCCGGGCTGCGCATATAGTCCATTCGGGACTGGCGCGACCGTACCAGATCCTGGCGTTGACCTTTACCAATAAAGCCGCCGGTGAACTTAGAGACCGCATCGTTTCCATGGTCGGTCCCGAGGGCGAGGGCGTCGTCGCCGGTACGTTCCACTCGATATTCGCCCGTATCATGCGCCGGGAGGGACTCAATATCGGCATCGATCCGCATTTCACCATCGTCGACGCCGACGACCGGCGCAGGCTGATCAAGGTGTTACTCAAGGAAAGAAACATTCCAACCACCAGCGTTCGACCGGTCGAGGTCGACTGGAAAATTGGTCGAGCCAAGAACGCCCTGGAAACGCCCGACGACCTCGCCGGACGAGCCCGCGATTATTTTGACCAGACAGCCGCCGAAATTTACCTCGCCTATGAGAAACGCCTTAGACGCATAAAGGGATTGGATTTCGACGACCTGCTCATTAGACCGATCCGGGCATTCGAGGAACATCCGGACTTCCTCGAGCGCCTCCAGGATCGGTTTCAATACGTGCTGGTCGATGAATTCCAGGATACCAATCACGCCCAGTATATCCTGGTGCGTGATGTGGCGCGGAAACATCGAAACCTGTGCGTGGTCGGCGATGATGACCAGGCAATCTACGGCTGGCGTGGTGCGAAGGTCGGCAATATACTCGACTTTGAACGTGACTGGTCAGAAACCAAAGTTATCCGGCTCGAACAAAACTACCGCTCAAACAAACCGATCCTGGATGTAGCCTGGTCGGTGATCAAACATAACCGAAAACGACGCGCAAAGAAGCTCTGGACAGCCAAAGAAGGCGGCTCATCGGTTGAACTGATCGAGACCTCTTCCGACGAAGACGAAGCGCTGAGAGTCGTGGGATTCATCGAGGAAGAACATATACGCAATAACAGACCTTACAACGAAATGGCAATACTCTATCGCACCAATGCTCAATCTTTATCTTTCGAGCGTGCCTTCCGAGCAGCAAAGATTGCCTACAAAGTCGTCGGCGGGCTTCGGTTTTACGAACGCAGGGAGATAAAGGACGTTCTGGCGTACCTAAGACTGCTGGTCAATCCTGCAGATGACATCAGCCTGCTGCGGATTATCAACTACCCACCACGCGGTATCGGGCAGGCGTTGATGACCGACATACAAGCCCGGGCGCGCGCTGAAAGTATTAACCTTAACCAAGCAATATCAGCCCTTATTGCCGATCCGGAGCTATCTACACGACGCTGCAGAAACCTGGAGAACTTCCTGAACCTTATGGGAGAATTTCGCGAATTTATAGAGCAGCTTTCCTTTCCGGACCTCGTCAGGGAAATTCTCGTTAAGACCGGGTTAAAAGAGCGCCTCGAAGCCGAGGATAAAGACGACCCAACCCGTGCCGAATCCAGGATCGCCAACCTCGACAGTCTGCTAAGGGATATCGAGCGTTATATCGACGTCAATTCAGAAGGCACAATTGAATCATTCCTCGAAGAGGTATCGCTGATTACCGACGCCGATCAGGTCAATGAAAAGGCTCGAGGTGTCAATCTGCTGACACTCCACAGCGCCAAGGGGCTGGAATTCAAGGTCGTATTCATCACTGGCTTGGAGGATGGTCTGTTGCCGTTATCGCCGCGCGACAGCCATGCCGTTGTCGAACATTTTGACGAAGAACGGCGCTTGTTTTACGTCGGCGCCACGCGGGCTATGGACAGGCTGGTCTTAACCTTCGCCACAAACCGCTTCCGCTGGGGTGCTGGTAATACTGGCGAACCTTCGCGCTTCCTGGATGAGATACCGCTCAAGCTGCTCTCAATTCACGGTAAATTCGGACGTGAAAGGAAACCGACGCTGCGGCTTCAGAGAAGAGCCGCTTCAACTACTCGTAGAATTCCGGATTATTCAAAGCCAACTTCACAGGCTCCGTCGACAAAAACAGGAATCGCACCCGACGAACTGCGCAAAGGTCTGCTCGTCAAGCATCCCAAATTCGGATTAGGTATAATCGTCGATTTCCATAGCAATGGGCTTGACAGCAAAGTCAACGTAGATTTCGACGATGCCGGCAGCAAAACGCTGATCCTGAAGTATGCCAAGTTAGAGGTTGCTAAATGAAAAACAGCAGCGCCAGTCGATTTGCGCTGATCCTGCCCGCACTGTTTATCCTTCTGGTTTTATCTAATTCCGCCTGGTCGGTTGAACCCGGGCGCGATGAATTCATTTACGCACGCAAGTTACTCGATGAAAGATATTACGATCTTGCTGCTGAACAGCTTGAAAGACTGCTGCGAGACCATCCTAATTTCACGGACGCGGCTGAAGCGCAGTACCTGCTGGGCGAAGCATATTTAAACGCCGGGGAATATGATCTCTCCCGCTCCGCCTATCTCCGTATGGCAATTGTGTATCCGAAATCCCACCGTGCGCCTGAAGCGATGTTTAAGGTCGGCTATGCGCTCGAATTGGCTGGACGTCCGCTTGATGCGGCTGAGGCTTATACCCGCATCCAGGGTTTCTACCCGTCAGACCGGCACGCTCCACAGGGTTTGAAGAAAGCTGCTGGTCTGTATCTCGCCGGAAGCGATACGGTTAGAGCCGAAACGACCATGGATCGGCTGGTTGAACTATATCCTGAATCCGAAGCCGCTGATGCTTCGCGGTTGTACAAAGCAAAAATGTTGATCAGACAGGGCGACCGGGACATTGGTAAAAGATACCTCGAATGGCTCGCATCCAGATCACCGACCGACACCATTGTGGCGACGGCTTGGCTCGAACTCGGACGACTGGCGCGAACCCGCATGAAGTTCGACGAGGCAACTGAAGCCTTCCGTCAACCGATAGTTAAATATCCGGATACAGACCTCGCCATGCAGGCAGCAATCGAACTTACCGATCTGTATAACTACCGCGGTATGATAAAAGCCGCACTCGAAACAATCAAACCGGTTCTGACATCGACCGATTCCACATATTTTGTCCAGGCACACATCAAGGCTGGCGATGCATTTTACCGTGTGGGAAATCAACAGGAAGCTTTCGCTTATTATGACAAGGTCGCTTCACAGGATGCCGAAGCCGCTCTCAAATCCGCCTGGACGAACGAAATGATGGGGCATAAAGAAGAAGCGCTCCAGAAATACCTGCAATTAGTAAACCTGACCGATGAACAGACAAAGGGTGTCAAGCTTCTGGCGCTTCAGCGCGCGGCGGTCGTTTCCAGCGACCTGCGCAAGTGGGAATTATCTGCCGGACTCTGGTCTGAGCTCATTGGCGACAAGGACTCTACCGATACAACCGGACGAAGCTTATATGAAGCCGCAAAGGTCTATGTTAACGCGGGAAAGTCGATACAGCCGATTGCTCAAGCGGCATTGAAAGCCAGTAACATCAGCCCATGGAGAGATGAGCTCGCCTTCCTTGCCTACACCGATACGATGCAATCGACTATCGAAGAGAAAGTTCCACGGGCGCCTGATCTGCATCGGTATCTTGCCGTATTTCCTGCGTCCTCATATCTGGATTCAGCACAGGTGATATTCGACTATTTCCAGCGGCATTTTGTTCGCAGCGGCAACCTGATGGAACGGATGGCTGAGCTGTCCTCCAGTCCACCCGGCTCAGTCAGTAAGACACAGTGGGCGTTTGACTGGGGGGATTTCTACCTGTTTGAATTCAAGGATCCAGTTAAAGCCCTCGATCAATATACCATGGTAATCGACGACACATCTGCAACCGCAGACAAACAACTGTACGCACACCGGCGCAGTTTGCAGGCATATCTGTTTCTGTACGAGAGCGCTCTGTGGGAAGGTGATGATTTCGAGATAGAGATGTACGGTGACAGCGCCCGCAGTTGGCACAGTCAACTCCGCATGTTTAACGTCGATGTACCTGAAACGATGGTCCTGACTGCTGAACTGCTAAGGCTCGATCTGGTGCGATTCAAGAACGACCGCGATGAATATGAAGCCGTTCTTGATTCCATTGGCTCTGCAATTAAGACCTTTGGCGCCGATCGTTTCACGCCGTCCGTGATGGTCGATTATCTCCGCGCCGAGCTTGATATCGGGCGTATGGACAGTACGGCGCTCGAAACGGCTCTAAGTCAGGTCATGCTGGCTTCAAATTCAACAGCGGACAGACGCATCTCCGCAGAGCTCAATCTGACGGCGGTCATCCTCAACGAATATCTCGAACGTTACGAAAATGCCGTTGACCTGACTGTGAAACTGGTTTCCGACTATCCAGAAACCCCAGCCGGCGCGGAAGCTGTCGTGTGGTTGATTGAAAATCCTCGCCTTTTACCGGACATTCGCTACGAGTGGTTAAGAACCTTCACTAGGGAATATCCTTACCTGCTACGTCCGTATGCCGACACCATTCTGGAAGCCGAGCTTTTAGACTTGTTGAATCGATCGCTGGATGCGCTGGAGTCTCGCAATCGGGCTGAATTGATTGCCGATTGGGGCAAACCGCGGCTCGACATCCTCAAAACACCGGACGAGGCATCACTTTACCAGCGTGGAACGGCTTTCAGATACGCGGCTAAATTAACCGAAGCTCTTGACCAGTACCGCATTCTCTTAAACCTCGGGTGCCAGGGAAAATATGCCAGTGCAGCGCTTCTCGCTATGGCAGAGATACTTTACGAGCTGGGGGATGCGCGGTCGGCTCTCGCTTATCTCGATACGTTAAACCGGGGTTTCACAAGCTCGAATGAGAACACGACCGGGATACATCTGAGACCGATCCTCTTAATGTCGTTAGAGGAATACGGTCACGCCCTATCAAAATGGCGGGAGTTGATCTCATTCGAGAGCGATCCTGACAGCCTGTTTCATTTCAGCGTCCAGACCATCATCTGCCAGTATCGCACCGGCAGGCTGGAAGAGGCACGTCTGGCGGCAAAGCAGTTGTACAAGGACTTCAAGAAACGGGACGATCTGGATCAGTACAAAGCTCTGTTCTATCTGGAGAAGGGGCAGGCGCTTGACAAGGTGCGTCGATTCGAGGAGGCAAGGGATCAGTATAAAACGATACAGAAGAGCTACGCCCTCACTCCCTGGGTCGATGATGCGGCTTACAGTAATGGCTGGTCGTTTATTCAGCAGGGCAAGATCGAGGAGGGATCGGCGGAACTCGAGCAATTCATAGAGAACTATCCGGAAAGCCACTTAATCCCACAGGCGCGGCTGACAATCGGTCTGGCATACTATCGTGTTGAGAAGTTCAGCGAGTCGATCTCGGCGTTGAAGAAGGTCTGGGAGGATGAGGACGCCCGGGAGTACTATCTGCAGGCGTTCGAAGCGATGAACAAGGTCTATCGCGATGCACATTTCTGGGATGCGGCAATCCGGCTGACGAGGGATTATCTGGCTCGCTTCCCGGAAGCTTTCGACCGGCTGGACAAGCAGATGAACATCGGCTGGTTCTATTTGCAGATCGGGCAGTGGGATGATGCCATCCGTTACTACCAGCCGCTGCTGCCGATTGCCGATGCCGAGCATGAAGCCGAAGTGCAGTTTTACATCGGCGAGGCGTACATGAACAAGGGCGACTACCGCACCGCGATCCTCGAATATCTGAAGGTCAAGGTTCTGGGCAGGAAGACCAAGCTCGACTGGGGCGTGACGGCGCTGTACAAGGCGGGCAACTGTTACGAGAAGTTGGGCGACAACGCGGGCGCGGCGAGGATGTACCGCAAGATCATCGCCGAAAGCGGCGCGACCAGCAACTACGGCATGACGGCGCAGAAACGGCTCGACGCATTGGAAACCAAATAACCACCAAGACACCAAGACACTAAGTGTTTTGTTATTATTGTTTTACTTTGTGTCTTCGTGCCTTCGTGTTAAAAAAGCGAGGGAGTGAATCATGCATCCATTAATTTTAAGACTTGCCTTCATAATGCTCACCATCTTTTTAATCAACACAGACATCTTGGCAAATATCCTCAACGTTCCCGACGATTTTGAAACCATTCAGGGTGCTATAGATGAAGCTGATGATGGGGATACGGTGCTGGTGCAACCGGGAAGGTATGTTGAAAATATTGATTTTATCGGTAAAGAAATTTCTGTTGGAAGCCTGTTGCTGACAACAGGAAACAGAGCATACATTGATTCAACGGTAATTGACGGGAATCGTAGAGGCAGCGTTGTCAGATTCTCTGGTGAGGAAAGTTCCTCCGCAATCTTGACCGGTTTTACTATTTGCAATGGGAGCAGTGACGTGGGTGGTGGAATTTACTGCTCTGACTCGAGTCCAACCATCCGAAACATCACCATAAGAGACAATGATGCATTAGAGGATGGTTCAGGTGGAGGTATTTACTGTTTTAACTCAGAAATGAGTCTGAATCATGTTGCTATATATGATAATAACTCATTCAGCGGTGGAGGCATATATTTTGGGCAATCAGATATTTCACTGTTGGATGTAACCATTATGAGAAATATATCGGGCGGTGGTGGAGGAGCACAGTTCCGTGATTCGAATTCTAAATTGATACGGGTTCTCATTACGGGTAATGACGCGTGTAATGGATGCGGTGGAGGTTTGAAACTTCAAAACTCCACCCTCGTTCTTCAAAACGTAACCATGACTAACAACACCGCCGATTTCGGAGCTGGTATCTACTGCACGGTGGGCTCCACGGTCCTCTTAGTTAACTCCATAGCATGGAACAATTCTCCTCATGAAGTCTATTTCCATGATCGACTTGAATCCAATAGAATTGTGGTTGCATATAATGATTCCGAAAGGGGTGAGGGTGCGGTAGTAACCAATGACAATGGTGAAGTCAACTGGCTTGACGGCAACATCGACTTAGATCCTTTGTTCGTCGACCCGGACAACGACAACTTCCACTTGACTGAATATTCCCCCTGTATTGACGCTGGCACAGCCTTCTTCATCTGGGAAGATGACACGCTTGTTGACATGTCCGAAGATGAATATGCAGGTGAAGCGCCTGATATGGGTGCGTTTGAGTACGGATTTGTCTCCGTCGATCCTGAAAGTGTGAACCCACCGTTCAACTTCACCCTCTTCCAGAACTACCCCAACCCGTTCAACTCCACGACCTGTTTCCTCTTCGAATTGCCTGCATCCCGGGCAGCATCACTGACGATATTTGATACTAATGGTCGTGAAGTGAGTACACTTACGAACGGCATTTTTCAAGCCGGTCAGTATGATCTGATGTGGAATGCGGGAAATCTGCCGGGTGGAATGTATCTGGCGAGGCTGAAAACATCCACGGATACGCGAACGGTTAAGGTGATGCTGATACGGTGAAGTTATTCATAAGGGCTCGATAAATCTGCCCCTACGCGGCAAGGTGATTTTAAAGTTCCCGCCAGGTTTCAAGCGAAGCGTAACCTGGCGGCGGAGGGCTGTCAGGTTACGGGCTGACGCCCTTGAAACATGACAGCAACGCAATTTACAGCCAAGCCCAAAGCCTCCTATCTCGCCATCAATCCTATCCCAAACGTCAGAATACTCGTTGCTTCATCCGCTGTAAATATGTAATGATAACGCACCACAGGTTCGATCCTGTTGAGGATTGTCATTGACACCCCTGCAGACAACCCGGCGGTTATCTCGCTCTTGTGTTCGAGCGTTATCACCCGGTTCAAGGCGCTGCTTCCGACAGCCTGGAAGCCCTTGACATATATATCCGGCTGACGTACATAGAAGACACCGCGTCCGCTTTCCACTCCGATTGATTTAAGGGGCTTTGGCAGCATCGTCAGCCGGTACGACGCCAAACCGGATAGTTCCCCGATAGCCCGCCAGCCGATGGTTTTTTCAACTTCCAACTGCCGGTCGCCCACCTTCAACATCTCTTCAGCATCCGGTTTCCAGCGGTGAAATCCGAGTCGTATTCCCCAGGTGTATCTATCATCAATTAGCGGGCGCAGCAGATCCAGCTCAAGCGCATATCCCGACTGCCAGGTACCCGCGGTGGCGCCGACCGGTTGTGACAAGCCTCCGCGCGGGATGATGTTGAGATCAACGGCGGAAACATCCTGTGGAAAAAACATTGAAGTGATTAATATAACAATGGTTCCAATGGTTATTTTTTTATAAAACAACAGCGACCTCGGATTTGAGTGTGAAAGTGTGAAAGTTTGAAAGTGTGAAAGTTACATTTGAACATTAATTCTCTTTTACACTTTCACACTTTTCAACTTTACAACTATTTAACTAATAAAATCTTCTTAATCCCCCAACCGTAATCGGAAGAAGCCTGCACGATGTACAATCCCGACGGCAGCTCGCCAGCGTCGATGCTCATCACGTGAGCGCCGGTTGGGTAGACGGCTGACTTACACTCCAAAACAGGTCTGCCGGTTAGATCAAACAGCGCAACCTTCACCAATCCTTCATCGGGAAGGGTGAACGGGACATTGAGCCTGCTGTTGAAAGGATTCGGATACGGTCTGTCCAGGTTGAACCGCTCAGGCAGTCCGGAGCCTGATGCAATCGACGGTGGTGTGACATCGGACGCCAGTAACATGACGTCGTCGATGTAAACGCCGTCCTCAGTGATAAATTCATCCGAGCGGATATGGAAGCGGAAGTGGAACACCGGCTGCCCGATATAATCGTCGAGCGGAATTACAAACCGCTTCCAAGGCGCATATTGCTGGAGGTTGACCGGCGCTGCGTTCCAGGGACGTTCAGGCACGTTCTGAAGGATCGATAACTCCTGATGCGCGGGTGCAAGCTGGATCCAGGTCCAGTCGTTCGGATCGCTTCCCGCCGAGCCGTCCATCGAGACTTCCACCCACATCGAGTCATAACCCGGTTCAAGCGCCTGGTTCAGCCAATAGACCAGCGCTGCGCTGCCGGCGGTCTCAAGGTTGAAGTGGTCGTCCAGCATATTGTATGGTGCGCACCAGCCGTCTTCGTTTATCAATGTGCTGCCGTAACGCGTATCGGTCAGGCAGCGCGGATACGAATGATAGATGCCGTCGGTAATTTCCCAGCGAGCCAGCGAATCACCAGCCTGACCGCTGGGATTGACGAGATTGTCCGATGTATAAATGATGTCCACACCGTCGAAATCCTGATACAACAACGAAACTGCTTCCGGGAGAACGATCTGTATTGTATTGTCTGACTCGAGATCAACCTCGATACGGCGCGGTACAATGGCAGTACCGTTGACGAACGTGAGATAGTAACCGCCTTGCGGGAGTTCGATCTCTATATGTCCGTTCTGCATGGTATACTGCCACACATTATCCGGGTGATTGAGCGGAACATCGATTCTATCCCCGGCGCTGCCTGAACCCCAGCCGGTTTCAGCCTGCGGTGTCCAGCTATGGCGAATCTCGAGCTCGACATCATCCTGGATGATCGCGCTATCAGGAGTAACCGCTTGCAGAGTCATCGTATAGGTCGGCAGCGGGATCATGTTGATTCTGACAATAGCCGACCGCGGGGTGTTTGACGATACGCGACCTCGATGGGAATAGTATCCGTATTTTCGAACTGTCAGCGTATCGGTGAAGTCCGTTGGTAGCAGCCACTGGTAAAGTCCGGTGCGGGGGCTGGTTATGCGGTACGGCATCATCGGATCAGATCGTTTCTTCAGATGAATGACAGCTTCGACCGGTTCATCCTGCGAGGTGGTTTTAACGTCCACTCGCCTTTGATCGATTCCACCCTTTTCGTCTTCATTTGTATTTGTCGTTTCGATCGCGCAGTTGAGCATGTATTCGATGCCGTCATGACAGCCGTCAATAACCTGCATGATACCAACTGAATCGGGTTGCATGGCTTCCGCTGCACCGCCGATCTCTATTCTCATTGAAATTACACCGTATTTCCAGTAGAAGTATGAGTCGCATTCGCCGACATAACTGCCGACCGGAGCGGCGAGATACGTCTGGGTCGGCTCACCGTATTTCGATGTACGAGCTACCATGCACTCGGCAAGATTCCGGATAGCGTCTATATCGGGTGAGAACTTGGGATTGGAGTATTTTTCCCAGCCTCTGCCCCAGGGATAATAGATCCTTTCAGCAACATTACCGGTCCTTGAACTGTGAAGTGTCAGGGCAAACAGCGGGCGAATCCTGTCGACGAATCTGTCGAGAGCCTGTGTTTCAGCCTCGCTTAGAGGTCCGGGTCCGCGGTAATAGTCGTAAAGTTCGTTCCTGCCGTGCATAAGGAAGCCGTCACCATGTATCCAGAACAGTGGGAAATTACGATTCATGTCCACACCGGATGTATCGCCGCCCCAGCCCTTAACCCAGCGGAAGCGTCCGTCCTGTAGGTTGCAGCGTTTGTTCTTACGCCAGGACGGATCGGTTTTAAAAACCTCTCGCAAGCCTTCCGGGTTTGATGTCGGGCAGATCCAGGTGTCGATATACCGCCACCAGTCCCGTGATTTCCGGTCATCGTGTTTGACCAGTTTCTCCAGCAGCCACATCTGAAATTCGACGCCGAGAACCTCCTCGGCATGCAGATCATGGAAGAACACCGCCGGACGCTCGGACACGTCCTCATGGACGCGCTCATTAACCTTAACGACGTAGATGGGCAGACCTTCTTCCTGGCTGTGCCCGATGGAATCGACCCTGACCCATTCCGGCACCGAATCCTGTAAGGCGAAGATCCTGGCGTTGATCTCCTCCAGCGTGTGATATGCCGGATCGTCCACGCTGGCGTGAAGTCGGTTTGTGAGCAACAGAATTGTCAGTAGGGAAAGGAATATATATCCGGGTATTGACAACAAACGTTTGTTCATGAAGATTTCCGTTTTAGGGATATTAGCTTATTACAGAATATCAGGTGATAGTTCTCATCGTCATTCTGAACGAAGTGAAGAATCTCAAATTGAACTTAAAATATATATCCATCTGTAGATTCTTCACTTCGTTCAGAATGACTACTGGAAATTATCGCTGTATAATGGTAACTATTCAATATACACTCGCGGTACACGTGTCGTCAAGCCGCAGAGCAGTTCATAAGGGATGGCGTCGATTGCTCTGCACAGTTCCCACAGTGGCAGGCGGTTGTTGCCGCTGCCGCCGAAAAGGATTGCTTCATCGCCGAGATATGCTTCGTGACCGGCGTCTATGGTGATTTGATCCATTGAGACGCGTCCGACAACCGGGCAGCGACGGCTTCTCAGCATCACCCAGCCACTGTTGCCGAACCGGCGAGGGTAGCCGTCGCCGTATCCAATCGGCAGCGTCGCTATCCAGCGTTTACCAGGCGACTTCCAGGTGGCTCCGTAACCGACCGTGGTTCCTTCAGGCGGATATTTCACGTAGACGACGCGTGTCTTCAGGGTCATCGCCGGACGTATATCGAACTGATCCTGCAATTCCGGGTTGGGCGAGTAACCGTAAAGCAAGAGCCCGGGTCTGATCATCGAATGATTTCTGAGCAATCCAGGATTTACCAGACCACTGGAACCGACGGTGTGAACATAGGGAGGGTCGATCCCAATTGACCGGGCTTGTTCGAGGACTTCAGCGAAACGGTTCAATTGGACATCGGCAAATTCAGGATTTTCGCCATCGGCGGTTGCGAGGTGCGTGTAGATGCCCTTAACATGGATATTTTTCAACCGAACGATCTCTGATAACAGCTTATCCGCCGTATGCCATTGTTGACCGATGCGTCCCATGCCGGTGTCTATTTTGAGCTGCACGGCGACTTTAATCCCGCGTTTTTCAGCGGCGGCATTTACCTGGCGAGCCTTCCACACGGAGGATACGGTCGGTTCAATGTCGTAATCGATATAGCGTTCGATCTGTTCATCGACGAGCCCGCCCATCGCGAGTATCGGAGTTTTAATTCCGGCTTCCCGCAGAATGACGCCCTCTTCAAGGAAACTGACGCCGAGATAGTCGGCGCCGCAGTCGGCAAACAGTTGCGAGGCTCGAATCAGCCCATGACCGTAAGCTTCAGCCTTGACGACAGCCATGATGGCAGCGCTGCCGGCGAGCTCTCTGGCGACTGAGAGGTTATGCTTGAGCGCTGACAGCGATATTTCAGCGCGTGTAGGGCGGGAGGATTCAGTCTTCAAAGGTTAACCTATTATTTCGAGGGGCGGTTTATAGTGAATCTATTTGGTGCCTACTATATAAGTGTTCCCATTATAAAATTTTGAATGTTAAATTTTGAATGTTGAATTCAAAATTCAAAATCCAAAATTCAACATTATAATGTTCCCAGCTTTTCTACTAAATAAGCTCCCACCTGATCCTTATCAATCCGTTCCTGCTTCAGCGTATCCCGCCAGCGGACGGTGACCGTGTTGTCTTCGAGTGTCTGGAAGTCTATCGTGAAGCCGTAGGGCGTGCCGATTTCGTCCATACGGCGGTACCGTTTGCCGATGGAGCCCTGTTCGTCGTAGAATACCGGTATCTGACCGCGCAGATCTTCGTAAATAGCACGGGCGATTTCACGCAGTCCGCCCTTCTTGACCAGCGGAAAGATGGACGCCTTGACCGGTGCGATCTTCGGGTCGAGCGCCAGGTAGATGCGCTGTTCGCCCGCCTGCTCGTCCTCGCGGTAAGCGTCCGCCAGCACTGCTAACATCGTCCGATTCAGTCCGGCTGATGTCTCGACGATGTGCGGATGGTAGCGTTCACGTGTCCCGTCGTCGAAGTAGGTCATATCCTTGCCGGACGCTTCCTGGTGAGCCTTCAGGTCGAAATCGCCGCGGTCGTGCACGCCTTCGAGTTCTCCCCAGCCGAACGGGAATTGATACTCGATGTCCCAGGCTTCCTTGGCGTAATGAGCCAGCTTCTCCTGCGGATGTTCGTACCAGCGCAGGTTCTCCTCCTTGATGCCGAGCGACAGATAGAAATCCCATCTCTCTTTTTTCCAGTAATCAAGCCATTCGTGCGTCTCTCCGGGTTTTACGAAGTACTGCATCTCCATCTGGCTGAACTCACGTGTGCGGAAGATGAAGTTGCCGGTTGTAATCTCATTTCTGAAAGCCTTACCGATCTGGGCGATACCGAACGGAACCTTCAGCCGGTTGGATTCCTGGACGATCTTCCAGTCGAGGAATATACCTTGGCAGGTTTCGGGACGAAGGTAGGCAATAGAATCAGCATCCTCAACGGGTCCAATGTTAGTTTGAAACATGAGGTTGAATTGACGGGGAGGTAAAAGGGAGTTTTTCGCGCCGCATGCGGAACATTGATTGTGACTCTTAAGGACATATTCTATCACGATCTCATCGGCATCGTCAGGTGTCGTTTTTATTCCGCTTAATTGCTGAAATTTGGTTAGATCAAGAATTTTTTCCATTACCTGCCGTTCGGGGCTTTCCTCAGATAGATAAGACGGTTTAATTAATTCACCATTATCGAATGCTCTTGAAATAATACCAAATCTGTCTATGAGTATCGCATAACATTCTTTAACGAATTCATCAAATCGGATTCGTCGCTTGCAATTCTTGCACTCAATAAATGGATCATGAAACTCTTTCAAATGCCCACTCGCTTCCCACACCTTCGGATGCAGGATAATGGCGGAGTCGAGCCCGACGATCTCATCGTGTTTGAGGGTCATGTCGTTCCACCAGAGGCGGGAGATATTGTTCTTGATTTCGACGCCGTAGGGACCGTAGTCGTAGGTTGAGCCCACACCGCCGTAAATTTCGGACGATTGAAAAACGATGCCGCGCCGCTTGCACAGTGCAACCAGCTTTGCCATCGGGTCGTTGGATTTATCTTTTGCCAAGGGTTCTCCGGTTGGGTGGTTGTGTTTAAGGCGATATTTAAAGCTTACGATTCAATAATTATCTGAGGAAATAAAAAACAAAACCGAGTGACATATATTCCGGACCATGATTCCAATTCCAAGATGTATAATCATCATAACTCGAACTACCTTTTCTATTATACCAACTATAGCTTAAATATGTGCCTGCCTGAACATTAAGATTAATTCTGTCGGTAATGGGAGTTTCAAAGCCAATTGTATAGCAGTTTTTAACAGATAAGTCTCTGTAATTATAAGACCGCGTTTGTCGATAAGGAATATTAAAGGAAATATAGTTCCTTTCGCTCTTACTGTAAATCATGCCAAACGCTAATTCTACAGCGTAGAATAGATTGTGTTTTTCATAAGTCAGGAAATAATTAACATACTTGAAACCTATCTGATAGTTTATTGATAGGTATTCATCCTTGTAAGGTGTATCTGCATAAAGAGAATCTTCCTTATATGCCGGTTCAGTCTCCCAATTGTAAAACGTTGAGATTCCCAAAAATATTTGGATAGCCTGATTATCTTTAAAGAGTGAACTAAATCCTATTGCAGTTCCCAATGCGCCATACCCCAGATATTCGATGGAAATTGATTTATCACCCTTCTGGAATCCGCATGTATCCAGGTGATTGCCTGCGCCTAAGGTACAGGAAGGTTTGAAAGTAAGGAAAATTAAGCTCAGAAGTAAATATAAATTAGATTTCTTCATTCTGCTTATTCCACATTAATTTCTG
>CAYYHI010000029.1:0-2812 GCA_964471745.1 uncultured bacterium | reverse complement strand
TGTTCTCAGCGAGAGTTGTTAGTTTAAATATAGCGCTAATCCCAATTTTAAAAAGTCTGCCCTGAAGCCTGTATCAAGGAAATCTTCCTCATCGTTATCCCATTCACGCCAGTATTTAATCTGATATTCTGTTGTTATGCTGAATTTTGGAAATAGAAACCATTCTATTCCGGGGTAAATACTGAAATCAAAGTGATTTATACCTTTGGATCGATTAGATAATACTCCCAATTGAGGACCAAAACCGATAAATGGTTTCATTTCGTGGTCAGTTTTCATATACAAGTAATAGATCAAACCCATATAAACGCTTAGATAGGCGCTGTTGTTGTAGGTATAGAAATCTATTGAAAACTTCGCCATGCAGGCTTTTATTTCGCTAAAATGATATTTCAAGCCCGCGGTAGACTCCGGACCGTAAATAGCCCTGATCGCTTTTGAACCTTTATGCAGATATTTCACTACCTCTGTCGTGTCGGAATACTGATCCTGGGCAGAGAGCTGATCCGGTATAATAAATAACAGGAATGCGATTGGGATTAATTTTATCTCTTTAAGCACTGATAACTCAAGCTTAATCATAACTTCTAAGCGCAACCAGCTTTGCCATTGGGTCGTTTGATTTATCTTTTGCCAAGGAATAACCTTCTTCTATGGTTATTTTAGGTTTTGCAGGCGGGACGCCTGCGCCACTGTATCAGTTAAACTCAATATTGTCAATCATATCACATTAGCGCTAAGTGTAGATTGATTGATACTACAAAGATATGAACTCTTCAGTGGGGCGGGCCTCCCGCCTGCCCGATCAGAAATGCCAAAATCCCTCTACAACCACTCCACCCTCCCACTCCTCAAATCATGCAGCGCTGACATGATCTTCAACTCTCCCCCCGCAATCTTCCTGCGAAAAACATCATTCCGCTCGGTAAGTTCATTGACGACGTGCCGGGCGTTGGCTTTGGTGACTTCAAGGATCAGCTCGTCCCCACCAAGTTCAGGATGTCTTTCCCTGACCGCTTCGACGACCGGAATGATGCGGTCGATAACCGTGGGCATACTGCCGTGCAATCGGTCGTCATCGACGGCACAATTGATGGCGCCGCAGTCGGTGTGTCCCATAACGATCAGGAGTGGGATACTGAACTTATACACGCCCAACTCGAGCGAGCCCTGGACAGCTTCGTCAGCGACATTGCCCGCATTGCGCACCGAAAATATGTCGCCGATACCCTGGTTGAAGACAAGCTCTACCGGCGCACGCGAATCGGCACAGCTCAGGATGGCGCAAAACGGCTTCTGACCGTTCTCGAAAGTTCCGATCCGAACCTGTTCCGTGAGGTTTGGATGAATCGAAGTACCAGCGGCGAAACGGGCGTTGCCTTCGGTTAATAGCTCCAAAGCCTGTTCTGGGGGGATCAATATGTCTTCCTCATTAAGATTTAATCAGGTGGCGGACAGAAATGTCCTCCCTACCCCAATCGACAGACAGGAATGTCCACCCTCACAAAATCGACAGACAGGAATGTCTGTCCTACTGATTATCAGTTAACGAAAGAAACAGAATTAAATGGTCAATCCACCGTAAAAAGCCGTAATCCGGTCGTCTATGAGGTGGTTGGTTTCGGTCATCATCTTGTCGTCAGCATCAGCGGGTTTGATCTCAACAGAGATGATCTCTTCGCTTTCTGAACCGGCTTGAGCCAGCAGTCCACCGCGATTGCTGAGTATTTGGCTGCATCCAGTGAAGCTGAGTTCACGGTCAGTACGCGACTCAGCGCCAACGCGGTTGCAGGTTATGGTGAAAACGCCGTTCTCGATTGAACGCGCAAACATGGCGCGCTGACAGTATTGTAAAACAAGGTTGGCGGGATGACAGATTATCTGGGCGCCATCCAGCGACAGCAGTCGTGCCGTCTCGGGGAAGATCCAGTCGAAACAAAGCATCAGACCAAGTCTGCCGATCTCCGTATCGACAGCCTTCAACGGGATGTTGCCTTGATCGAATAATTCCTTCTCCCGATCGAACAGATGCAGCTTGCGATAAACCGTTACCTCCCCCAGGGGGCTGATCAGAGCCGTGCTGTTGTACAGCTTGTCCACTGCCTTCTCCGGAACGCCGAGGACGATGTGGGCGTCTGTTTCCTTGGCAACTTTGCAGATGTTGTATATCTCTGCGCCATCTATGAGGTCTATCGCATACATCATCGCTTCCTCGCGGTCCTTGAATTCATAACCGCTGGTAGCCAGTTCCGGGAAGACAATCAGGTCGGCTTTCGCCTGGCGTGTCATCTGGAATACCTTTTCGAGGTTCCCTTTGGTATCGCCGAACTTCGGGAACATCTGACCGCAGGCGGCTTTGATTTTTTCTTTCATATTATTGCCTTGTTGAAAAGTTGTAAAGCTGTAAAGTTGTCAAGTTAGCGAACCTAAAGAAAGTGATTGAATTGTCTATATCCATGGTTTTATTTGATTAACAGACCTCTTAGATGTTTGATCAATTCTTGAATCATAGATGATATCTCGCTACATTCGTTTAGAAGTGCTTCAATTTCTGGAGATTTCGTCACTTCCAAGGCTTTGGCAATATACAATTGAGATCGCAATTCACCACAGGATCCTTTGGCGATATTCAGGAATCTCTTAAAATCAGCGGTTGATCCTCTTTCAGGTGGTGTCCCTTGATTGTTGTCATTCCCGCTTTCCAGTCTGTCCGAGAATGTTAAAAACGCACCGAACCTCATCATTCCATCGGAAGATGGAATCCAGTAACTCCCGCAATATCAGCAACTTCTCTGGATTCCAACTTTCGTTG
>CAYYHI010000028.1:0-24980 GCA_964471745.1 uncultured bacterium | reverse complement strand
GAAACTATCCGATCGGTGTTGCTGCAGGGATATCCTGATCTTGAATATATTATTATGGATGGCGGAAGTACAGATAACAGTGTGGATATTATCAGAAAGTACGAGAACTGGCTCACATATTGGGTTAGCGAAAAGGACAAAGGACAATCAGATGCAATAAACAAGGGTTTCAGCATTTCCACAGGTAATGTGATGGCATGGATTAATAGCGATGATTTATATGAGAGAAGCGCGTTTGCGCATGTAGCTGAAAGAGTATGTATTAATAAGAGTCAATTCCTCATCGGGCTCGCAGGTGTCTTTGAAATGTTTGATAAAAATAAATTTCGAATAATAGATAGACGGGATGCTGATCTGATGAGCATTATAACAGTAAGAACAGTTCATCAGGTTGCAGTATTTTGGACACGACTTTTATGGGGAAAGATTGAGGGGCTTGACGTTAATCTACATTTCAGATTAGATACTGATCTGTTTATCAGAATGCTATATGAAAACCCTGAGATAGTTACTTTAGAAGCTTTAATCGGTTTTGCACGAACGCACAGTGAACAAAAAACAAGACCTGGTAATAAAAAGATCGGTCAAGAGATGGAACTGGTTCAACGAAGAATCATCAGAGGTGATAGACGTCTTGCTTTCAGGATATTGTTTTATCTCATAAAGCGTCGTTTTTTACTGATAAGTCGTCGATTATTGAAGTCGGAAGGCAGTCTAATTAACTCAATCTTCCTCTCGGCTAATGAGATGCAAGCCTTTTCTAATGCTATGTATACAGTTACAGTCGGGCTTGTTAAATCTTTATTTAAATTAAAATAAGTTAAAACACGTCTTAGTTCATCAATTTGGAGTTATAATTGACTAAAGGTAAGAATTATCGAGTTGTAGCCTATATGCGCTGTAAGAACGAAGCTGACATCTTGGATAACTGGCTTCAAAGAACCTCAGAAATAGCCGATGCGATTGTTGTTCTCGACGATGCATCACAGGATGACACCTATAAAATTCTGAAGTCCCACCCCAAGGTAGTAAAGCTTTTCCAAAACCTTGATCAAGGAGGAAGATGGTACCAGGTTCGAGACCTGAACCGGCTTTTGGGGGAAACTAAAAAAATGAATCCTGAATGGATTTATTTCAGTGATGCCGATGAACTTGCGGACGGAAGATTGCCGGATATGCTTGACGATTTGCTAAGTCAGCAAGATGTTGGTCAGTACCTGTTCAGAGAGATCACATTATGGAGGAGTAATACCCATTATAGGATAGACCACCCGGAATATTTTATGCGGATACACCCCGAAAATATCTCTCTTATTAGAAATGTTCCGTCACTGAGGTGGATATCGCGCCCTACATATCTTAGGCAAGCCTACAAGGCACTCAGGAGTTGGGTTAGAGGACGAAGGTATATCTTTCTAAAGCATCGTGGAGGAATTACACGAAGTTTTGTGGGCGTTCAGGGAGAAGTAGTCCATTTAGATGATGTTTTTAAACTGCATTATCATTTTGTTAATTGGGAGAATGCATGGATTAGGCAGATACGCACAACGTTAAACCATACACTTTCGCGATCTTTCACCCTATATGATATTGATCATTTAGTTCATTATGCAACTCAGCGTATGGACGAAACCGGTTTGAAGCTTGCGCCTGTAAAGTCAGAATGGAAGGTTTTGTGAAATCAGTTGGAAGAATATACAGACGCATTATTCCAAATAAATTGCGTAACACACTGTTCAAGTGGAGAAAGGATGTTTATATATGGCTGAGATATAGAGGTAAAAAGTATCACTGTGGAATATGTAATAGTAATTTTAGGAAGATGAGACCTTTCGATTTAAGATCCCGTTCCCGTCCGGGAGGCGTCTATCCTCCAGTACTTATCCCCAATTCAGTTTGTCCACGTTGTTATTCCAATCTGAGACATCGTCTTTTTTGGGAAATCTTTTCAAGTCGTTTTAACAGTGAAGTTAATGAGAAACCGATACGGATTTTACATTTTGCTCCTGAATCCCATCTTTCACAGAAGATAAGCAGTCTGAATAAGGTTGAATACTTGACTGCAGATATAACCCGCCCTGATGTGGATTTAAACCTTGACTTGACCAGACTGGAACTTCCTGATTGTGATTTTGACGTCATTATTGCCATTCATGTTTTAGAGCATATAGAGGATGACCGGGCAGCACTGACTGAGATTTACAGGATCTTAAATCCTGGTGGTTGGACTGTTCTTATGGTGCCAATTTTTGGTGAATACACTCACGAGGATAACAATATCACAACAGAAGAAGACCGTATAAAGTTTTTTGGACAGGGCAACCACGTCCGAGCTTACGGTATAGACTTTCGTGATCGCTTAACTGAAATTGGTTTTAATGTGGAAACAATTTTATATCAGGATGTTTTTAAAAATAAAGAAGATCGAAACCTCCTGCATGATTCTGAGGGGATACTCCTCCTCGCTTCGAAATAGAGTTAAACAACCAGGTGACCTTCTACTATTCGTAGAAGGTGATCGAATTCTGAGCTAGGAGACAGAGTTTGTTGCCAACATTTATTATTCCAGGTGCTGCTAAAGCTGGAACAACTACGTTATACTTCTGTCTGAACCAACATCCTGATATATTGATGAGTAAACCAAAAGAACCGAATATCTTTATTCGTAAACAGGGAAATAGAATAAACCTGAAACTTTGTAACAGAGTATTTAATGATTATGCTGGTGAAAAAGCTATCGGGGAAGCTCCAGTTAATTATATGATTTCTTCTGATGAAACCATTGAGGCAATCTATAAATATATACCAGATATAAAGTTTATTTTTTCATTTCGTGATCCAATAAAACGCGCTGTTTCACATTACTGGCATAGGATTAATAGGAGAATCAATAGAGGTTCTTTAGAAGATATAATAACACGAAAAGGATTAAATGGTTTCCCTGTATACTATAGTCTATATAACACCCATATACAACGTTTTCTTAAGTTCTTTCCTCTTGAAAACATATATATCAGCATTCTCGAGGAGTTGAATAAGGATTGGGATGAATCTTTTTCCAAGATCTTTCGTTTTCTAAATGTTGATGATAGTTTCAGAATAATCAAACAAACCGATATGAATAGGGCTTATACGATGAAGAGTAATCTGCTTAATCAATTTGTAAACAAAATGCAGCGAGATCATAGATGTAAAAAACTAATACCTCAACCTGTTAGAAATGTAGGAAAAGTAGTTTCATCGAAGATATTGAAGTTGAATCAAAAAACATTTCAGGCACCTCCAATTAGTCCAGATATTGAGCGTGAATTGGCAAAATTATTTATCCCGGAGATTGAAGGTATAGAGGAACTCATGGGACGAGAAATTACCGTATGGCCAACCAAGCAGGTACTTGAGATGAAATAATCTTAAGAAAGGTTCTTAATTTTTACATAGTAAATTATTAGTGGAGTACTTTGAATTAGGTAATTGCACAAGGTTTGGCACATGATTCACTCCTCGACCTCGGGATCACTGAAGTGCAACTGAAACTAAAGGTAAAAACTGCCTGATGTGTGGAATCTCCGGAATTGTCGGCATGGCAGCGGATCAGGAATTGGTTGGGCGGATGACTTTTTCACAAAAACACCGCGGTCGTCACGTATATAGAATCTGGTCAGCATATAACAAACTTCAATCCTTCTGATAGAAAACTTGAACTAATTAATAAAACATTTTGGAGATTCCAAGTGGGATTAACTAATTATATGGCGAAGTTGTTTCTAAATTCTTCTGATTTACTTAAACCAGAAGATAATCGGAGTGAATCAAAATGGCTATCTGTAGGAACTGTGGATTACTGGATTGATTTTAAGTTACTGAAGAAATATGGTTTTACGTACAATTTACAAAATAAGTTATTCCAAAATATAGAAAGAAATACCACTGCTTGGCATGATGCATGCAAGGAACTTTGCAGGATATTTTTTACTCATTTTGGATTTAAAATATACCTTGAATTGGACATCAATAAACGTGCGGATATTAGGATTGATTTAAACAATTCTATTCCTGATGATTTGAGAGAGAAATTTGATTTAGTATTTGATGCTGGATCAGTTGAACACGTTATGAATGTTTGTCAGGCTATGCAGAATCTTGTAGATATTGTGAAAGTAGGAGGAAAATTTGTACATACACAGTTTATTGGCGATCAAACAAATCATGGTTATTGGACTATTTCTCCTAATTATTACTTAGATTTCTAAAAATCAAATGGTTTTGAAATTGAAAAAATCATTCTATTTGATTGTTCTGGACATCAAATACCATATAACGAAATAAATTATAAGACTTCAAGGGTGGGAAATTTACTTCCTGTTAAATTATTGCCCGGTTATTATTTCAAGTTAATAAGAAATGGTATCATAACTCGATTATTATCTAGATCTCGTTTTTTATTTAGAATAATTCGTGGTATAGAACGTAGAATTCCATTTTTGGGTAAATATTTATCATCCGTTATGGGAAGAACTATTTCGGGTGATCCTGATTGGGGTATTTTTCTAATTGTTAAAAAAATAGAAAATATTTCTTCATTTGAATTTCCTATACAAAATATTTACCGGCATACAAAAGTTTCTCTTGACGAATTATAGGAAAATATCTTAATCTAAAAATCATAGTCGCTTGATTAAACGAATACTGTTACATAGGCAGAATTGAAGTTGAGTTGCTTTTAGATTACGCACATAAACGGAATTTAATTTCCCAACTGTTCAGAAAAAACGGAGTTAATATGGTAATTTATGATGATAAATTTTACAAAGACCTTGGAAACACTAGGGCAGAGAATACTGCAAGAGAAATAGTACCGATAGCGATCGAGTTAGTTCATCCAAAAAGTGTTTTAGATGTTGGTTGCGGGATAGGGCTTTGGTTATCAGTTTTCAGTGAGCTTGGCGTTGAAGATATAATGGGAGTAGATGCAAAATGGTTAGGCAAGAAATTGCTTTCAATACCAGAGGAACGTATTCTACTGCACGATTTGACCAAACCTTTGAATATTAATAGACAGTTCGATCTTGTTGTCTCTTTGGAGGTAGCAGAACATCTTCCAGAGGATTCTGCAGAAATATTTGTAAATTCGCTTACAAGTCTTGGTCCAGTTATTCTGTTTTCAGCAGCGATTCCCTTTCAAGGTGGAACTCATCATATTAACGAACAATGGCCTAATTATTGGATGGAACTATTCCGAAAAAAAGGATTTGCAGTTGTAGATCCAATAAGAAAAAAGATTTGGCAAAAACAAAATATAATAAGGGTATATGCACAAAATACACTAATGTATGTAAAGCAAGATATGTTGGAAGAATATCCATTACTTAAGAAAGAATATGAAATTACATCTGTTTCAATGATTTCAATAGTCCATCCATTAAGATATTTGAAAGCTTTTTCTGATCCAGAACCTGATGCATTGAGTCTTATGAAAACTATATCAATCATCCCAGTATTACTAAAAAATGCATTAAAAAGAAGATTTAAACGATTCTTTCGACTATTTGACAGGATTAATAAAACTTAAGTTTAGATTTATTACACATTCAAAATAATTTTAAAAAGGTTTTTACATGATTTTGCATCACAAGCATAAGTCAGATCAAAATTCTACAAATAATATTCCAGATCTGAAAATCCTACAAATCTCTCACGATGCCAATCTAACCGGCGCTGGAATTGCAGCTTCCAGACTCAAAGACGGTTTGAATATGATTGGTAAAGAAAGTAGGATGATGTTGAAATTTCCAACAGTCTTAGATGGTTGTCCCGCTATTCCAAATACTCTTATTTCAAGACAATTAGATCGTATTACGAGGATTATTGATGCAAGACTAAACACTCAGGGATTAACAAATTACTCAACTCTATTTCTGAAATATCCCAAATACCATATTCTAAATTTCCATTCTATAAACATGCCTTGGTTCAACTTGTTTGCATTACTTAGGCTATATAAAAAACATACATTAGTATATACACTGCATCAGCAAACTGCTGGAACATCAATATGCGTTTATACTTGCTATTGGAATAATTGTGAAAGATGGAAGATAGGGTGTGGGGAATGTCCTCAGGTTGTAGCTAATCCTAAAAGTGCGTTAGATATTACTAAAAATATCTATAATATAAAAAGATACATTATGTTAAAATCAAAAATAACTCTTGTTACTCCAAGCAAATGGATGACTGATTTTGCAAATTCATCACCATTATTGAAAGATGTTCGAATTGAGTATATACCTAATGGTATTAATATTGAAGTATTTAAAAATTTTGAGTCAAAGCTTGCCAGAAGAATATTGAATCTCCCTCTTGAAAAAAAATATATATTATTTTTAGCATCAAATACTAATAACCCCCGTAAGGGTTTTCAACATATGTTACCGATAATTTTACGCATGAAAGATATAGAAGACCTTTCACTAATAATAGTTGGAGATTTGAAACCAGATTTTGTTTCAGAAATAGAAAAACATATCCCAGTGATATTCCTTGGAACGATACGGGATGAAATGAAAAAAGTACTGGTGTACTGTGCAAGTGATTTCTTTATTCTGCCTTCAGAGCAAGACAATTTACCGAACACTATGCTAGAGAGTCTTGCTTGTGGAACACCAGTTGCGGCTTTTAATGTCGGTGGAATTCCAGATTGTGTTATAAATATGAAAACCGGTGTACTTTCTGAATTAGGAGATTATGACAGTTTAACAAATGGCATAAAAATAATTATAAATGATAAATATCTATATGAAGAAACAAGAAGAAACTGCCGAAAATTGATTATCGATAATTTTCCGTTGCAATTACAAGCATCAAGATATTACCAATTGTATCATGAGTTATACCAAAGAGATCTTAAAAAAATGGATTCCTCTTGAGAATCTGTGGCTCAATTTTGTTGAATTATTGAATTAAAGTATTGAGAAAAACAGATCGATCAAGGATATTATGGGTGTAAAAGTTCATTATCAAATCTGTGAGAATCCCCATGTGTATCAAAAGTATAATCAGAAAAGGTTTATCTGTCAAGGGCGGATGGGTTGATCGAAAGTCTGGTCTTGCCGCAATGGAGGCGTTTTTTAATGGAGTTGGTGATAACTCGTTTTTCCTGTGGCAGTGTATCAATCTGGAAATGTGTGATCAATCTTTCCTGGAAAACAAATGAGTTGGTATTATTTCATTCCTTATCCCGCATCCCCTATTCATCAACCAGTTGAGGTAATTCATCAGTATTAAAAGCTGCCGCAGGCTCAGTCGTGATCATGAAGATGGCTTCATTGAAATCGTTGTCGCACATCCATGAATCCCGTCTGGTGTCTTCAAAGGTTAATATCATCACCTCCCTCTCCTGATCACCGGCAAGAACATGATGCTGTTCGCATCCCTCGCCAGCCTCGGCATTAAATTCGATGTTCGTGTAATGGATGTAAAGCCCGCGCGTCACTTCGCCGCCATGACGGCTCCGCCATCCCTGCGCAATAAAGAAATAGCCGAATTCGGTACCAGCAGTGAAGGTTCCCAAGCTGAGCTTTACCTTATCACCCAGGGATAATCCGCCCCCACCATGCTCGAATGAAACATTGGGAAATACTATTGTCATATTCTCAAGATCATCCGTGGACTCCGGTGGATCTCCTTCAGGATATGTGTAAAATCCGAGAGTGTTAGTCCAGCCTGCACCCTCATAAACGAAGGTAACGAAAACCTCAGCTTCCTCACCCAGTACAGCGTTGTGATGAACACCATCAGTAAAGAAATCCTCTCGACGTTCCAAAAGATTCTGTCGTTCAGGAAAAACGGTTTCGATGTCTTCCATTAAATTGTCGCCAATGATCTCTTGATCCTGCTCCAGATAAAACGGTACTCCCTGTCGATCCCATTCACCAAGAGTCAGAAAATTACCGGCTTCAGGATCATAATATACCGCCTCAAGGATCTTCAATCCACCTGCACCCGAAGCGAGGAAGATCATATTATCCTGAGCCTTAACATAATTTGCCGATGTGGATTGAAAGTCCATAAAACCGACCAGTTCAAGCTCATCCTCTTCTTCATCGATCATCGCTACATATAAACCCGCCTCACCATTTGCCATCAAGACCAGGTTTTCATTCACAGTCACCGCATTGGTAACCGTCAGGCTCGGATCGACGCCTTCAAGTTCGATGCGATCGAAAGATGTCAAAATTTCACCGTTATCGAGACTGACAACCTTCATGCCCTCATCACCGGCAGCCATGTATATTCTGTCGAAATCCACATCTATGGTCGATTTTGATTCAGCAATACCTGCCCCTCCCGGTTCGAAAGTTTCAATGTAATCACCACTTCCACGATCATAAATCTGCAGCCTTCCCGGCGTACCCTGCATAACCACAATCACATCATCATTATAATCCACATCCCTGGCGTCGTCGAAAGTCTCAGTTGAAAGAGATTCCAGCGTCTGTTGATTGAGTACCGTTAAACCGCCTTCGGCTTCTTCGGCAGTGCCTGACGTGACGTATACCCTGTCATCCGCCACCGCAACGCCTGTCGCCACGTAACTGGAAATATCAACCCGCCTGCTGCTGTCCGTAAGCTGCTCACCCTGCATGAGAATCTCTTCCAACACAGCCGGTGTGTCGAATCCATCATCCCCGGTTGCTTCAGCCAGATATAATCTCTGATTGGCGTAAGCAACTGCGCTGATGTCGGTCTCATCGAATAATGCCTGTGAAACAATCCGTGGATAACTCATGTTTGATATATCAAATACTTCGACACCGCCGATATAAGGTCGACCCTCGACGTTGTATGATACGTAGGCGAACCCGGAGAAGAGATCGACATGTGTAGCACGTAAAACCTGACCATTATGTTCAGGCGGATCAACCTCGGCTCGAAGCATTATTACAACATTATCGCCCGCTTGTGCAACAGCATTCCCGCCACCCTTGCGAAAGACCCCATCGGGACCTTCCTCGACCACGCCGTTGAGGGGTGTTACATTATCACCGTCGGCAATCCGCATACGCTGGCTGAGACTGGCGGGATCGTTGTTCAGGTGAATGCGACCCTGCTCGCCGTTCGGTCCGGAAGGCGATCCGTCATCATCTGCACAGCCTGAAATAATCAGGATTGATAACAGCGAAAAGATGGCGATTAGACTGCTATTAAAGAGTTGTTTAATTATTCTATGCATTGTATTTCCCTTTATTTAAGTTCACGTTGGTTAAATTCACTCCTCTGGAGGCAATCACGTCTTCATTTATGTGTTACGTCGAATGCCACCTGGTAAACACGGAAAAGACGACAATCTGATTTAATCTGCGCGAGGGTCTGTCAGCGGTTGACTAATACCTGAACATCAGTTTCAAGCTGAACCCGCGCTCAACCGGTCCATCCTTCACATGTATATATGAACCGGACATCTGCACTCCAATCCGGCTGATAAAGAACTTCTGAGCGGATGCTCTGAGTGAGCTCTGATGAAACAGATCCCCGGAACCATAATCCGAGGCATTCGACAATCCGATGTCAAGGTCGATGTAATCATCGATCCTGCCGATGTACCAGCGCGTCAGCATTGAATAGGCTTGATTCATTCTGTTCGACTCCGGATCAAGTAGTGTCCTTTCGCGTATATACAAGGGACCGATGTACTTGGCTGCGGAGACGATAAATATGCTTGCATCATTGGACGGGAATTGCATCAGGTGATATCCTGCCGAAACCTCCCAATCACTGCCAATTCCCTGAAATATCTCAAGGGTGTAATCCATGCGCGGCAGAACCTCCGCCTCTGCTGTCTGTATGCGAAGATTACCATAGGCTTTGCGCCACAGATCCCAGTATGCATCGAAGTAGAGTGCATCGTCCCATTTATTCCAACGTCTGGCTCTAATATATCCGAGTGCAACTGATCCGGAATTAAGTTCACTCTTTACATAGGCATCATAGAGGTTCCAATCGCTCCCACCTTCCCCGGTCATTGTCGCAGCAGATATATTGCATGAGGACTCCCATTCTGCAGCAGACGGATGACGGGCGATGGCACGCAGCATTCCGTCGATAACCACCGACTCCCCTCCCAATTCAGCGGCGGACTGCAGATCGTTACGGGCTGCTGTGAAGTAGCGGCTCTCCATCTGCACTCTGGCTCGAGACAGATATGCTTCGGAATCATCCTCACGCAACTCGATCAGCTTTGTATAAACTTCGATGGCTTCGTCCGGTCTGCCGGACCAGCGATACAGGTCGCCCAAAGCAGACCAGGCGTCGGCGTAATCGGGATGATTTCGTGTTATAAAATCAAGGTCTTCCTCAGCCTCTGTAAAACGCTTCCCCCATGATAGAACTCGTCCCCGCAGGAGATGGGCGTCCGGATCGTTCGGATGGTCTGCAAGCAGCTCATCCAGTACCCTGATGGCTTCTTCACGACTCCCCGAATAGGCAAGCGCTCGGGCAAGACCGAACCGCGCTTCGTAAGAGACCGGGTTTTCCTCCAGGTACTGACGGTATATCTCAATCGCTGTTTCGTAATCGTTCTGACTAAGAGCCCTGTCAGCATCGGCTATTGACGCCGCCAGAGAGGACTCCAATAAGATCAGCAATACGATTGAAATAATATATCCGAAGCGCATGTGCTAAGACTCCGTCGCCTGTAGCTCGCTGGTGAATCCTTTCCTGACCATCTTTCCCCATCCTTTCTTTCGACGCAGAGCGGAAATTATCCCCTTGAACCGGAAGAACGTCAGGTATTGACGATAACCGAAATTCTCCAATATTGCCAGATAGAACAGCCGAAAGAGGTCTGAGAACCGGCTGTATCGAGGGAAGGACAACTCATCGAGCCCCACAGCCGCGACAGAGAGCGAGACGCCAAGCACGAACGCAACCATGAGGAAAGCGATGATGTAAGCCGGTGAAGCCTGACCCATTGCCACAGTAAAGATAAAACTAAAGTAACCGAAGAACTCAATGAACGGTCCCAGCATCTCCAGGAAGAAATAATAGGGAAAAGCTACCATGCCGATTACGCCGAACCGCGGGTTGAAGAGCATATAACGATGGCGGTTGAGGCTGTCCCATAATCCGCGCTGCCAGCGATCACGCTGTCTGCCAAGTATTCTCAACGACTCGGGGCATTCAGTCCAGGCTATCGGATCCGGTAGATAACTGATTCGATACGGGATCTTCCTGCGGGTGCAGAGACTGTGAAGTCGAATGATCAGCTCCATATCCTCACCGACGGTGTCGGTGGCAAATCCACCAGCCTCAATAACCACTGAACGCCGGAATATCCCGAAGGCGCCGGAGATGATGAGCGTGGCATTGATTGCGTTCCAGCCCATGCGACCGAACAGAAAAGCGCGCAGATATTCCAGTACCTGGAAACGTGCAAGCGTGTTTTTCGGAAGGCGAACGTCTGTTACCGACCCATTTACCACTTCACAGCCGTTTATGATTCTTACAATCCCCCCCGTAGCGATAGTCAGATCGTTTTCGACAAACGGTCTGACAATCCGCATCAGCGAGTTGCGTTCAAGTATGCTGTCAGCATCCAGTACGCAGAAGAACGGGTGCCGGACATAATTAACGGCAGCATTTATCGCGTCGGATTTGCCGCCGTTCTCCTTATCGATAAGCCAAAGATTACGATGCCGCCGGCTGCGCATCACACGACTGATTTTCGCTGTTTTGATATGCGACATCTGCAGTCTGGGGAGCTCTTCGAATTCAAAGACTTCAACGAGGAGTTGGAGGGTTGCATCGTCCGAACCGTCGTTGACGACGAATATCTCGTATTCCGGATAGTTCAGGGTAAGCAGGGATCTGGTTGATTCAACACAAGAAGCTTCTTCATTGTACGCAGGTGCAATGATGCTTAGCGGAGGTAGACCTGCAGAATAAACAAACTCCTCGATATTAAATGATTTAAGTTTCCTGCCGTATTTACGCAAGGCAACGAAGGCAAAGATACTCGTCATAAAATAGAACGAGTTGAAAACCACAAAGAAAATCAGAACGAGGTAGTTGAATAACTTTACCAGTAACCAGAGGAGATCCCCGATCAATGTTTGGTCTCCTCTAATACTTCACCGGCAACGACGGCTTCGGGACGGTTTGAAGCTGCGATCTCCCTGAGGAGATCAATCGCGCCGATGTTTGCCATACCCCGCGCTGCGTGCAGAACGACCCAGGGTGACGGATCGGTCAATGCCTCATAAAGACGGTCTGTCTCGCTGATATCTCCAATACTTCCCAATGTCGACAAGGCATGAGCGCGAATTACATCATTCGTTGAGCTGCAAAGCCTGCGCACCTGACTGATGTGTCTGGTCTGTCCGAAAGCACTCAGAAGTTTGAGTGAGGTGGATATTAGATCGTAGTCATATTCAGTGCTAATTATTTCAGCGGCGATATCGGCTGAAGCAAAATCGTTGATCATCAGGAGAGCTTCGGCGGCGATCAATCTCACTCGAATAGATGCCTCCCGATTGGAATATACTCTACGTAATTCAGATGCCCCTGATGAACCCGCTGAAGCGAGCATGGTAGCGAGGTACTTTTTACTCCATTTACCAAATTTGTGAAGTTTTCTTACTGTCGCATTAATATATTTTGATTCACCTTTTTTAACCAGGGCGTGAGCGGCAACCATAGCAACCAGCGGGGAGGTATCATTGAGTCCGTTAATGATTATGTCATCATATTTATCGAATCCTATTGTACTTAATATCCTGATTGTGTATGCTCTGCTTTCAGGATCGGATTTTCTCGTGGCGCTGGTTAATCTATCAAGGAACGGTAGTGCAAGATTGGTTACAATTTTCCGTTCATCACCTCTCAAAATGACCATATATCGCATTACGTATTCGACAAAATAAAATATCTCCTTCCTGTCAATACTGTTAATCAGAGTATCCGGAGATTCCCTGCCGGCAATGATTTCAAGAATTTGTGATTGCCACCTCTTCTCAAGCTCCTGCAGTCGTACTTCCCTGCGTGAATCACGTATTCGGATATAAATGGTGTATATGGCGAACGAAAATGAGAACATAAGGAGAAAGGCAATCAGGAAAATCAGGAGAAGAAAGTAGAGGTCGGTTGATTGGTGACTGCTTAAGGCGTCCAACATATTATTTGTCCCGCACCATAAGTCTATCTATACGCGCCTTCAGCTCCACAGGAGAAAACGGCTTGGTGATATACTCATCAGCCCCGAGTTCAAAGGCGCGCACTACGTCACCTTCGCGCCCGGGAGGGGATAACATTACAATGGGAACATTGTTGAAATTTTTATCTTCGCGGATGTTTTCGATCAACTCAAAACCGTTCATGACAGGGATTTTGGCATCCAGAATGAATAATGATATCTTGCCATGTTTGGAAGCTTTGAGAGCGGAAGCGCCATCCCTGAAGTGTTCAACATTATAGCCATCCAGTTCGAGCCGGTGTCTGACTACCGACGCTGTAAGATCATCGTCTTCGGCTATTATCACCCTGCCCAGAGAGCTCGCGGTAATGCTCCTGGTTGCGATAAAACCGACATGTCCAACAGATCTTGAATGTCGAAGGAGTTGACTCGCCTTAACAACCACATCCTTAACGGTCGAACCTTCAGTCAATTCCGCAATACCGGCGGTAAATGTAGCCTTAAGAGATTTACCTTCACTTGTAGTGATGCTCTCCTTTTTTAAGGCTGATTGGACCTTTTGAAAAGCTGCAACGGCGCCTTCCAAATGAGTATCCGGAAATACGGTTACGAAGCTGCCTGGGCTGCATTTCTCAAAATGATCTGATTTTCTGAAACATTCCGTGAATATCGATGCTATCCGCTTGTTTATGGTTTCAGTAAAGGGATCACTACGATTCTGGACGATGGATTTGAAGTTATCTATTTCCGCGAAACCGATTGTTACGTGGCGTTTCTGTGGTGAGACGCGTTTGTACTCTGAGGTTAGATGTATTCTTACCGATACGGTGGCATTGAGTAATTCGATGTCGTAAGGTTTCTCGAAGTAATCAACCACTCCATAGGCGAAACATTCCGTTTTCGTCATAGCGCTCCCTTTGGCAAAGAGGGCAATGACAGGGATATCTGCCGCCGCAGCTCGTTTGAACATCTTAATAGTTAGACTCCGAACGTCGGCTTCCTCCATAAGGAGATCCATCAGAATCAGAGATATTTCATATTTGGAAAATATCTCCTCCATCTGAAATGCAGAGGTCGCAATTATAACCTTCGAGGCTGTGGAGAGATTCGATCTAATAGACTTGGTTGTTTCGCCATCCTTCCCGACTATCAGGATGACTTTCTGCTTTTCGATGCCTGCTGTCGATAGTTTTTCCAGGAGAGCTATGAGATTCTCGACACGTTCAATCATTTCATGATCAAAGGCATTCTCAATCTGCATCGCTGCTTCAGCGAGATCAGGGAAGCCGTAATTTTCTGCCGAACTCTCAAGGGAACGGGAAATACGCAGAACCGTTTTTATACCATCAGACTGCTCTGAACCTGATCCGTCTTTGAGTTGGGACACAGCACGCTTCAAGGCTTCCAGATACGGTTCGAGGTGTTCCTTATAGGAGGAGTCGCTATTCGTCAATTTACGATCCTTCAGAAATCTCTATAGAATGCTCGTTGAAAGATAAGCGAATCTTTTATTAATTCAAAGTATTGTATGAGATTTAGTCCGGCAATTCCCTTTTTAGCAATTGGAAAAATTGGCTTCGGTAAAGACAGACACATCATAACCTGTCCATAGCTTTGAACCGAGCACGATGACAGTAAGGAATCGAAAATCTAACATTACTTCTTATCCCGATATTGTATTACTTGACTTGATTCAACCCAAATCTTAGATTAAATTGTATTGTTTACAGGAGTAATGATACTCCTGTTTTTAAAAAACAGTATTATAGGAATTTTATTAACCACAGATAATCAACAAACCGGGATGTTAATTCATCCCAATCCAACTGGAGATTTCCATGTCCGAATTTGTGTCTTCCTTTATGGCTGAACTAAAGGAGAAGAATCCCGCTCAGCCTGAATTTCACCAAGCTGTCCAAGAAGTGGTCGAGTCATTGGAATTAGTACTCGACCGCCATCCCGAATATCGTGCTGCAAAGATACTTGAACGTATCGTCGAACCGGAACGGGTTGTCATGTTTCGCGTCCCCTGGATGGACGACCAGGGTGAAATCCACGTCAATCGAGGCTTCCGTGTCGAAATGAACAGCGCTATCGGTCCATACAAGGGCGGATTGCGTTTCCACCCAACCGTCACACTGGGTATGCTGAAGTTTCTCGCCTTCGAGCAAGTTTTTAAGAATAGTCTGACCACACTACCGATGGGCGGCGGCAAGGGCGGCAGCGATTTCGATCCCAAAGGCAAAAGCGACAACGAAGTCATGCACTTCTGCCAGAGCTTCATGAACGAACTATTCCGTCATCTCGGTCCGAACACAGACATTCCGGCAGGTGATATAGGTGTCGGCGGTCGGGAAATCGGTTTCCTGTTCGGTCAATACAAGCGTCTTCGTAACGAGTTCACCGGTGTTCTGACCGGTAAGGGCTTATCTTGGGGCGGTTCATTGATTCGTCCTGAAGCGACCGGTTACGGGGCAGTTTATTTCGCTGCTGAGATGCTTGCCACCCGCAATGAATCACTCAAAGGCAAAACCTGCCTGGTTTCCGGTTCCGGCAATGTCGCTCAGTTCACAACTGAAAAGATAAACCAGTTGGGTGGAAAGGTTGTGACGTTGTCCGATTCAGTCGGTTATATCTATGATCCTGAGGGTGTCGACGACGATAAGCTCGCCTGGGTCATCAACCTGAAGAATGTTCACCGCGGCAGAATCAAGGAGTACACCGAGAAATTCTCAGGTGCGACCTACACTCCCGTGGATCCGAATCTCGACTATAATCCACTCTGGGATCACAAGGCTGACTGTGCTTTCCCGAGTGCAACTCAAAATGAGATCAACGGCAAGGACGCTTCCAATCTGCTCAGGAACGGTGTTTATGTCGTTTCAGAAGGTGCAAATATGCCCACCGTCCCGAAAGGTGTCACCAAGTTCATCGATGCCGGTATACTTTATGGTCCCGGCAAGGCTGCCAACGCCGGCGGCGTGGCGGTTTCCGGTCTTGAGATGTCCCAGAACAGCTTACGTCTGTCATGGACTCGCGAGGAGGTGGACAGCCGCCTGCAGGGGATTATGAAGGCGATCCACAAGGCAAGCTTTGAAGCTGCCGAGAAATACGGCACACCCGGCAACTATGTGAATGGAGCCAACATCGCCGGTTTTCTCAAGGTGGCTAATACGATGATGGATCAGGGATTGGTATAATCAACCGGATGCAATAGTCTGCAGCGCGAAGCGGTTATATCCGCTTCGCGCTGTTTTGCATCTGTTTACTTGTTACCCTAATCCAACGACAATCTAATAAGCATTTTGAATTAAAATAATTGCGATTCTCTGTCGATGTAATAATTGTGATTCTCTATCGACGTCATTCTGAACGAAGTGAAGAATCTCAAAATTGAACTCAAAATGTATATCCAGTTGTAGATTCTTCACTTCGTTCAGAATGACTACTGGAAGTTATTGCTGGATTAAGGTTGTTATATGTATTCTTTGTTTGAGCATTCCCGAAGGGAATGACTTTTGAATATCCGTGGGCGTAAGCCCACGGATATGGTTATAAGATAAGTTCACGACCCTGAAGGGGTCGAACAAAACATAGCTTTTAATTCCAGTTTATTCAACCCCTTCGGGATTGTAATTGGGTTGATTTCCCTCTATGTTTAAAAAGCATTTCACTTATTATCGGAAGGCTGGTAGCCTGAATGAGGTCTGAACTTTTCCTGAATGGCGCTGACAACAGGCTTTCACCGTTCCACAACCTGATGCGAAATCGGGTGCAGGAGATACTGCTCGTCTCCGGACTCTACGACTCGTTTCTACTCTCCCAGGACGGTCAACTTCATGAGCAGATCATCAGCGAGTTTATGGAGCTGAATCTCAGGCATACTCCCGGTCTGACCCACAAGTTCGACGCCGAAGAAGCCCTGGAGCTGGCTCACAGTGATCCAAGCTACAATCTGATTATAACAACCGTGCGCGTCGGTGACATGCACGTACTTGAGTTCGCCCGACGCGTCATCGACGAGGGACTGGAAATCCCGATCGTTCTGCTAACCTTCGATGAGAAAGAAATCCTTGAAGTACAGAAACATAGTGATTCGAACCTGATTTATAGGATTTTTATGTGGCAGGGTGATTTCCGCATCTTGCTCGCCATTGTGAAAAGCATTGAAGACCAATGGAATGTGGAGGGTGATACCAGCGTGATGGGTGTTCCGGTGATCCTATTGATTGAGGATAATATCCGGTTCTATTCCTCCTACCTGCCGATGATCTATTCCGAACTTATGAAACACACTCACCATCTGCTTTCCGACAGCGTTAACCTCTATCACAAACTGCTTCGCATGCGCGCCAGACCGAAGATCCTTCACTGCGACAATTTCGATGAAGCTTGGGAATACTACATCAAGTATGAGAATCATGTTTTAGGTGTTATTACAGACGTGGAATTTCCGGTGGGGGGTGTTCCGTCGCCGGACGCCGGCTCTGAATTCACCAGGAGGGTTAAAGAGCGGAAGCCCAGCCTGCCGGTAGCGCTGCAATCGTTCAACCCGAACGTCAAGGAGATAGCAAAGGGATTAAACGCCAGTTATTTCCTTAAAGATTCACCCACACTGCTGGGTGATCTGAGCGAGTTCATGAAGGAGCATTTCGGATTTGGGGACTTTGTTTTCCGCACACCTAACGGAACAGAAGTTGCCCGAGCATCGGATCTCAGCAGTCTCGAGGAGACACTGGAAACCCTTCCCGATGAAAGCCTTCTCCATCACGCAGAAATGGATAATTTCTCGCGCTGGCTGCAGGCGCGCACCGAATTCGCTCTTGCCGAGAAGCTCTATCCACGCAAGGTGTCGGAATACCGAACCGTCGATGACTTGAGGAATTACCTGATCGACTCGATAAAAATATTCCGACGTGAGAGAAGCCGCGGTTTGGTGGCAGATTACAGCCGCGATACAGCGGATTCCCTGAGCGGCTTCGCACGCATAGGTGGCGGTTCACTGGGGGGGAAAGCAAGGGGACTGGCTTTTATAAATCACCTGTTGACAAACTACGGCAGGGAGGAGCAGTTCAAAAACGTCCATATCGGTGTTCCGTCCACGGTTGTGTTAGGTACGGACATATTCGACCGGTTTCTCGAAAAAGACGACTTGAACAGCTTTGTTCTGCAAGCAACCGATGACGATGAAATGATGCGGAGTGTCCTGAAGGCAGCGTTTCCGGAGGAATATGTCGATGATCTGGTTTACTTTCTGGACAATCACCGTACACCTATTGCCGTAAGGTCTTCCAGTCTGCTCGAGGATTCACCTTACCAACCGTTTGCCGGAATTTATAAAACATACATGATTCCCAACAATCATCCGGATGATAAAGTCAGGCTGAAGCAATTGCTTGATGCAGTCAAGTGGGTTTACGCATCCACTTTTACACAGCAGGCAAAAGCTTACATATCGATGACTCCTTATCGGCTGGAAGAGGAGAAGATGGGGATTATTATCCAGGAGCTGGTCGGCGCCAGGCATGGCGACCGGTTCTACCCTGAATTTTCAGGAGTTGCCAGATCGTATAACTTCTATCCAACCCATCCGATGAAATCAACTGATGGCATCGTTAGTGTCGCGCTTGGGCTTGGAAAAACAGTAGTCGAAGGCGGGATAAGTCTCAGGTTTTGTCCCAGATATCCACAAAACTTGATGCAGTTTGGGTCGATTGAGGACTATCTCCAGTATTCGCAGAAGCAGTTCTTCGCTCTGGATATGACGGAACTGGACGGCAGATCGTTTTTATCTACTGAACCGGAGCTGGTGAGCTATGATCTGGAAAGTGCCGAGGCGGATAAGACGCTGAATCCTGTTGCGTCGGTTTACTCGGTTGAGAACAATGCTGTTTATGATGGTTTATCAAGGCATGGCACCCGGATTGTCACATTTGCTCCTGTCTTAAAACTTAAAGTCTTTCCATTACCGGAGATAATCGAATGGCTGCTCGAATTAGGCACTTGGGGAATGGGTACTCCGATTGAGATCGAGTTTGCCGTTAATCTTTCAACAATGATGGCGAAACCGAAGGAATTCAGTGTTTTACAGATGCGTCCGTTGGTGCTCAGCCCGGAGCTGGAGGAGCTTGATATTGACAGCGTCCCCCCGGAGAGGATTATCTGCCGGAGTCCAAAGGTGTTGGGGGTTGGAAAAATTGACACTATACGGGATATTATCATGGTGGACAAGCAGCGATTTCGTCGATCCGAAAGCAGACTGGCTGCTGACGAAATCGGTCGATTTAACTCAATTTTAGACAAATCCGGACGACCTTATCTATTAATCGCGCTTGGACGTATAGGGTCGGCGGATCCTTGGCTTGGTATCCCGGTAAGGTGGGATCAGATTTCCGGTGCGCGTGTCATGGTTGAGACCGGATTCGCTGACTTCAAGGTTGCGCCTTCGCAAGGCACTCACTTCTTCCAGAACCTGACATCTCTGCGTATCGGTTACTTCACAATTGACCAGCAGGCGGGTGAAGGAATGATCGACTGGGATTGGCTGGACAGTCAAAGTATTGCAGATAACGGCAACTATATCAGACACATACGACTTGACAAGCCGTTGGTGGTAATGATGAATGGACACCGGAACCAGGGAGCGATCCTGAAGCCGGAGTAAAAAATCTGCGCCGGACAATAACATGCAGACTTCACAACTTTTCAACTTTCCAACTTATAGCATGGCTAATAAATAATTTCGTATCTTGGAAGTCGTGGAGCGGGGACGCCCTCGTCCCCGCCTTTGATGACAGACTTTCTACAGCGGGACGAGGGCGTCCCGCTGCCACGAATACGAGAAGACTTATTAACCGTGTTATTAAATAAGAAACCCGTCCAATCTGCTGGACGGGTAACTCTTTTATACTTACAAACTTTAACACTTTTACACTTTCACACTCCGAAAACAATATACTTCACCACTTATCCCCCGCCTGCAGACAACTGAAGGGAACAGCGTTGAACAAAACTATATCAGTGTAAAAAATGCTATGGATTCCAGTTGTGATCCGGAACGCTGCAGACTACGTTTCCGTTGTTAAGAGTATATTCACCAGTGGTTGGGCAAACCGGAACCACACCCGTGGCAAACCAATCGGCTTCAACTTCGTCGATAGTCACTGTCGACATCCATTCAGCCTGTGAGGGGTCATCAAGGACCGCCTTGGCATAATTCAACGCTACAGCAGACGCAATTGCGCCCTGATTTGCCTGACACCGCGCTCTGTAAGCCTCCGCGGACATGTTAATAAACTTTGGTACCGCTGTCGAAGACAGAATGCCGACGATTATTATCACGGCAATCAGCTCGATCATGGTGAATCCCTCGTCGTGTAAGAAAGGATTTGACTTCATTTTTACTTCCATTTTATGATCGAAACAATCCGGAATCAAATAACTTTTATTGATGTAAATCAAACGCTTAATTCTCAGCCGTGCACGGTTTTCCGCAGGGACCGATTTACAATACCGTTCACCTCCCTCCTGCTACTCTCCGCAACCTTTGAGTTTTCAAAGGAAGGAATCGTAAATCAGCCCCTGCGGGGAGGTTGGTTCTTATATATTTATACGATTGTGTTTCAATATGTACTCTATGGTTGTAGAGTTATTTTACTGCAAATATATATATCCATTTCAAAAATGTCAAGAGAAAAATGAATCTTTTTGCGATTTAAATTAATTTATCTTGAACAAACCTTAAATTCGAGGATTATCTATATGTGGATCCGATTATTCTTCAGTTCATATTGTAACCGGATTTACAAGCAAATTTGGGAGCACACTTGGTGGCTTTCAACGGCTTTATCAAGGAGCACCTGATATTTAAGGAGAATTAAAATGAATCTGACGAGGTTAAACCTGGCGGCGGTCTGTGTCTTCCTCAGCTTGTTTCTCGCCATTAGTTGCGGTGACAGCGTAATTAAGGACATTGAAAGGCCGGAAAAGATCCGCAGCAAGCGCGAAGTTATCTACGATAAGGAGACCTATTCAAATCTTGCGGAGCTGTGGGAGGAGTATTATAGGGAATTCCCTTCAGAAGATGCCTACGGCAACTGGATGTATGCAGCTCGATATGCTGATAAATCCGAATATGAAGAGCTGTTGAAAAAAGGACTTAAGAAGTATCCAGCTAATCCGATTCTGCTGTACCTTTCAGGAATGTGCAAACACGGTCTTCACGATTATACCGTTGGACGCAATTATCTCGAACGCGCCGCAACTCTCGATCCGGACTACATGGACCCCTGGTTCGCGCTGGTTGTTCATTACATGGATCAGGACGACACAGAACGCACGAACATGGCGCTACGTCAACTGTTGGAAGGCGGCATCATCACCGATGAAGTGATGGATTATTCCTACAATATGCTGGCGGTTCTAAACGAAAATGCCATATTGGTAACAAACGGTGATAACGACACCTATCCGGGCTTTATCCTCACCCACCTGCTGAACCATAGACCGGATGTAACCATCGTCAACCGTTCGCTGCTTGATACCGACTGGTATCCCCTCTATCTGATAAAGCACGGTGCACCGGGATTTATCACACAGAGTCAACTCGAAGACCTCCGGGAAACAACTTCACCTCCGTATGGCGATACTTTGATCGTTCGGCTGATCGAGTCGGCGGTCAGGGAAGGTCGGTCAGTATACTTCTCCTGGACGCTTTCAATGTCTGATATGCTTAAAGGTTACTATGAGCAAGGACGTCACTTGGCACTGGTAACATTGGTTACACCGTCAACTGAGCCTTATCGTAAGGAGTTGAAAAGATCACTCAAAATCTGGTTGAACGAGTTCCGAACGGGTGGCTTGGACAGTTGGCGGCTTCATTATGCTTATGATGCTGATGCCGGACGAAAGATTATGAATAATTATGCCGGGGGGATGTGTATGCTTATGGACTCAATAAAAATGCACGCGCCTGAAATGCGGTTGGACCTGTTTATCTGGTACCAGAAACACATGGCGCAGATAGTCTCTCAAAAATTCGCTGATTCCATGAACCAGATGTGGCTACAGATCAACGATATCGACGAAATCAGAGAATGGTGCCGGCGTCAGGGCTTTATTGAATGATCTCAGACTGGGACTGTCTTGCGAACGCACGCAACGGTGATGAAGCCGCCTGGCAGAGGCTGATTGAACGGCATCATCCCCGCTTGATCAGAATGACGTTCCTGATTACCGGCTCGATGCACACGGCTCAGGACTTGGTTCAGGAGACGTTCATCCGTTTGCTGCGTTTAAGAGCTAATCCTCGCGGTGGTTGTTTCTCGGCGTACCTGTCCAGGATTGCTTTCAACCTCGCATTGAAGGAGAAAAAGCGCATCCAACGTAATCGAACATTGGACGATCTCAATCCCGTGGATAAAGCGCCGACGCCACTTGAAGCATTAATGAAAAAGGAGCGGGATCGCTGTCTCGCAAAGGTAATTGGTTCTCTCGAAGAGAATCACCGCCATATCCTCGTTTTGAGGTTTTATGGGGGGCACAGCTATGAGGAGATAGCTCGTATCACGAATCTGCCCTTGGGAACGGTCAAATCGCGCATCTTTTACGCGGTGAAACAATGTCGGAAAGGATTACACGAGAAAGGAATCATAGAATGAGTCATCCCGATGATGACAAACTGCTCCAGTCTGTTTTACATTTGCTGAGTGAGCAGGAAGAGATGGTGTTAAAAGATCACCTGTCGAAGTGCTCTGTTTGCCGCACCAGGCTCGATCAACTGCAGGAACAGACCGACTTGATTGGTAACATTGAACTGGAAACAGACCGACCTGTCTATCCATTGCCCCCAGTGAGAAGAAAGACCTTAAAAACCATCATGAAGATAGCTGCACTGATTCTGATTGGATTTATTGCCGGGTACTGCACATCGGACCTGTCGCGTCCGTTTTATGTCAACGTAATCCCGCAACAGCTTGAAATAACAACAGCATCGAGATCGATAACGGAATTTACGCCATGTGAGAAAGTGGATATGGATATCGGATACTATTAATCAGCACATGGGAGTATCTCATCAGATTGGTAAACCGAGCCGACTAAACACCCCGACAATCTTCAGTCGGCTGACACCGGTGGCTATTCTCCTAAAAAATTCCGAACATCACCACTTGAATAACCATTTCATAACTTGACATCGATTAATATAGTATTTATAATTGATTAGTGATTCGTGATTCGTTAATCAAGAATCAGGAATAAATAAGGAGCAAGTCATGCCACTTGGACGAATTATTTTCATATCCTTGGCAGTATTAATGCCTTGCAGTACTGCCATTGGTGAAGGTAATCAGGTAATAAAAGGAATAACAACACGCAACGTTCCTGTTTACGAGTGCATTGGCGAGTATCCCGCCACGATAGAAACAACTCCCGTAATTACAACAGAAACAGCACCAACTTCAAGCCTCGTATTTAAGAAATCTGACGTTACGATGGGAGCTGACGAGTGGCTGTCGCTCGATTCCTCATTGACTCGAGTGAGCATTCCGCCCGGCGACTGTTACGCCATCCGCCTGGATCCATACGAACGACGCATTGATGAGATTATGCCGGAAAACAACCTCAGCGATCATTGCATGGAAGCAGTTGCACGGTCACCCGTCTGGTTAAGAAACGACCTGATCAACAACCTGAACCGGATCGGAGGAGACTGGGTGGAGTTTACACAGGATATGGTCGCTGATGCTATTCTCGATGCAGAAGAGCTGCATGTCGATGAGGTTGCGTTCGCTCTCGCACACGTATCACCGATCCTGTTGGAAGATTACGCTCTCAATCTTGACCTGTTCCTCGAAAACGCTGAAACGATATATGCATCAGATGAATACCTGGACTATGTCAGAATCGTCGAATACGGCGATTTCGAGGACGGCGACTACTGGACGACCGTCGAATACGATGTCCGCACCGAAGATGACGAGGTTGTTCAGGTTGAAATCGATCGGGATATATACTACTGGTATGTCGTTCATCCCCGTCTGTCGGATGAGCAGCCCTTGTACATCGATCCCTCTACCGGGGGCGTTCGGCAACCGGAGACCGGCAAGTTCTGGCGCAATTTCCTGCTGAATGAATCCGACGATGATTACACATCCCTGCGTGAGCAGTTGGAAGACTGCGAAGTCCTGTGGGGTAATCTCCGCAACGACAACACGGTGGAAAACGGTGCAATCGGGATGATCGTTGCCTGGATTCAGGAAGTCCTGGAATTCACACCGATACAGGAACGCCCGATCCAGCCGGTGCGGATATATCGTAACCACATCGGGCGTTGCGGCGAGCACTCCGACCTGACAGCGGCAGCCGGACGTGCTGCTCTGATCCCTACAGTGTGTACATCGACCCGCTGCACCGATCACACCTGGAACGAGTTCTGGGATGGACAGCGCTGGATTTCCTGGGAGCCGGTCAACACTTACGTCGATCATACTCCCTATGACAACTGGAACGAAATCCCCGCAGTGTTCAACTGGCGCAGCGATGCATCGGTCTGGACCGTCACCGACCGCTATACTGATTCAGCCGATCTCAATATCACTGTACAGGACTGGAGAAGCCGCCCGGTAGATGGAGCTAAAATCATGCTGGCAAGCGATTATATCCACGACGAACTATTATTGGCCTGCACTTGGGGATTCACGAATTCCGACGGTCGGGCTTCGTTCAAGATCGGTGACAACTGTAATATCTACCTGCGTATCGAAAGCGAACTCGGCAACTTTCCGGAACAGGA